>NZ_BAABHD010000032.1:0-373496 GCF_039541915.1 Nibrella saemangeumensis
CCGATGGTACTGCCTTCACCGGTGGGAGAGTAGGTAGCTGCCACCTCATCTATTTACAACCAAGAGCCGATCCTCACCGATCGGCTCTTGCTGTTTTTAGCCGGTCTATAGTGAGAGGATACTGCTTTCAAATAAGGTTTCTATGGTTTAAGTGCCCGGATTAATCCATAGTCCAACTGCGTAGAGATATTTTCTGTTGTAGCAACAAGACCCGCTTCTGTAAACCATTGCCTATACTCCCTCCGGCTGTACGCCCTACCTTTGGTAACCCAGAATAGTTGAGCGGAATAGTCTGTAACTGCCTGTGGTCCATCCAGCGCATCGTTCAGAAAAGCATCGTGTACCCATAGTTCTCCCCCGGGTTTCAAGGTATTAGCAAAGCGCTGGGCCAGGAGTCGGCAGGTTTCAGTTGGCCAGTCGTGAAAAAGACTGGCTGCCAGAATCAGGTTCGCTTCTGGAAGTTCGTCGGTCAGCATATCGCCGGGAAGCAGAGTAACGCGCCCTGGAACGGTGTCTGCTCCGGAGCGATTGCTGCGCGAGAACGTATCAAGGCACTCTGCCGCGACTGTTAACACCTGTGGACGATCCAATACCGTGGCGGTGGCTTCGGGATTTGCTAATAGCCACTCGTACGTGAAAAAGCCTGAGCCACCAGCGATGTCCAGCAGGTGGCCATTGTGCCTTGGTAGTTTATGGGCAACAATAGGTGCTAAAAGCTGGGCTCGACCGGCTAAAGCAAGTGTCAGGCTTCGGGAGGTTTCCGGATCATCCATAGGTGATGGACCTTCCCCTTCTTTTATGTATGCAATACCTGTTGGCGTTTTAAGCGGACCATCATTTTTTAACCGCTCTACCATTTCCAGCACAGCAGGATCACTCTTTTCAAGGCCGACATACGCAGCCAGGTTAGGATTTGCACGATAGGTTAAACAGGTTCCCAGATCCGTTAGTTGCAACTGGTTGGCTCTGTTGAACGCTAGCATACCCATTGCGCAAAGTGCCGGGAAAAGAACCATGGCTGGCCGCTCCTTCAATCCAAGTCGTGTTTGTAAGTCTTCTATGGAAAGCGGACTAGTGGCCAACTCTTCAAATACATAGAGGTGGTGAACGGCGGCAATGAGTAAACGAGAACTGTACATAGCCCGCAAGTGACGGGTGATTGGAGCCAGATCTGGATGAGTGGGTAAAGACATAGTTTAGTAAGTTGGCAGTTCTCTGCAGGCAGAAAGCATACAGGATGTATAGGCCGGTTTGTAATAAAATAAGAAGCCCGCTTTTGCAGGCTTCTTATTGAAGTTTTCTATTTTCTGATGAACCACTCCCGGTACCAGTGTCGGCCTACTGAGAACGGCTGATGCCTATTTACTCTTCTTCTGGGCCTGGTTGCCATTCCAACTGACTTTAAATGTACCTCCGGTCAGCGTAATCTCATCCGTTTTATTGGTCTTTTTGCAGTTGTCGTGTTCGTGTGGATCGCCTTTGACCAACATACCACCGCCGGCGGCCGTAATCGCTTTTTCTTCGAGGTTATTCTGAATACCCAATCCCGTCAATACGGCCGAGGCCCGCTTCTGGTAGTAAACGCCTTTTAGCTTAGCTTCGAAAGTGCCTTCAATTGAGGTATCGGTAACTTTGGTGATGGTTACCGTTCCTTCATTTGACTCACCGTCGTGAAAACCCATACCTAGTTTACCGGTTTCTTCGGTGTAGTCGACCAGGGCGACCATGCCGGTCGACCGAAGTTTACTCTCCATATCAGCCTCACGGACAATCTGGTAAGTACCGGGTTTCAGATTATCGGTATATACAAAACGAACCCAGGTCTGGATGTCTGGATTAACCGACATGCCGGCAATGGCGATATAGTTTAAGCCTAAAGGCAGTACTAGCCGTTGAGCTTTGCCTTTCCATTCCTTGCCGTTTACTTTTACCGCAAAAGTGTTCACACCATCATCTGTCTGGGCCAAAGCCGGCAGGCTCAAACATAAGGTTAAGGCGAAATAAATTAATTTTTTCATACTATCTGGTTAATAGAGTTGCTTCTTGCCTGTAAAGATAGACAGTCAGGTCAGTAATCGGGCAACCGTTTACGAACTCCTTGGCGGGGGCAGAAACTTTAGCCTATTCAGGAGCAGGAGTACACTTTACGTTTTATCTTTACCTCTTCACCCTCAACCATGAAAAAGAGAACGTTTATCAAACTATCCTCAGCGGTGATCGCTAGCCCGGTGCTTTCACCCCTGCTGACCTGGGCAGGCGAAACAAAGCTAAAGAACTGGGCGGGAAATTATACGTATAGCACCGATTGTTTGCATCGGCCCTCCTCCGCAGCTCAGGTGCAGGCGCTGGTTAAGAAGTTGGACAGCCTTCGGGTATTGGGCACCCGTCATTGCTTCAATGGTATTGCCGACAGCACGCAGAACCTCGTCTCGCCAATACCGATGGAAGCGGCTATTGCCATAGACGCCCCGGCCCGTACAGTGACCGTTGATGCCGGATTAAAGTACGGACAACTGGCTCCCTATCTGCACAAGAACGGGTTTGCCCTGCACAACCTGGCTTCGCTGCCGCATATCTCCATCGCCGGTGCCTGTGCCACGGCAACGCACGGGTCAGGTATGAAAAACGGAAATCTGGCTACGGCGGTATCGGCACTGGAGATGATAACGGCAGGTGGCGACGTGGTAAGACTCTCCCGGAAGAAAGACGGCGACACGTTCCGGGGAGCCGTAGTCGGCCTGGGTACGCTGGGAGTAGTCACTAAGGTTACCCTTGACCTGCAGCCGACGTATATGATGAAGCAGTATGTATACGAGAACTTACCGCTTAGTCAGCTAAAGGAGCATTTTAACGCTATAATGGCGAGTGGCTACAGCGTCAGCCTCTTTACCGACTGGCAGAAGCAGCGGATCAACGAAGTCTGGATTAAAAGCCGGCTGGAAGCCAGTTCTGCCTTCCAGCCAAATGCTGACTTTTATGGAGCGATGCATGCGACAAAGAACCTGCATCCCATCGCTGAACTATCGGCTGAGAACTGCACCGAACAGATGGGGGTGACTGGACCGTGGTATGAGCGGCTGCCGCACTTCCGAATGGGGTTCACCCCCAGCAGCGGTAAAGAGTTGCAGTCCGAATATTTTGTGCCCCGGCAGCACGCCGTCGAGGCTATTCTGGCGGTAGAGCGGCTGCGTAACCAGGTGAGTCCGCATCTGATGATTTCGGAGGTACGCAGCATTGCCGCCGATGAGCTTTGGATGAGTCCGTGTTATAAACAACCGAGCATTGCGCTGCATTTTACCTGGAAGCAGGATTGGCCATCCGTTAGCAAGGTGTTGCCTCTGATTGAAAAAGAGCTGGCAGCCTACCAGGCCCGGCCGCATTGGGGAAAGCTTTTTACTATGGCGCCGGCCAAACTTCAGTCGCTCTATGAAAAGCTCCACGACTTTAAACAGCTGGCTAAGCAATACGATCCTAAGGGCAAGCTTCGCAATGAATTTATTGCCCGGAATCTGTATGGCAATTAAGCTGGCTAATACCATTGGTCGTTTGGCGAAGTTACTGCCGCCAACAAAAAAGGCCGCGTGAACGGCCTTTTTGCAATTAAGCGTTAATGTTGATGACCGCCGGGTCCGTGTACGTGGCCGTGGGCGATTTCTTCCGCCGTGGCGTCGCGAACTTCTATGATTTCAACGTCAAAATTCAGTTCCTGACCAGCCAGCGGGTGGTTGGCATCGATAGTGACCTGCTCACCGCCGACCTGGGTGACGGTGACAATCTGGCCATGATTGGCCTGAAACTGCATGCCGGGACGGACGTCCTGCGTGCCAAAGGCGCTGCGGGGAACCTCCTGCACCAGCTCGGGATCACGTTCACCGTAGCCTTTATCGGGAGATACTTTCAATTCAAACTTATCGCCTTCTGTTTTGCCTTCGAGGCCTTCTTCCATGCCCGGAATCAGATTGCCTTCTCCGTGCAGATAGTAGAGCGGATCGCGCCCCTCACTGGAGTCGAGTACGTTGCCGTCATTATCGCGAAGCGTGTAGTTGATGCCGGCTACTTTGTGTTTTGAGATTTGCATGGACTGTAATGGATTATGTCGACAAAGGTTGTATAATCTGTAATGGTAAACAACTTTGCCGGGGGATGTGCTTACCAATATTGTTATGAACTGAGTATATGGCTTGGTCCCACACTCGTAAAAGGCAACAATACTTTACCTGAGGGGTTGGTACTTACAGGTGCCGCCGGATTGGGCAGCCGCCAGTGGATACTTACGTTCACGAATTGTAAATTGATATGATAAACCGATTGTTTTTCCAGGTCACGACGGGCCTATGGCTGGCTACGCTGATTGCGGGCAGTCTGGCGCTGACCAGTTGCGAAAATACTACTGATGACGATGCCAATATAAGTCCGCAGTATCAAACCGCAGCCGACTGGTTTGACGCCAGCACCAATACGACGGCGGGAAACTACTCTCTATTCAGCGCTTCACTAAGCCGGGCGGGCCTTACCGACTCGATCCGGAGAAACAATATAACCTTGTTTGTGCCTTCCGATGCGGCCTTCCGCCGGGCTGGGTATGCTGATGTCAATGCCATTAATGCGGCACCTATTGCTACGTTGCAGCAGGTACTCCGGTACCATATGCTGCGGACTAACGTACCCCCGTCGGTGTTCGAAACGTCGGGTACGGCAACCGTAACAACGGCAGGCAATGCCATGGCGTACATCAACCGGAACACGGCTACCAACCGGGTATATATCAATAATGCGCAACTCCTGGAGACACAGCTGCTCAGCAACGGAGGAACTCTGTATCTGATCGACCGGTTGCTTATGCCACCGGCCGGCAATCTGCTCCAGGTGGCGCAGACTAATCCAAACCTGAGTTTACTGGTAGCGGCTGTCAGACGGGGAGGGGCTGCGGTACTGAATGCGCTGTCGACATCGGCTAACCCGCTCACAGTTTTTGCGCCGACCAATGCCGCGTTTCAGGCGGCCGGCTATGCTGATACAACGGCGATTAACCGGGCCGATGCGGCAACCTTACAAAACATACTGACGTATCATGTGGTGAACGGCCGGGTATTTTCGCCTTTCTACACAACCGGGAGGGTAACAACCCTGCAGGGAGGAACGGCCGCCGTTACAGTCAGTGGCAATGCCGTCACTATCCTGGGTAGTGGCAACGGGACGTCAGCCGCAAATGTAACGCAGCCTGATATGATGGCTACCAACGGGGTGATTCATGTAATCGACCGGGTATTGCTGCCGTAGCAGATGAATAAACACAGGAACCGGATCTGTTGACATTAAGCGTTAACCGGACCAGTGGTTCCGTTCTCTGGTCGTATAAACATACCACGGTTAGCCTCTTCGCGCAGACTGTCCGGGTCCCAGCCTTCGTCAACTTCTTTGAGCCACCGGTTCGCTTCGTCTGAGCCGATGAGTTGTTCGAGTTCCTGAATACGCCGGCGGGCCGTCGAGAAGTACTGCTTGCGGTCGTGTCGGACGGCCGCCAGTTCAGTCAGGGCTTTGTCGTCGTGCTTAAGAAAGAGCCGGGCCGCCCGCTGGGAGTGATACGCCCGCATGCCCAGCAGTTTCATGGCATCGACGCCCAGGCGCAGGGAGGTGTCAATCGTTTCGCGATAAATATGCTCAACGCCTGACTCCATAAAATCATAAGCATCGTCGCGGTCATAAGCCCGGACCAGAATCTTGAGGTGCGGAAAGTGTTTCTGTACGGTTTCGACGAGGGCCTTTGATTTTTCCGGCGAACCAAGGGCAATGATAATGAGCTTGGCGTGTTCGGCCCCGGCCGAACGCAGCAGATCGTACCGGGAGGCATCGCCATAGTAGACTTTAAGCCCAATCTTCCGCAGCACATCAACCCGGTCGGAGTCAAAATCGAGTACCGTGGTACCAATCTTGTTGGCCCGCAGAAAGCGACCGACAATGTTACCAAACCGCCCGAAGCCTGCAATAATGACAGGGTGGTGTTCGTCTATATGATCTGCCTGCTTCCGGGGTGTTTCTTTGGTCCCGATCCGGGGTAGCAGCACCTTCTCGTTCAACAGAAAAGCCAGCGGAGTCAGCGCCATACTGATGGCTACGGCGGCTGTCATAAGGCTAACCAGTTCAGCGGGCAGAATGCCGTTTTGCAGGGCGAAAGACAACAGAACAAAGGCAAACTCGCCCACCTGGCAGAGGGCCAGGGCAAAGGTGAGGTTCTGGTCGGTGCTGAGTTTGAATCGTTTTCCCAGAATAGCCAGTATCGTGGCTTTTGCCAGCATCATACCGCCAACGATAGCGGCAATGAGCCCCGGATTTGAGAGAATCAGGTCGAAGTTGATGGAAGCGCCGACAGATATAAAGAACAATCCGAGCAGCAGTCCTTTAAACGGGTCAATGTCGCTCTCCAGTTCGTGTTTGTATTCGCTGTTTGCCAGTACGACCCCGGCCACAAACGAGCCGAGGGCCGGACTAAGGCCTACCGTCTCCATCAGCAGTGCTACACCCACCACCAGCAGCAGGGCCGTGGCGATAAATACTTCCCGCAAGCCGGTGCGGGCAATGATCTGAAAGACGGGGCGCATAACTACACGTCCCAGAAATACCACCGCCAGCACCGCAGCCAGCACCACCAGCATCCGCAGCCAGCCCGGCAGTCCCCCAACCAGCGAATCGTGCCCGTGATCACCGGCAATCGTACTGACCGGGAACGTTGCCAGCAGTGGCAGCAGGGCCAGAATAGGAATCACGGCGATATCCTGAAACAGCAATACCGAAAACGTACTCTGCCCGGTTGAGGTTTGCATCAGGCCTTTTTCGTTCATGGTCTGCAGCACAATCGCCGTCGAGGACATGGACAGAATCATCCCTAGCGCCAGTGCCGGTTGCCAGGCCAGACCGGCCAGGATACCTAATCCGCCGATCAGCAGGGCGGTGAGCAGAACCTGCAGGCCGCCCAGACCGAGAATAGGTATCCGTAATTTCCAGAGCAGTTCAGGTTCCAGTTCAAGACCGATCAGGAACAGCATAATGACCACGCCAAATTCGGCAAAGTGCATAATATCCTGGCCTTCGGCCCCAACCAGCCCCAGTACGGCCGGACCGATAGCCACCCCCGCCAGCAGGTATCCCAGCACGGAGCCGAGTCCCAGTCGTTTGGCCAGGGGAACAAAGAGTACGCCTGAGGCCAGGTAAATAATGGCCTGAATTAGAACGGTGCGGCTCATAACGGCTGATTAAGTGGGATAAGGTCGTTGAGATTTTCCAGATTTTTCACGGCGTTAATATCGAACTGGCCACTGGCCAGCATTTCCAGAAACTGCTGATACCGGCTTACGTGGTGCCGGATCATTTCGTCAGTCAGCCGGTGTGTACCGGAGATGATAAACGGCGGAAGGTAGGTCATTTTGCACAGGTTGGCAGTCTGGTCAAACGGGGCCAGAAACTGGCGGATGGTAAAGCGGTTAAAGCTGCCTTCCCGGTACGCTTCGTGGCGGCCGCCGACCGTGACGGCATTCATCATTTTCTTGCCGGTAAGGGCTACGCCCTCCCGGCCGTAGGCCCATCCATGCTCCAGCACAAGATCCTCCCATTGTTTGATAATGGCCGGGGAACTATACCAGTAAAACGGGTGCTGCAGAATAACGTACTCGTGGTCCAGCAACAACTGCTGCTCCCGGTCAATATCAATATCAAAATCAGGGTAGTTTTCGTAGAGATCATTAATGGTGACAAAGTCGAGTGTTTTGAGCATCGACAGAATCAACCGATTGACGCGGGATTTCTCCAGGGCCGGATGTGCAAACTGGATTAGCAGGCGAGTCATGCGGGATATGGTAACGGTGCCGGATTAAATAAAATTATCTGGCAAGATAAGGAAATAAGCCGAATTGTTGAACAGGGGAACGCCTGGTCCTGCTGCATGTAGCGTCACTGCCAGACTGGGGTACGGGCTTGGTAGTCTTGACAGAAAACGCTAAGTTTGTTTAGAGGCATGAAAGGAGACCCGCTGCACATACGACAGGGAAGGCACCAAACGGGCCGGATGGCTGGCGGCCTTCCTTCTTGTGCTGTTGCCGATAGTTTTGGTTAAGGCGGAGCCGATAGCCGAGCGGAAAGGCAGGCATTCCGCCCCGTCAGGGCACAAATCCAACTGCTTTTCCGACGCGACTTTGTTCAGCGTCCGGACGAACACGCATGAGTTTCCATCGCCGGGCTTCCTGCCGGTCCTGCCAACGGCCCTGTGCCGGGCTTTTGCGCGGCAGGAGTCGCTGCCGCTTCGCCGTTATCGGGATCTCCCGCCAGGTCTTGAACTTGCGTTGACAGGCCTTGTTCTGTAGACTTGTTACCCTCAACCCGTTTGTCTGTATGGTCCACTTACCAAATCTGATCCGTGATCTGGCGCTGATCTTAGGCGCAGCGGCCGTCACGACCCTGCTTTTCAAGCGCCTGAAGCAGCCATTGGTGCTGGGTTATATTCTGGCCGGGTTGCTGGTAGGGCCTAATCTTCCGCTTTTTCCAACCATCGCCGATCCGGAGACAATCCGGATCTGGGCCGACATTGGCGTGATTATCCTGCTGTTTAACCTTGGGCTGGAGTTTAGTTTCAAGAAACTGGCTCAGGTAGGAGGAACCGCTGGGCTGACTGGTCTGATTGAGATCGGCGGGATGCTGGGACTGGGCTACCTGACGGGGCAGGTGCTGGGTTGGTCGACCATGGACTGCATCTTTCTGGGGGGTATGGTTGCTATTTCATCGACCACCATCATCTTCCGCGCCTTTGAAGAGCTGGGGGTGAAAACCCAGCAGTTTGCCAGTCTGGTATTCGGTATCCTCATCATTGAAGACCTGGTTGCCATTCTGCTGCTGGTACTTTTATCGACGCTGGCGGCCACCAATCAGCTGTTCAGTACCGAGATGTTGACGGCGGTGCTGAAGCTTGGTTTCTTCCTGGTAATCTGGTTTCTGGGTGGTATTCTGCTCATTCCTTCGCTGCTGCGGGCCAGCCGTAAATTCATCAATGACGAAACCCTGCTGGTGATCTCGCTGGCCCTCTGTCTGGGCATGGTTATGCTGGTGACCAGTGTGGGCTTTTCGTCCGCTTTGGGTGCTTTTATCATGGGCTCTATTCTGGCCGAAACGCTGTTTGTAGAGCGCATCGAACACCTGCTCAAGCCGATCCGGGATTTGTTCGGCGCGGTGTTTTTTGTGTCGGTCGGTATGTTGATTGATCCGGCGGTGCTGGTTCAGTATGCCGGTCCCATTGCGCTGATTACCGTGGTGGTTATTGCCGGTAAGGCGTTTCATGTAACCGTGGGTGCCCTG
Organism: Nibrella saemangeumensis; assembly: GCF_039541915.1. Taxonomy (NCBI): domain Bacteria; kingdom Pseudomonadati; phylum Bacteroidota; class Cytophagia; order Cytophagales; family Spirosomataceae; genus Nibrella; species Nibrella saemangeumensis. Next base: position 9,340 of record NZ_BAABHD010000032.1, read on the forward strand.
GTGGCAGGTCAGCCGCTGAAGGGGGCCATCCAGACCGGCATGAGCCTCACGCAGATCGGCGAATTTTCCTTTATTATTGCCACGCTGGGGTTGAGCCTGCGGGTAACCAGTGATTTTTTGTATCCCATTGCCGTCGGGGTATCGGCGCTGACTGCTTTTACAACACCGTATCTGATTCGGGCCGCCGGGCCGGTGTACGATTGGCTGGAGGGGCGGCTGAGTAAGCGGACCCGGATGGTGCTGAGCAGCTACAGCGCCGGCGCGCAGACCATCGGGAGCGTAAGCAACTGGCGGGTGCTGATGCGGTCGTACGTTCAGACGATGGTGGTGAACGGTATTGTGGTGGTAGGCATTATTCTGCTGGCCACGCGGGTGTTGTCTCCATACTGGCTGTCGCATGGGATGCAACCCGTCTGGGCGCAGTTGCTGACCGGGCTGATCGCGCTGTCGCTGATGATCCCGTTTCTGTGGGCACTGGCCTTCCGGCCCGTCAACAGCTCGGTTAACGTGCAGGGGTGGGCAGCCAAAAAGTCGTTCCGGGGGCCGCTGCTTGTTTTAACTGTCGGCCGGGTCGTGGTGGCGGTTGGTTTAGTCCTGTTTTACCTTAGTCAGCTTTTCTCCCTGGCCGTGGTGGTTATGGTGCTGCTGTTGCTGGCCTTACTGGCTGGCTTGATGGTAGATCATGTCCCGCTGATCTATGATTTGATGGAAAGGCAGTTTTTGTTGAATCTACACGCTCATCAGCACCAGCAGCATGCCCGGCCCGGCTGGAACCTGCGGCCCTGGGATGCCCATCTGGCCTATGTCGACGTAGCGCCGGAGTCCTCGCTGATCGGTAAGCCGCTGCAGGCTCTGGCCTTACGCGAACGGTTCGGCATCAACATCGTGTCTATTGAGCGGGGCCGCATCACCAAACTGGTACCGAACCGGACAGATCAGCTATACCCCAACGATAAACTGGCAGTCATCGGTACCGATCAGCAACTGGAACAATTCAGGCATTTGCTGGAGTCAGGGGAGACAGAAGATACGTCGCTGGATACGGTGGTGCAGGAGGTGTCGCTGCAAAAACTTACGGTAGATACCTCGTTTCCGTTCGTTGGCCGGTCGATACGGGAATCGGGTATCCGGGAAGCCACCCAGGGGTTGATCGTGGGTATCGAGCGGGAAGGCAGGCGCCTGCTCAATCCCGACTCCACCACCATCTTTCTGGCGGGTGATGTACTCTGGCTGGCGGGAAACACCAAACTGATTAAGCGCTTTCAGAAACATTCCAAAACGCACTCAGAAAATCCAGCTATCCCTAGAGATTCGTAGCTGGAGCGAATTACGAAAGAGGGTGGTCGTAAATAAAAAAATGTTGCGGGGGCTGCCTAAACCGCTATACGTCGGTTTATGGAGAGAACTCCTGCCGGAAAGCAGGATTCCGAACAGGAATTATTTATGACCCACTTGCCCTATCTGATCCGTGACCTGGCTTTAATTTTGGGTGCAGCGGCCGTTACGACCCTGCTCTTTAAACGGCTTAAACAGCCCCTGGTGCTGGGCTATATCCTGGCGGGGCTGCTGATAGGCCCTAATTTTCCGCTTTTCCCGACCATTACCGATCCGGAGACGATCCGGATCTGGGCCGACATCGGCGTCATTATCCTGCTGTTCAACCTCGGGCTGGAGTTTAGCATCAAAAAACTGGCTCAGGTAGGAGGAACGGCCGTTATAACCGGCATTTTCGAGATTTCGGGGATGCTGGTGCTGGGCTATCTGACGGGGCAGGCGCTGGGGTGGTCAACCATGAACAGTATCTTTCTGGGCGGGATCATCGCCATCTCGTCTACGACCATCATCTTTCGCGCCTTTGAAGAGCTGGGGATTAAAACCCAGCAGTTTGCCGGCGTGGTATTTGGGGTGCTGATCATTGAAGATCTGGTTGCCATTCTGCTCATGGTGCTGCTGTCTACCCTGGCCGCTACCAATCAGTTGTTCAGTACCGAGATGCTGACGGCGGTACTAAAACTTGTCTTCTTTCTGGTAATCTGGTTTCTGGGGGGCATTTTCCTGATTCCCTCGCTGCTGCGGGCCAGCCGTAGATTCATCAACGACGAAACCCTGCTGGTGATCTCGCTGGCCTTGTGTCTGGGCATGGTCATGCTGGTAACCAGTGTCGGCTTTTCGTCTGCCTTAGGCGCGTTCATCATGGGTTCTATTCTGGCCGAAACGGTGTATGGTGAACGCATTGAACACCTGCTCAAGCCGATCCGGGATTTGTTCGGCGCGGTGTTTTTCGTGTCGGTGGGAATGCTGATTGATATGACGGTGCTGGTGCAGTATGCCGGTCCCATTGCGTTGATTACCGTGGCGGTGATTGTTGGTAAGGCCGTGTACGTGACACTAGGCTCCCTCATTGCCGGGCAGCCGCTGAAGGGGGCTATCCAGACCGGCATGAGCCTCACGCAGATCGGCGAATTTTCGTTCATCATTGCCAGTCTGGGGTTAAGTCTGCGGGTAACCGAGAATTTTTTGTACCCGATTGCCGTGGCAGTGTCGGGAATTACCGCCTTCACCACGCCGTATCTGATGCGGGCGGCTGAACCGGTATACGGCTGGCTGGAGAACCGGTTCAGTAAACGTACCCGGATCATGCTGCGAAACTACAGCGCCGGAGCCCGGAGCATCGGCAGCGTAAGCGACTGGCGGCTGCTGATCCGGGCCTACCTGCAGACCATGCTGATCAATACCATTGTCATTGCCGGTATCGTCCTGTTAACCTCCCGGGTGCTTTTGCCGGCTCTGGTAAACGGGAATATGAGCCAGGCCTGGGCGAAACTCCTAACTGGCCTGGGTTCGCTGGTGCTGATGGTGCCGTTCCTTTGGGCCCTGGCCTTACGACCCGTTTACCCGGCTACCTACAATCGCATCTGGGCCGATAAACAGGCCTATCAAGGGCCGCTGGTCGTGCTCAACAGCGTTCGGGTTGTGCTGGCCTTAGGGTTGATTCTGTTTTACCTGAATCAGCACTTTTCGTTTACCCTGATGATACTGGCCATGCTGCTGATTGGGCTAATCTGGTGGCTGATGGGTAAGCGGATTCCGTTTTTGTACGACCGCATTGAAAAGCATTTTCTGGTGAACTTTCACGGACGACAGCAACACCAAAAAAACCGGCCCGGCCGTAACCTGCTGCCCTGGGATGCGCACCTGGCTTATGTGGAGGTCATCCCGGAGTCGGCGTGCGTGGGTAAGACCCTGGAAGAACTGGCAATCCGGGAGCGATATGGTGTCAACATTATTTCTATTGAGCGGGGGCGGATCACCAGGCTGGTACCGAACCGGTACGACCGGCTCTTTCCGGGAGATAAACTGGCTGTTATTGGCACAGACTCGCAACTGGAGCAGTTCCGGACGCTGGTAGAAGAGGATGGGACTCCGATAACTACGCCGGTTCATGAAGTCTCGCTGGAGCGAATCACCGTTGATGAAGCATTTCCGTTTGTTGGACAAAGTATCTGGGAGTCTCAGATCAACGAAAAAACGCAGGGCCTGATCGTGGGCATCGAGCGGGAAGGCAGGCGCCTGCTCAATCCCGACTCCACTACGCTCTTTCTGCTCGGCGATGTGATCTGGCTGGCCGGCAACACCCGGCTGATCAGGGAGTTTCAAAGACAGATACGGGTGCATTGAGGAGGCTGGACACTGGACGTTAGATTTGATGTCCAGGGCGTGTGTGGTGTCCAATAGTCAGTGTCTTTTTCCGTTTGCCTTCAACCATCCTGGTAAAAAATGGGTCTTTTCGGCAAAGACTAGGCTGATGAAACAACTCATACTTTTTTGCCTGCTGGCCATGCTGGGTGTGACAACCGCCGGCGCCTGTTCCTGCATGGATGGGGGGGGCGTTTATGGACGTGGTTCAGGGGGTATACGGCAAACCGCAGATACTCATTGCTCGCGTGCGGGTGGTAGGCCAGCGGGCGCACGGCATGGAGGTAAGGATGACGGATGGGCTGTATGAAGGGGCTTTATATTGTCCGGGTTTCCGCATTAGCCGATGTCCGTCGCCAGTTCCGGTTGTTGACATACTGAGGTTACAGTTCCTGAACCCGGATGTTGCGGAACCAGATAGGGGCGCCGGCATGCTTGCCCTGAAAGCCAATATAGCCCTGCGTGGGCAGGGAGGAGAGTGGTTTGCTGAGCCAATTAGGAATGTCGGTGCCGTCGGGGTTCTTTTTGGCGGAGGTGTACTCGCTCAGATCGATGGTATTGACCAACTGGTTGTTTAATACCACCCAGATCTTTTTGCCCTGGCAGGTGATGGTGTAGCGGTTCCACGCACCCGGCTGCTTCACCACGTTTTGCTTCGTAGCCGCCTTGTGCCCGAATATAGCGGCACACTGGTAGTACGCTGGCGATTTTCTCCATTCCTCGCTGTAATCATCGGCAATCTGAATCTCCACCGAATTGGGTATCCAGTTGACGGTATCGCTGGCGTAAACAATAACACCACTGTTGGTGCCCGGTGCGGTCTTGAATTCCAGGTCCAGGATAAAATCATTGTACGGCCGTCTGGTCCAGATCGATTTGTCTTCGGTAGCGGTCAGTTCGCCGTTTGTCAGGCTCCAGACACCTTTGGGATAGGTAGCGTTAGACAGATCAGCCTTGAACAGGTTGGTCCAGCCTTTGCCGCTGGTTTTGGGGTGCTTTTTCGGGGGGATCTGCGCACAGGCAATAGACAACGTAAGTAAAGCGAACGTAGCTAGGAGCAGTTTACAGGTTTTTATAGTGTTTGAAAAGAGGCCGGTGAGCATAATACGGTGGGTATGGTGGCAGGAATGGGTGTAAGGTAGGAAAATGTTCCTGTTTCAGCAACCAATGTTGCACCGGGAAAACCGCTTGGGCGGGTAAAAAAGCTTCTTAACTTTTTTACGTGCAGGTGGTATGTACTAGGAGCAGCGGTAAACGCCGGCCTGCTACCGAAGCATAATCCTGCATTTTCCGATGGATGACATAACATACCGCGTTGAGCACGATTTTCTTGGCGAAAAACAGATCCCCAATACCGCCTACTACGGGATTCAAACCCTGCGGGCGCTGGAGAACTTTACCATAACCGGCATCACCAACGCCACCGAACCCTACTTTATCCAGGCGTTTGCCTACGTGAAAAAAGCGGCTGCCCTGGCCAACCGGGATCTGGGCGTACTGGACACCCAACTCGCGGAAGCCATTGTGTTTGCCTGCGACAGGCTGATTGCCGGTGAATACCAGGACCAGTTTCTAACGGACCTGATTCAGGGTGGTGCCGGTACGTCGGTCAATATGAACGTGAACGAGGTAATCGCCAACATCGGCCTCGAATACCTCGGCTACCACAAAGGCGAGTACCAGCACCTGCACCCCAACAACCACGTCAACTGCTCACAGTCGACCAACGATGCCTACCCGACAGCGCTCATGATGGCCCTGAACCGGAAGGTAGAAGCCTACCTGGATGCGCTGGCGGCCTTGCGGCAGTCGTTTTCCCGGAAAGCAGATGCGTTCAGTGACGTGCTGAAAATGGGCCGGACCCAGCTGCAGGATGCCGTCCCCATGACGCTGGGGCAGGAGTTTCATGCCTTTGCGACCACCATTGGCGACGATATCCGGCACATGCGCGAGGCCCAGCACAAGCTGCTCGAATGCAATATGGGAGCTACGGCCATCGGCACCCGCATCAACGCGCCCGAAGGCTATCCGGAACTATGCGTGAAGTACCTGGCCGAGGTCTCCGGCCTGCCCATGCACCTGGCCCCGGACCTGATTGAAGCCACCTCCGACATGGGTACCTACGTGCAGGTGTCGGGCTCGCTGAAACGCAGCGCCATTAAGCTCTCAAAGATCTGTAATGACTTGCGGCTATTGTCGTCGGGACCCCGCACCGGCCTGAACGAGATCAGGCTGCCGCCCCTGCAGCCGGGGTCTTCCATTATGCCGGGAAAGGTAAATCCGGTAATTCCGGAGGTGGTAAACCAAACAGCTTTTTATGTGGTGGGAGCCGATATGACCATTACCATGGCCGCTGAAGCCGGACAGTTGCAATTGAACGTGATGGAACCGGTGATTGCGTTCAGCCTGTTTACGGCACTCAACTACATGACCAACGCTGTGAATACCCTCTGGACCAAATGCGTAGACGGCATTACGGCCAACGTGGATGTGTGCCGGAATATGGTGATGAACAGCATCGGCATCGTCACGGCCCTCAACCCCATTCTGGGTTACGAGACATCGGCCGCCATTGCCAAAGAAGCGCTCGCGACGGGTAAATCAGTGCATCAGCTGGTAGTGGTGGAGCGTCAGCTGATTACCCAGGCCAAATGGGATGAGATCTATTCGTTTGAAAATATGGTTCATCCGGCATACATCGCTTCATAAATCGTTGCAATTTTGGGTCAACTTTCGTTCGTACGCCTACGGACTACCCATTCGTAACGATTATGCTCTATCTGATACTCAGCGTACTGTTATCGGTAGTATTGCTGCTTAATTTCCGGGTATTTCCCCGGTTCCAGGTCAATACCTTTCAGGCCATTGTCTTTAACTACCCCGTCTGTTTCCTGACCGGTTATTTACTGATGCCGGCCGGACAGACGTTTACCGTGGACCTTTCGCAAACCTGGACTTGGCTCGCCCTGGGCTTAGGCGTGGGCTTTATTATCACCTTTATGCTGTCGGGGGCTTCCACGCAGCGGATGGGCATTACGGTAACGTCGCTGGCCAATAACCTGTCGCTGGTGATACCGGTCTGTTTCAGCCTGTTTGTGTTCCGGGTGGGCGGCAAAACCTTCGATGGCTGGAATTACTTCGGTCTGGTGCTGGCGCTGGTGGCGGTGGGCCTGAGTACGGTTAAGAAAGAAGAGAAAGCCCAGCGCCGGACGGTTGGTATAAACGTGTTGCTGCCGGTGGCGGTTTTTCTGATGTACGGAGCTACCAACACGCTGATCAACTACATGAACATCCACTACATTCCATCCACCGACCAGACCGTATTGGTAACCCTGGTGATGGTGCTGGGGGCCGTTATCGCCGGGATGCTGATGCTGGCGGTGCGGCTGGTGCAGGGCAGGGAAAAACTGGAAGTCCGTAGTCTGGTAGCGGCCGTTACGCTGGGTGTACCCAACTTCCTGAGCTTTTACACCCTGCTGCTGGCGCTCTCAGCTTTCGGCGGCAATGGTGCGTTTGTGTATCCGCTCTACAACATCGGCGTCATTCTGGTAGCAGCCCTCACCGCAGGCTTGTTCTTTCACGAAAAGCTATCAATCGCCAACAAGATCGGTTTAGCCCTGGCCGTTCTGGCTATCGCGCTGATTTCCTGGCAGGAGCTGGCGGGGTGGGTTGCTCCACCAGAATAATTACATAGAGAAAAAAGTTGAATACCTGATTGGGCTTAATCATAGCCTAGTTGGTTGTAATTACTTTATTTAATAAATTCCTGAATAGCATTGATAAACTCCTGAACGGCTGCCTGTGGGGCTGAATGACCACCGGCAATTTCTTTTGCCGTTACCCGTGGAAATTCTTCGGCCAGTAACTGATTAATACGCCTGTGAAAAGCCACAGTTCCTTTTCCCGTAAGTAGTAACACCGGCTGTTTAAAAGCGTGCAAACGAGTAATGGAGTCGGTATGATTGGCAACAACAGACAGCCCCCGCAATCTGTCTTTTTGTTTCACCCACACCGGCCACTGTGGATGCCTGCGGAGTTGAGTTGTATCGCAGTGGTCGAGTATACACCTAAATTGCGCCAGTTGTCCTTCCGTTATTGTTGATGAAGGGGTAAAGGATTTTGAGAGTTGGATCATTTGCTGCATTCCCTCGGGTGATTCCCCTTTAGCTTTTGCTACCCAAAAGGCCGGTGGTTCATAAAGCACCAGCTTTCGGATACGCTCCGGATGATTTAGCGCAAAGTCCATGGCTAATAAAGCGCCAAAGGACCATCCGATAAGTGTTACAGGCTCCTTAACTCCTAAAGCGTCAAGTGTTCTTCCAATGGCCTCACTTTCCTGTTTCAACGAGTATCCGGGTGGCAGTGGCAGGCCTTCGTTAGCGTATTGCACGTTGAAGTGCTCCATGCGGATGACCCGGTGATCAATGCTTAATACCGCAGCGGGCTCGGAAAAGGATTTCATATCCCAACGGCCACCTGCCAGTAAAACAACAGGCGCGCCTTTCCCTTCCATAATAACTTTTTTGGTGGAATATTGGGAAAACAGCAAAGTCGGATTAAGAAGCAGAAGGAATACCAGTCGCATAGCTTTTATAAATATTTATCGGCAAACAGGCTGTTCATAACGTTTCCAAATTCAACATCAAATAAAGTTTATACATCATATATACAATGGCGAGGGCTATAGCAACGACAAATAGCAGAAACCAGTTGTCGTTCCAGGCTCCTTTGACCGTATTGTGATGTGGGTTATCCGGCAAATAAAACACATCAACCGTCCCGTTTATCCGGTACTCACCCGGCCGGGTGGTGAGGTTACCCTTGTACTGTCTGCCGTTCGAGGCAATGAAAAAGTAGTACACTACCGTCGTGTTTGATTTTCTATTGGTAGTGATATGATAAACACTTGCCCTGGTAGCCCGGCCGGTTGTCAAGATCCGCTTTGCTAAATTCTTTTTATAGATAAAAATAGCCAGCGGCAGAAAGCCAAGCAGAGCAACACACAGCAGCAGGATGTTGATTCCGTTCATAGACCCAGTTTAACAGACATCGTTGACCTAATGTACACGTTTTATTCAGCTATTCAATGGCATACCGGTACGCCGTTGAACGGCTGAAAATCAAACTCCGGTTGATGCTGTGTTGCGTTAGATGATGAAGAAGTATACCAGTGAGGGACTGAATGTTGTCTGGTAAAATGGCTATATTTCCGCCCGAAACCCTAATCGCTTATTCCCATGAATCGCAAAATACTGGTCGTCACCGGCGATGGTGGCGAAAGCTACGAAACCTTATACGCTGTACACCGCTTTCAGGAAGAGGGCGATACGGCCGTAATTGCTGCCCCCAGCAAGCGCCGGCTCAACCTGGTCATGCACGATTTTGAGCCCGGCTGGGATACCTACATCGAGCGCCCCGGCTATTGCCTGGCCTCCGACCTGACCATTCAGGATGTGGTGGTAGATGAATACGATGCCATTTTGCTGCTCGGCGGTCGCGCGCCCGAGTACCTGCGCAACCATACCGTTCTGCTGGAAGTGGTGCGTGAGTTTGACCGCCAGGGCAAGTGGGTTTTTGCCATCTGCCACGGTATCCAGATTCTGGTAACGGCCGGCCTGGCCAATAATCGCACGGTTACCGCCTACGAGCATGTCCGCGCCGAGATCGAGATGGGCGGGGGGACCTATTCTACCCAGCAGGCTGTCCGCGACGGAAACATGGTAACGGCCCAGACCTGGCAGTCGCATCCGGATTTCTACCGGGAGGTATTCGCATGTCTGAAAGAGGCCGAGCTGGTAGGGAGGGAGTAGAGGAGGAAAGGAATAAAGGGTGGACATGATTACGCTCCTCCTTTATTCCTTTTTTTCTTGACAAGTTGTCAGGAAAGAGGTAGCTTTGGTAATAAAGACAGAAGCGATGAAAACAATGACGGTTGGGGATTTGAAAGCCCGATTTTCGGAAGTTATTCAGGAGGTGAAAGCAGGAGAGGAGATTGCCGTTACCTTTGGCAAAAAGAAGGAAATTGTCGCTTATCTGGTTCCGAAATCGACTCGAAAGCCTGCAAAGCGACAGTTGGGATTATTGAAAGATAAAGGGAACGTCCTATTTACCGACGATTTTAAAATTACAGAGGAGGAATTCCTGGGTCTATGAACTACCTCCTGGATACACATACGCTAATTTGGGCAGTTACAGAACCTCAGAAATTATCGACTCCCGTTAGAAATATTCTTGAAGATTCCGGACAGGTTATTCTGGTTAGTGCCATCAGTTTTTGGGAAATTTCACTCAAACATTCTATCCAGAAACTCCGGTTAGACAAATTAACTCCTGAGGATTTTGAGCAGGCTGCTGTAGCTACAGGATTTCAACTGCTGGATTTAGATGGTTCTACCGCAGCTTCGTATCATAAACTTACCGCTACCTACCATCGGGACCCGTTTGACCGTATGCTGATTTGGCAGGCGCTGCAAGCTGATTTTACGCTAATCAGCAAAGACGAAATAATACAGAAATACACCAGCGAGGGTTTGAAGGTGGTCTGGTAGAAACATATTCCAAAAACTACCAAGCACAATGTAGTCAAACACGCTCAGGCGAGTCGGGGGAACTGGCGATTGAGCAGGTGGCGGGGGTGTTGCAGATTCGGGTGGAGGACAATTCAGCCACTCATCGTATCCATACCGGCGATAAACGGCGGTTGCTCGACACCCGGCTGCGTCACAAAGTGAGAGACTACGGGCCTGTCAGGGCCGGTATGGAAGCGGTGTACCTGCTGCTCAATGCGGGTGTCTTCGCGGGTAAAGCGGTGGTGCTGCCGCAGGTGTTCACCCCAGGAGGCTACCGTGTAAAACTCCACCTGGCGGGTAGGATCGGTGATGTCGGAAAAGACGCCCGCCCGCAAGGCACCATCCCGTAAGCGCAGGCGCTTCAGGGGCTCCATGGCTTTTAAAAAATCCGCCAGTTCCGATGGATTGATCCGGTACTCGATCATGACAACGACCGGGCCCTGCTCCGGGCGGATCGGCTGCGTTACCGGCGGGTCGGGCCAGCCTTCGGCGGGCGTCATGTCGGGTGTCTGCCCGTAAGGGAGTCGGAAAAATAAAGGGAGCAGGGTGACCAGTACGAGCCAGCCGGCGGCCAGCAGCAGGGCCGTCGATAAGCCGTACTGGTCGGCTACGTTCCCCCAGACAAGACTGCCCAGCGCCAGACCGCCCTGAAACGCCAGCATGTAAATACTGAGCACCCTGGCCTGCACCCACTTCGGCAGATTCAACTGAATGGTTACGTTCAGGCTGGTCAGGGTCAGCAGCCAGGCAATACCCGCCAGGAACATAACAGGGTATAACCAGTAGGCAGTGGTAACCGTTGCCAGCGCCAGGTTTACGCCGGCAAAGGTGAGGGTAGTGGCAATCATGCGCCATTCGATATGCAGACGCTGGGCTATCCGGCTGAGAACCAACGCACCCGTTACGGCCCCGGCCCCAATCGAGGTCAGCATGGAGCTGTATACACCCGCATCCAGCTGCAGTCGGCGGGCCACTACCAGCGACAGGAGTGCCCACATCGCGCTGGTCCCAAAGGTAAAGGTGATGCCCCGGATCAGAATAGCGTGGATAGCGGGAGAAAAACGGACGTAGCGGAGACCGGCGCGTAAGGCGGAGAAGAAATCCTCGACCGGCACATTCATTTCCATCGGTTTGCGTTTCCAGCGGTATAGCACTGCACAGGTAGCCAGAAACGATACCCCATTCAGCAGAAACACGTAGCCGGGCGAGTAGTGCGCGATAATCAGCCCGCCCAGTGCCGGACCAATCGCCCGCGATAAGTTGATACTGACCCCGTTGAGAATCAGCGCGGCCGGTAGTACCGGGCGGGGTACCAGTTCCGGCGCAATGGACTGCCAGGCCGGCGTATTCAGGGCGGCCCCGATGCCCAGCAGAAACGTGAAGGATAAGATTGTGTAGGGCGATATGCTACCGGTGAGCGTCAGCACGCCCAGCAGACCGGCTACCCCCGCCATAAAGAGCTGGGTAGTCAACAGTAGCCGCCGGCGGTCCAGCAAGTCGGCCAGGGCACCGGCCGGAATGCTCAGCATAAAAATAGGCAGACTGGTGGCTGTTTGCATGAGTGCGACCAGGACCTGTGATTGGGACAAGGTTGTCAGCAGCCATACCCCCGCCATATTCTGCATCCAGGTGCCGATGTTCGACACGAAGGCCGCCAGCCAGATCGCCCGGAAGACTGGCGTCTGAAAGGCTGTCCAGATGGAAACGGGTTCGGAAGAGGCAGGCGTATTTGTTAGGGCCATACAGTAGCAGTGGTGGGTAACCTGCTTGAAAACCCGCAATGGGCCAGATATGTTAGCGGTTCCTTAGGGAAGGTCATTGGTATCCCGCCGGAGCCGCTCTTGTGGTGTTTTGCCGGTTGCTCGTCCTCGACTGTGTCGAGGGACGGGCGAGGTTCGCGTTTGTAACGCGAGTGTAAAGGTTAACTATTTTCTTATCGCGTTACAAACCGCACCGGCGGACCGGCGAACCTCGACCGCCACGCGATACAATCGCGGGCGAACAGTGCGGGCGGGCAACCGGCTGCTAATTCTTATAAAATAAGCAGCCCGCCGGAGCCGCTCTAGTGGCGTTTTACCCTTTATCAAAATGTGCTTGTCTGAGCGACAGTCTTTTTGTAATTTGCTAAGCTATTGACAGTTTTCGGGCTGGTCCTATAAACTTACTCATTCTTTCATGAAAAAAAATGTCTTACCAGTAATCGGGTTACTCTGCCTGCTTACTTCATCAGCGGCTTTTTCGCAGGCCAGACTGGTAGAAAAAGTAACCCGGAAAGGCAATGAGCTTGTCATCCCCTACGAGAAGTACGTGCTGCCCAACGGCCTGACGCTGGTGGTTCACGAAGACCGCTCCGATCCCATTGTTCACGTCGATGTGACCTACCATGTGGGCTCGGCGCGGGAAGAAATCGGCAAGTCGGGTTTTGCGCACTTCTTTGAGCACATGATGTTCCAGGGCTCCGACCACGTAGCCGACGAAGAACACTTCAAGATCGTAACCGAGTCGGGCGGTACCCTCAACGGCTCCACCAATCGCGACCGTACCAATTACTACGAAACCCTGCCCAGCAACCAGTTGGAGCGGGCGCTCTGGCTGGAAGCCGACCGCATGGGTTTTCTGCTGGATGCCGTGACCCAGAAGAAATTCGAGATTCAACGGGCTACCGTGAAAAACGAGCGCGGCCAGAACTATGACAACCGTCCATATGGTCTGATAGGTGAGGTGTCGGCTAAAAATCTGTATGCCTATGGGCACCCATACTCCTGGCTGACCATTGGGTATGTAGAAGACCTGAACCGGGTCGATGTCAATGACCTGAAGAATTTCTTCCTGCGCTGGTACGGTCCCAACAATGCAGTGGTGACAATCGGGGGCGACGTAGATAGCAAGCAGGTGGTAAAGCTTGTAGAGAAATATTTCGGCTCTATTCCGAAAGGGCCGGAGGTGACCAAAACGGTAGTGCCAACCCCCGTCGTGGAAAAAGACCGCTATGTCTCGTACGAAGACAACATCCGGTTCCCGATGGTGCGGATGACGTATCCCACCGTACCTAACTACCATCCCGATGAGGCTCCGCTCGATGTGCTGGCCGAAATTCTGGGTGGCGGTAAAAACTCGCTGTTCTACAAAAACCTCGTGAAGAGTCAGAAAGCCGTTCAGGCCAATGCGAGTCATCCGGCTTTTGAACTGGCCGGGGAATTTACCTTTACCGCCTTGGCCTATCCGGGTGTCCGGCCCGATACGCTGGAAGCTATTATGCGCCGGACCATCGCCGAATTTGATGCGCGCGGTGTTATGGACGATGATCTGGCAAGAGCCAAAGCCGGACGCGAAGCCGACATTATCCAGGGGCTGTCGAGTGTCTCCGGTAAAGTATCGCAACTGGCTCAGTATCAGACCTTCCTGGGTAATCCGAATTACCTGCCGAAAGAGCTCAAGCGCTACCAGGACGTAACCAAAGCGGATGTCATGCGGGTGTATAATCAATACGTCAAGGGTAAAAAGGGCGTGGTACTGAGTGTGTATCCCAAAGGCAAACCCGAACTGGTAGCGGCTGCTGATAACTATAAGGTGGACTCAACCAACTACAAGGCCCCTGATTACGGGTATAAGGGGTTGGCGTACAACAAAGCAAAGGACTCGTTTGACCGGGCTAAAAAGCCGGCATCCGGCACCAATCCGGTCGTGAAAGTGCCGCCGTACTGGACCGACAAAGTGGGTAAAGGCATTAAAGTCATTGGGACAAAGAATGACGAAATACCGACCGTGACCATGCGTTTTGCCATCAAAGGCGGACATTTGCTGTCGGCTAATGACCCATCCAAAGCCGGAGTAGCGCAACTAACGGCCGCCCTGCTGAACGAAGGCACGGAGAAGTATTCGGCAGAAGAGGTTAGCAACCAGTTGGAGAAACTTGGAAGCAGTATCTCGTTTAATGCCGGTACAGAAGAGATTACGGTATCGGTTCAGTCCCTGACGAAGAATCTTGACGCTACGCTGGCGCTGCTGGAAGAGAAGCTGTTGCATCCCCGGTTTGCGGAGGAAGATTTCAACCGGTTGAAAAAACAGCAGCTGGAGTTTATCAATAACCAGAGTACCCAGCCGGTCGCTATTGCCAACAACGTGTATAACAAGCTGCTGTACGGCGATAAAAATATCCGGGCGGTGCCGGTGATTGGTACGCCTGAAACGGTGCAGCGCATTACCCTGGACGATGTAAAGGCTTTTTATCGCAACTACCTGTCGCCTTCGGTAACCAATCTGGTCGTTGTGGGGGATGTCGAGCAGTCGGTGGTGATGCCGAAGCTGGCTTTCCTGAACAAATGGGCCGCGAAGAACGTAACCATCCCGACGGCAGCTCCGGCTAAGGCGGGCAATAAAACAACCGTTTTCCTGGTAGATAAAGAGAAAGCGGCTCAATCGGAGATCCGGGTGGGTTATCTGACCAACATGCCGTATGATGCCACGGGTGACTACTACCGCGCCGGTCTGGTCAACTACATTCTGGGTGGGGCCTTCAACAGCCGGATTAACCTGAACCTGCGCGAAGATAAAGGCTGGACCTATGGTGCCCGCTCAGGCTTCTCCAGCACACAGACACCGGGTCCGTTCACGGCCCAGGCGGGCGTAAAAGCTACGGCTACCGATAGTTCGGTGGTGGAGTTCGTTAAGGAGATTACCAATTACACCAGAACGGGTATCACCGATGCCGAGCTGGTATTCCTGAAGAGTTCCGTTGGTCAGCGTGATGCGTTGCGCTACGAAACGGCTTTCCAGAAGGCGGCTTTCCTGAGCAACATCATTGAGTACAACCTACCGCGTGATTTTGTGGAGAAGCAGACGGCGATCCTGAACAAACTGACGAAAGCAGAAGCCGACGCCCTGGCCAAAAAGCTCCTGCCCGTCGACAAAATGGTGATTACCGTTGTGGGTGACAAGGCGCTGGTGAAACCCGGCCTGAGCCGCCTGGGCTATGATGTTGTGGAACTGGATAAGAACGGCAACCCGCTGACTACGGCCGAGGCCGCGACCGAAAGAACAACCAGCCCGCCGGCGTCGGTTGGGGGCGCTCCGGTTAAAGAAAAGAAGAACTGATCTGGTTCTCCAACAAAAAAGCCGCCTTCGGGTGGCTTTTTTGTTGGAGGATTTCCTGACTTGCTTAGTAAAACCCGGCTGATTATAACTTTTGCTGATAAGGTTTTAACTTCAAACCATAAACCTTCAAACCACAAACGTACTAGGAAAGAATGGACCTGCGCTCCCAAGAATGGTTCGGCCGCACCGGTAAAGACGGCTTTATATATCGGGCCTGGATGAAAAACCAGGGCTTACCCCACCACCTGTTCGAGAAAAAGCCGGTTATCGGCATTTGCAATACCTGGTCGGAACTGACCCCGTGTAACGCCCACTTCCGCGACCTGGCTGAGGCCGTGAAGCGGGGCGTATGGGAAGCCGGCGGCTTTCCGCTGGAGTTTCCGGTGATGTCGCTGGGCGAGTGTCAGATCAAGCCCACAGCCATGCTGTTCCGTAACCTCGCCAGTATGGATGTGGAGGAGTCGATCCGGGGTAACTCCATTGATGGGGTAATCCTGATGTGTGGCTGCGATAAAACGACCCCCTCGCTGGTGATGGGGGCGTGCAGCGTGAATATTCCCACACTGGTCGTGTCGGGTGGGCCGATGCTGGCGGGTCGTTTCCAGGGCCGGAAAATCGGTACCAGCGACCTGTGGCGGTTTGCCGAGGACTTCAAAACGGGCAAGATGTCGCAGGCGGAGTTTGTGACGGCCGAGGCTTGTATGGCCCGCTCCATCGGCCACTGCGCCCCCATGGGAACGGCCTCTACCATGGCAGCCATGGTGGAATCGCTCGGTCTGGCCCTGCCGGATAATGCGACCATTCCGGCCGCCGACTCCCGCCGAAAAGTGCTGGCCCATATGGCCGGTATCCGGGCGGTGGAATTAGTGAAAGAAAACGTGCGGCCGTCTGATATTCTGACGCGGCAGGCGTTTGAGAACGCTATCATGGTAAATGCAGCCCTGGGCGGTTCTACCAACTTTATCATCCACCTGATGGCCATCGCCGGCCGGATTGGCGTAGAGTTAACGCTGGAAGATTTCGACCGGCTATCGGCGAAGATTCCACTGGTGGCCAATGTGCAGCCGTCGGGTGAACACTTCGTAGAAGATTTGTTTTACGCAGGTGGTTTGCCAGCGGTGATCCGGGAACTGAAAGACTTCCTGCACAACGATGCCATGACCATCAACGGCCGCCCTATCGGCGACAACTGCGTAGAGGCCCAGTGCTTTGACCGCAACGTCATTGCTACTGTAGAAGAACCTTTTAAACCGGAGTCAGGAATTGCGGTACTACGGGGTAATCTGTGCAAAAATGGTGCGGTACTCAAACCCTCGGCGGCCACGCCCGAACTGATGCAGCATACCGGCCGGGCGGTGGTCTTCGAGAACATCGACGACTACAAAGCCCGCATTGATGATCCGGATCTGGACGTTGACCCGTCGTGCGTGCTGGTGCTGAAAAACGTTGGACCAAAAGGGTATCCGGGTATGCCGGAGGTCGGTAATATGCAGTTGCCAGCCAAGATTCTGGCGCAGGGCGTACACGATATGGTCCGGATCTCCGACGGCCGCATGAGTGGTACCGGCTACGGCACGGTGGTGCTGCATGTATCACCCGAAGCGGCCATTGGTGGTAACCTCGCGCTGGTGCAGAATGGCGATATGATTACCCTCGATGTGGAGCAGCGGCTGCTGCACCTGCACGTCTCCGACGAAGAACTGGCCCAGCGGCTGGTCAAGTGGCAGTTGCCGGAACTGGGCTACGATCGTGGTTACGTCAACATGTTTATCCGCCACGTAACCCAGGCGCATGAGGGAGCCGACTTTGATTTTCTGCGGGGTGCTTCCGGACCGGTCGTCAAACGGGATTCGCACTAAACAAAAAATCCCCGCCAGTGATGGCGGGGATTCTCGTCTTGCAGTATTCTTATATCTCTCGATTAAATAAGCTCTACATTGATGGCGTTCAGACCTTTGCGGCCTTCTTCAACCTCAAACTTAACTTTGTCGTTCTGACGAACCTCGTCAATTAAACCAGAGACGTGAACGAAAATGTCTTTGTCTGAATCTGATGGTGTGATGAATCCAAAGCCTTTAAGGTCATTGAAAAACTTAACTGTTCCTGTTTGCATTACTTGTATTTTCTAGAATTTCTATAAAGATACGGCGTTTAATCCGTGTATCCTAATTTCAAATGAAATTAGTGGTCTATCTTAACTAATGCTATACATGTCGTGAGGCTGCTTTGCTCAATATTCATGTTGCTGGTGTTTCGCGCTGTGTTGGCCCAAACGCCACTTTCCCTATCAGGAACCGTTACGGATAAGGCCACGGGTAAAGCCTTGCCCTACGCTACCATTCGTCTGGCCGGCACCAGCCTTGGCACCACCACAAACCAGGCTGGTGCATTCGTTTTCAGGATTCCGGCAAATCCACCCAGTCAGGTAATGGTCGTTTCCTATCTGGGGTATACATCGGTTGAGGTAACCTGGCAAACGGGTGCTCAGAACCGGCTTGCCATTGCCTTGGAACCCATATCCGTTAGCCTGACGGAGGTGGTTGTCCGGCCCACTGATCCAATACCCATTCTGTACCGGAGCATCGAAAAGTTTTCCCGAAACTATGCCTCAACCCCCTATACGGCGGAGGGTTTTCAGCGGGAGTACATTACCGCCGACCGCCAGGTTATTCAACTGCTTGAAGCGGCTTTCCGGACCCAGGGATTGGGAGCGGCTCAATCGACGACCGTTCTCGATGCCAGGTACCTGGAGGACAAGAGAGAAAAAGCCCCCTTCTGGAATCCGTCGAGAGGAGGATTTTATACGTTTGGCTGGACGACAGTGTCGGGCATTGAATCGCCAAATCAGAGGACCTTTCTGGGTGTTGATCTGAAAAACTACCAGGATTTGGCCCGGTATTATGAGTTTAGGTTCAGGGGAATGAATACCCTGGATAGCAGAGACGTCTACGTGATTGACTTTGATCAGAAGAAGAACGTGCGGAAAGCCTTGTTAAAAGGTACTTTGTATATCGATGCGGAATCGGATGCCATTATCAGGCTTGAGCAGGAGGTGAGTCCACGTGGCTTATCCTTTCTCCGGCCCCACGAGACCTGGGGTGGGCTGACGGTCAGTAAAGCACCAAAACGAGTTGTGGTTCAGCAGGACCGCTGGGTGACAACGTACCGACAATTCGGTAATAAGTGGTATTTGAACAGTCTGGTAATCGACACCGACTTTTCGGCAACCCTGGCTTTTCTGGGGATCGTACAGGCTCATAAAAACTCATTGAAACTTCACTCGGAGCGGATTGTCACCAGGATCGATACCACACCCGGAGCAGGTCGGGAGGAGGAGACCAACATTGCAGCCGTTGGTAGCCTGCCCACGTTGCAGAACTTCATAAAAAAGGAGTATGAGCAGTACGATGAAACAAAAATAACCGACTGGAATGGTTTAAACTTCATAGCCCCGGATACATCCTTTGCCCAACTGGCTCGGCAACTCAGGCTCCGGAACCAGCAATGGGAAGAGGAGACCCAAAAGCAAGTCGCTGAAAAACGCCTGGTCGGCAGCGTCTATACCGATCGTCAGTTGAGTCAGGACGTTGATTATTTAGAGGAGACGCTGGAGAAAGTTCACCCCGGACTGACTTGGTACACGACAAAAGACAGCCTCGCCAGAGGCTTCAGCCTGATACGAAGCAAACTGGCCAGGACAAATAGCGAAGCAGACTTTCTATGGTTGCTTAGCCCTCTGATCGAACAAATTCATTGCGGGCATATCGGGCTGTACCCGTCGTTGACGACCCAGGAGTATCTGGCTCAGCAGGCCAACGTATTTCCTGTTGATATATGGATCAATGGTGACAGCGCCGTTGTCCTCCGCGAATACCAGGGTATCGCCAGGGGTTCAACTATTTTATCCATTAATGATCGTAACATGGCGGAGATAACAAGCAGGATATCGGCCAACATACCGTCTGATGGGTATAATCAAAGCTATAAAGCGTATCGAATGCAGCACGAGTTTCCGGTTTTGTTTGCCCGCCATATCCAAACGGCTGATACCTTCGAGGTAAAAGTCAGGGATATGGTAAGTCGGCAGGTCAGGACGATACGGCTGGCCGGCCAGCCGCTTACCAGGAAACAGACAAACGACGAGTACGCAACGGCCAGCGTCATTGACTCGCTGCGTACACTTGTCCTGACCATACCCTCCTTTTCCACCCGCCAGGACTTTCCTGCTTTTCTGGAAAAGACCTTCAGGACGATTGCGGATGAGCATATTGGCACGCTAATTATTGATCTGCGGAATAATCAGGGTGGGCGGGATGATTACGGAGCCTTGTTATACACATATTTAGCCGATGAACCGTTCCGATACTACAACCGTATTTCAGTGGGCTCAACAGATCCTGCCGTGTTAAGCCGTTTGTCCTTTGATAACGTACCACTGCCAAAGGCGCTGCCTGATTATTTGTCGGCCATTTCCAAAAAGGATGGGATGTATACCTATACCGCCCACCCCAATCTGGCTATTCAACAGCCGCAGCAAAATAGATTTAAAGGTCAGGTGTATGTACTCATCAACGGGGGAACGTTTTCGTCGGCGGCTGAATTTGCTGCAATAGCCCGGACGCATCAGCGGGCTGTATTCATTGGTCAGGAGACCGGCGGTGGGTATTACGGAAACAGTAGCCTGGCTACGCCATTTCTTACCCTGCCAAACTCTAAGGTTAGGCTGGCTATCCCGTTAGGTAAGTACGAAATGGCGGTTTCACAGGATGTCCCGGTTGGGCATGGTGTCATTCCTGATTACCTAATTACCTATTATACGGCTGATATTCTATTGAATCAGGATAAGGAGATAGAGCAATGTATTAAGCTGATTCTGAAAGGCAAAAAATAACCATCAGCCCACGGAAAACTGTGGGCTGACGTGCGTTTTACAGCGCAAGTTCGTGTTTAAACACGAACTCCGACAAATCTTTACGGTGCCGGGGTGTATGTTCGCGGGACTTAAATGGCTCCGTCAGTTCGTCCGGATCACCCAGATAGCCCAGCGCGATAAACGTGACCGGCTCGATATGCTCCGGTAAATTGAAGCTCTCAATGGTTTTCTGCCGGTCGAAACCGCCCATGATGTGGCCGTAAATGTCCAGGTTAGCGGCCTGCAGCATCAGATTAGCCGTGGCAGCCCCGGTGTCGTGCAGGTAGTATTTGTTGGGGTTACCATTGGCGGTATAGTTCTTATGTGCCAACGTCAGCACCAGTACGGCAGCATGCTTCGCCCAGACCTGGTTGCCGGGTAGTAACGCATCTGCAAACTTCTGAAAAGCTTCGTCGCCCCGGTGCGCGTACACAAACAGCCAGGGTTGCTCGTTCATGGCACTCGATGCCCACGAGGCCGCTTCAAATAAGGTATTCAGCGCATCCTGCGGAATGGCCTCGCTGGAAAACGCACGGGGGCTCCAGCGGTTTCGAATAAAGTCGGCAACCGGATACTGCGTCTTTGCTTCTTTTATATAGGTAGCATTGGAGATCATAACTAAAAAATTGAATTGTAATGACAATTAATGTATATACACTGTAATAACTATCCAGGTAGCCTTTTGGTTCGTTTTTCAGTTGCCTGCTGCTACCGACAGCCCCTCCATTTGGAATAGCGAAAGTTTGGCCGCAAATTGGGCGTCTATCCGAATACCTTGAGTCTATTCCTGACAATGCCTCAATCTAATACGTATCAACATCAAGTAGCCCTGGTAACCGGTGCCGGTCAGGGTATTGGGTTTGCTATCGCCCGCGAACTCGCCAGACAGGGAGCCGCTGTTTTGCTCAACGACCTCGACCACACCCTGGCTAAACAGGCCGCCGAAACCATTCGACAGGAGGGAGGTACCTGCCTGGCCTACCCCGGTGATGCCTCGGACGTTACATTTATTGCCGATATGGTGCAAACGGCGATTGCAGCTTTCGGCAAATTAACCATTGTGATTGCTAATGCCGGTATCACCATCTTCGGCGACTTTTTCGATTACAATCCGGAGGATTTTGAGCGGGTAATGGGCCTGAACCTGCGCGGTAGTTTTTTCCTGACCCAGGCAGCCGCCCGGCAAATGCGCAGCCAGGGGAGCGGGGGCAGTATTTTGCTGATGTCGTCGGTGGTCGGGCATCAGGCGCATCCCGGTCTGGCGGCTTACAGCATGACCAAGGCTGCGCTGGAGATGCTGGCCAAAAACCTGGTGCTAGACCTCTCCCCGCATGGCATCTCCATCAATGCCGTAGCGCCGGGAGCCACCCTGACCGAGCGGACCACTGACGACCCCACGTACATACCGATCTGGTCACGCATTACGCCTATGGGCCGGCCGGCTACGGTGGATGATATTGCTAATGCCGCCCTGTTTCTGGTATCTCCGCAGTCGCGGCACATTACGGGGCAGAGCCTGATTGTCGATGGCGGGTGGACGGCCGTCAGCCCCCCACCCGTAGCGTAGCCGGAACGGATGAGTGACTACCTTCGTCGACAGAAAAAATGGTGTGGATGTCCAATGCCTGTCTGAATCTGGGAGCGGGGCCTAATGGGTGGAGAATCAGGGAAAAAGGGGTTCGGGCTAACAATCCGAACCCCTTTTTTTAGTCTGGGCAAAACAGGCAGGGTCAAACCGGCATTCAAACAATTCTAAAAACATATATGTTAATAAAACCGGAATGCCTGCCAGACAGGCAGGTACCAGGTAAACAAAATGACTCAACGAAAATGAAAAAGGTAATTGTAGCGGCTTTTTGTGCCGCATTCCTGCTCGTCCAGTCGGCCAGCGCTCAGGCCGTTCAGGAGGCTAAGGAAGCCAAGAAGGAAATGAAGGCCGAGAAAAAGCTTGATAAGGCCGAGAAGAAGGTAATGAACGCCAAAACTGACCGGGGAATCAGCCTGACTGACGATAAAACCAAACTCGAAAAGGCGGAAAAAAAGGTTGAGAAAGCCCGGAAGAAGCAAATGAAGAGTGATGCCAAGGATATGAAGGCGCAGGCCAAGACCCGCACCAAGAAAGCGGATAAAGTCGTAGATCCTGATTAACGCTGGGTTATCGTTCCGGCAGCCGGTGGTGACCCACCGGCTCCGGGTTTTTTCCAGCCGCGGCTGGTGTTCCGCTCCGTAAAAAATGCGGGACGTTTTAAAACAACCTTTGTTTAAAGGATTAAACAAGCTCATGGCTACCTTGAGCTCGTCTGGTAAACACAAATACAACGTTATGAAAAAGGTAAATTTGATGGGAATGGCCCTGGGGCTGCTGCTGACCAGTCAGGTGCTGGCGCAGGATGTTCACCTGGGACTGAAAGCAGGTGTTAACGCATACAATACCGTGGTTGCCGACCGCAATACGGGTGGTAAACTGGCGGCTGTTGATTATAAGCCGGGTTTCCATGTGGGAGGTTTGGCGCACATTCATTTGTCACCGCGCTGGGCGGTGCAACCGGAGCTGATGTATTCCGGCCAGGGTGGCCGGCAAACCGTGTCGGGCGTTGAGACCCGGTGGAATACCAACTATATCAACGTACCGATTCTGGCCCAGTTTATGTTTGGTGATGGGTTTCGCGTTCAGGCGGGTCCGCAGATTGGTTTTTTGACCAGCGCAAAAATGATCCGGGAAGGTAACACGTCCAATGTTACCCAGAACTACAACCCGATCGATGCCGGTCTGGCTACCGGCCTTAGTTATGTAGGAGCCACTGGTCTGGGCGTTGATGCCCGCTGGGTATTCGGCCTGACCAATATCAACAAAGGCACAGCCACTACCTATACCCGGAATAACGGGGCACAGGTTGGTATCTTTTACCTGCTAAACTATCATCGTTAATCATTTCATTTGCTAATACGACAAAGGCCGGGCAGTGTTCCGGCCTTTTTGGTTGGGTCGTGGTCACCCGTAGCCTAACCTTTCTGAAACCGGCAGGATAGCCCGTGAGTTTATCAGCATAGTCAACCGGGCGATACCATCGCCTACACAATAAAACCCTATGAATCCGGAACATCCCAATTATGGCTTTGCCGCCAGCCGAGAAGAAGACGTTCTCCTTGAAGAGACAGAATTTGTCAATCCTTTACCCCGTGCGGTACTTCGCCCGAACAACCATATGCTGCTGGATGGCGAGTGGCGGTTTGCCATTGACCACAACGACCGGGGCATGACCGATAACTGGTATTTGGGCCACCAGTATGACCATATGGCCCACTGGCCCGGCTCCGTGGAAGATCATATGGCAAAGGCCAAAGAGGAGCATCAGACAACGTTCTGGCGCGATAAGGTGGTTGTCTGGTATGAGCGGGACTTTCCCAAGCCGGAGCGGTCGGAGTCGCCGGAGCGGGCCATGTTCCAAATCACCTTCGGGGCCTGTGGCTACGAAACCCGTGTCTGGCTGAATGGGCATCCGCTAACTACCGTTGAAGGGGAGGAGGCTCATTATGGGGAGTATACTTCGTTTTCGTTTGAATTATCGGAGGAGAGTCTAAAGCCCGTGAACCGGCTGACAGTGCGGATTGCCGACACCATGGATGCTGATATTCCGAGGGGCAAACAGGAGTCGCACGTGTATAAACGGGGGGGGATCTGGTACCAGACATATACCGGTGCCGTACGGAGTGTGTGGCTCGAAACGGTGGAACGGAATCGGCTGCGGTCGCGGGTAGGTGTGGTCAGCATAGTAGAGGACCAGCTGGTGCGTTTTAATCTCACCACCCGAATTCACGATCCCGGGGATTATATTCTGCGGTTGAAGGTGTATGAACGGGGGCAAAAATCGTCGCAGCCGCTGGCTACCTCCGACTTTCCACTTAAACTGGAGGCCGGCCAGAAGCAGCAGCGCGTAGTCATGGAGGTGCCGCAGGCAAAGCTGTGGTCTCCGGAGTCCCCTAACCTATACCGGTTGGTGGCGCAACTTATTGACCATGAGGGGTACCCGGCCCAGATCGAGTCAACGTTCGGCCTGCGGAAGATAGAGTCCAGAGGGCGCTACGTTTACCTGAACAATACCTCTATCTACCTGGATGGTATTTTGTACCAGCCCGGTACGGCAACGTTTGACGAGATGCGCCTGCATATGCGGGCGATGAAAGAACTGGGCTGTAACCTAGTGCGGGTACACATTGCCGGGGTAGACCCCCGCATTTATAATCTGGCCGACGAAATGGGAATGTTGCTCTGGGTGGAGGTGCCCAGCCCGCACAGTTCCAACCAGTTGAGCCGGGCTAACCACCGCGCCGAATTGCTCCGGATGCTCAGCCTGATTGAAACGCATCCGTCGGTGGTGATCTGGAGCCTGTATAATGAGGATTGGGGGGCTCAGGATATTGCCATCAACCCCGAGACCCGGAAATACATTATCGAGATGTACCATTTCATGCAGATTCATCACCCGCAGTTTCTGGTGGTCGACAACGATGGCTGGCATCACATCTCCTGCGAGGGCCGGCTCAAGTCGGACCTGCTGACTGCCCATCTGTACACCCCGGATCCGGAGCGATGGAGCGACCTGCTCGACCGGCTGGTGGAGGGGCAGATGGAGGGCGTAGCCGCTTATCCGCTCGTGGTAGGTGATCCGTTCTTTTACCGTCGGCAGGTGCCGCTAATCGTCAGCGAATGGGGTGGTTTTGGCTTTGCCGATTATGGCGGACCGGCCGAAGCGGAGGAGCGTACCGAGCGCATCCGGCAGTTTAAGCGGGAGTTGCGGGAACGCGATATTGCCGGTGATGTATACACGCAGGCCACTAATATTGAAGATGAGCGCAATGGCCTGATTGATCCGCACACGGGCGAACTGACCGTACCGGCCGGCCTGCTTCAGTCTAAACCGCTGAAGCCGGACCCTTCGCCCCTGTCGGTGTCGTCGCTGACGGCTCAGGAGCGTCGCCAGTAGTCATATTGCATGTACCAGGCTGTTTCGTCGGCAGCATCGGGACCCAACAGCCGACTGACCACGTACAGGGACATATCAATACCCGCCGACACTCCGGCTGAGGTAATTACTTTACCGTTGTCCACATAACGGTCGTCGGGCCGGACGCTTGTGGTGGGGGATGCCTCTCTGAGGGCATCCATCGCCATAAAGTGGGTGGTAGCCGCCAGCTTATCGAGCAGGCCGGTGCGCGCCAATATGAGTGAACCGGTGCAGACCGACAAAATCAGTTCGGCCGGGTCGGCGTACCGGCGAATCCAGTCCAGCACCACTGGATTGTGCATTTCGCGCCGGCTGCCGAACGGTGTACCATTGGCATGGTAGCCGCCCCCGCCGGGGATTAGCAGAATGTCGGGTTGGGGATGCTCGTCGAGGCCATAGGTTGGGGTAATGGTCAGGCCGTTGCGGGCAATCACTGGGCTCTTCTCGGCTACCGTAAACACGTTGAAGGGCGGCTCGCCCCCGCTGCGCAGACCGGCTACCCCGAAGACTTCAAACGGCCCGGCAAAATCCAGCACTTCAATTTCGTTGAACAGGAAGATCGCGACGTCTCTCATAGATGATTCAAGTTCCAGGTTTCAGCCGAGCGGCCGTCGGACCACCGAAGCGGTGCCGTTTCAAGTTAACTGACGCCAAAACGACATGAAACTTGAATCAATTTAAAAACTATTTCCGTCCCAGCGTAATCAGGACAACCCCCGAAATGATAATGGCGGCACCAATGAGCGACTGGCCGGTAATAGTTTCTCCCGCGAACAATGAACCCAGTAACAGGGCTACCACCGGGTTGACGTAAGCGTAAGTGGCAACCAGCTGCGGGGGCGCATTACGGGCCAGCCAGGCGTATGACGAGAAGCCGATAATTGACCCGAATACGACCAGATACAGCATAGAACCTAGCGCCTTAGGCGGAGCCTGTACCAGGGTAAAGAGCGTAACAGGTTCCGTCAGCATACTCACCGTCAGCAGGCCCAGACCACCCACCAGCATTTGCATGCCGCTGGAAATGACCTGCCCCGGCAGCGACAACCGCCCCGACAGCAGCGTACCCACCGCCCAGGCCAGGTTCCCAATGGTGATCAGCCCGGCACCGATCAGGTTGGCCTGCATGCCGCCTGCGTTGTGCAGTTTATCTGGTTTAATCAGAAAATAAACGCCCACCAGCCCGAGCAGCAGTCCGGCAATGGCCAGGTTGGACGGCCGCACTTTATTAAAGGAGAGCCAGTTCAGAGACAAGAGAAAAACCGGCAGCATACCCGCCAGCAGCGCGGCAATGCCCGTCGGAATGTATTGTAAGGCAATGGTCAGGCAGCCGTTGGCAATCCCAAGCAACAGTATACCAATGGTGCCGGCCGCCATCCACTGTTTGCGGGTAGGCATGGGCGAGCCCGTCATCCGGCCGTAGAGGTACAGAATACTCCCCGCTGCCAGAAACCGCATGGAGGCCATGTATAAAGGCGGCATCCGCTCGGTCATGAAATGAATGAACAGGTAAGTAGAGCCCCACAGAATATACACCGACGTCAGCGCCAGGATGAGCGTAACGCGGTGGTTTGGGGTCGCGACGGGGGTAGTAAGAGATTGCATGGCCAGATTGTCGACTATTCGAAGTCAACAATCAAAATTGGTATTTTTCTCCGACTAAAGCCAAAATATTTTCCGGAGATGCTGTCAATATATGATTTATCAAAGGTGATTTAGAAATTCTCTCAGGATGAGTTATTGAACGGTACTGCCTGCTAATAATAAACCTCGGTCTGGTTGGTTTTCAACTGGTCGATCAGCAGGGTGTGCGGACTTTCACCGGTCGTTTTGCGGGTAACCGGATTCTGCCGGAGGTACAGTTTTTTCAGCTGCCGCAGGTTTGCCAGGGAGCCGGGGAGCTCCTGCAGGTTATTGCTGCTCAGGTCCAGTTCTTCCAGCGAGGGCAGGGCCAACAGCGTAGCCGGAACGGTGTTGAACCAGTTGTAGCCAATATCGACGATGCGCAGATATTTCAGCTGATCCAGGCGGGCGGGTAACGCACTAAGCTGGTTGTGGTGGGCGTACAGAATTTGCAGCTGGTGCATCTTCGCGACCGACTCGGGTAACTTCCTGAGCTGATTATGTGAAATGGCCAGTTGCTCCAATCTCCGCAGCCGCCCCACCGACCGGGGTAGTTCTGTCAAGTTATTGTAGTACAGGTCCAGCACGTTCAGGCGCCTAAGTTTTTTGATCTGGCGCGGTAAGGTAGTCAGGCCAACATTATACAGATTCAGGTCATTGAGCCGGCGGAGGGACCGGAGCCGGCGAATGTCAAGCGTTTTTAATTTATTATTGCCCAGCCATAGGCTTTCCAGTTTCCGATTCTGCCGGATCGAGCGCGGAATGTCGGTAAAGCTGTTCCCCTGAATGTTCAGGGCCAACAGGTGGCGGTTCTTCACAAACGAGAGGCTATCGGCCACCAGCCCATTGAACATCACACTCAGCCGTTTCAGGTTGGGTATGTTGCGGGTAAGCCGCTCGGGTATGGCTTTGATTCTGTTTCTCGACAGGTCGAGCTCCTCCAGATTCGGGAACCGGTACACTTCTTCCGGAATGTCTGTCAATTCAAGCTGGTTCAACAGCAGGGCTTTTACGGTATCGGGCCGGTTGGTAGCTTTAGCGGCTTCGAGGGTCGTAATAATGCCGGGACCTTTGCGGGTGGTGCGCGGGGGGAATACCATTCCCATCGTTTGCATACCACTTCGATGGAAGCCGGTTTGGGTCTTTAGCGGAAAGGGATGCTGTTCGTACCAGTCTCTGAGCAGGTCCAGTAAACCTGCTTCCTGGTCAGGGGTAAGTTTCGATTGGGGAAAGCTACAGATAACCCACTCATAGGAGCCATCGGAGCGGATAAATTCTTCAGTTTGCAGCAGCACACCTTTTACGGGCATCCGCTTTTGGTTCACCTGAATAAACTGGTTAAACTGCCTGCGATAACTGGCCATAGTGTCCAGGACCACTTCCGCTTTGCCACCACGACTAAAAATACCTTCTCCCTGCTTATTTCCAAATGCCGACGGATACTTTCCCGCTAACTGCGAGGGATAAATCTGCAGGCTGGCGGTATCGCGTAACAGCACCACCCGGCTTTGGCTATAGCCATTCAGGACCAGACTGCACAGCAGTACGAGAAAGGAGAGGAATTTCATCGATAACGAAGTGTTTAGTTATATAACGGAGTGGATAGCATAAAGGTATAAAATTGCAGATTAGAAGTTCAACTTCTAATCTGCAACTAAGTTACTTCAACCATCCCTCAAATGATAGACCGTTCAGGAAGATACCGCAACATTTTGACAGCAAGAGAGTTGCGCCTGTACGACTCGTCTGTTTAGACGATGTCCAGACCACAACTATCCATTATTTCTATGGAACCTTACGATGATATTGAAAGCACCGGGATCACGTTTTCCCGGCAGTTTGTTGCGTTCTTCCCGCGCCTGATCGGTGCCTTGCTGCTGCTGCTCATCGGCTGGCTTATTGCCCGGGCGGTTCGCTGGGGTGTCGAGAAACTGTTGAAGGCAATCCGGTTTGACAACCTGACGGCCAAGGTAGGCATTGATACCTTCCTGCGTAAAGGCGGTATTCAGCATTCGTCCAGCCACCTGTTTGCGACAATGATCTACTGGATACTGATGCTGATCGTGTTCGAGGCTTTCTTCAACAGCCTGGGACTCGAAATCATATCCGGTCTGCTGAACGATATTATTCTGTACGTACCGAACATTATTGTCGCTATCGTCATCCTGGTGATCGGTATGTATCTGGCCGATTTTGTGCGCGGTCTGGTGGTGGCGGCCCTGCGCAATGCCAACATCGCCCAGGCTGATCTGATTGGGCTGGCCGTTCGGGCGCTGGTCATCTTCCTGGTCTTTGCCATTGCGCTTTCGCAACTGCGTATTGCCGAAGATATTATTACCTCAGTAGTCACGCTGGTGCTGGGAGCCTTCTGTCTGGCGCTGGCCATTGCCTTCGGCTTTGGTGCCCGCGACTGGGCCGCCGACATCGTCAACCGCTATGTTCGCAACCCGCAGTCGGGGCCGACAACCACTCCAACACCCACAACCCGGGTAGGTACGTCTTATCCCAGTAATGCTCCTGGTACCTCCACTGGTACATCAGCGAATCCGTCGGACCCCGCAGATCCCATGAACCAGCCGGGACCAACGCAGCCGTAAGTGTGAGCCTGCCAATCGTCAAAAAGAAAAGAGACCCCCAAAGGTCTCTTTTCCGTATCCTGGCGGGCCGGCTCCAGGTTAGTTTTTCTTCCCTTCACCCACCGTTGCCGCCGGTTGCTTCTCGGCAATCTTTTTGGCGGCTTTCTCGAAGTCACCAGCCTGGATGATGGTCAGGCGGGCCGGGTCGATGTGTTTCTTCATGGCGGCATTGATCTGCTCAGGCGTCAGAGCCTCAATCTTCTTTTCCAGATCAGCGTCCCATGCCATCGTCCGGTTCAGGTACAGGTAATTGTTCAGCGTAGTCGACAGCGAGGGATCCTGCGCCCGTGTTACCTGCCGCGACTGCAAAAAGCCAGATTTAGCCGCTTTTACCTCCTCCGCCGTAAAGCCTTCGGTCCGCATCTTATCCAACTCCTCCAGGAATGCCTTCTGCAATTTCTCGGCATTCTCGGGGTTATAGATCGCGTAGGCCGTAAACGTGCCGGATTTGTCAAGCGGGTGCGCCGAGATACCGGAACCTACGCCGTAGCTGATCCCTTCTTTCTGGCGGATGCGGGTAGCCAGCCGCGAGTTCAGGAAGCCACCACCCAGCATGTAGTTACCCATCATTAGCGCCGGGTAATCCGGGTCATCGTCGCGCAGCGGCAGCGTCAGACCGGCCACAAACATGGCGTTGGCTTTGTCGGGCGTTTGCAGGTTCTGGGGTGTTGGTTTGATGTCCCTGTATTCGGCTGCAATGCGGCTGAACGGCATCTTCGACTTCCAGGTACCCAGCTCGTCGGTGATCACCTTCCGCACCAGCGGCTCGTCAAAATCGCCCACCACGGCTACGGTGGCGGCAGAAGCCCCGTAGAAGTCCTTGTGAAACTTCTTCAGGTCATCCAGTTTGAGGGCCTTAACCGCTTCAACTTCTTCGTCAAACGTTTTTACATAACGAATGTCTTCTTTCTGGTACGGCGACATAGTACGCTGGAAAGTATTAAAGGCAATAGCCTGCGGCTCCGACCGCTGCGACTCAATACCGGCCAATTCTTCCTGCTTCAGCTTTTCAAACTCGCTGGCGTCAAATACCGGGTTCTTCAGCATATCGCTCACCAGCCTGACTACCGCCGGCAGGTTCTCCTTTGTGGTTTTGATGTTAACGTTCACATTGTTGCTGCCACCGCCGACAGATACCTGCGCTTTCAGTTTGTCGAGTTCGTCTTTGATCTGCTGCCGGGTGCGGTTGGTGGTACCCTTGTCCAGCATGGCGGCCGTAAACGACGCAATGGTGGCTTTGTTCATCAGGCTTTTCTGATCGCCAACCCGCAGGGTCATCCGGGCGTTCACTTCGTTGCCACGGGTGGTCTTTGGCAGCAGCGCAAACTCGATGGTATTTGGTTGTTCAAAGCGTTTGGTACGGCCGTCGATGTTGGCCGGTGACGGATCGAAGGCTTCACCCTGCGCAATAGCGGCCCGGCCTTTATAGTCTTTTAGCAGGGCGGCTACGTCTACCGACTCCGGTACTTCGGTACGGTCGGGGTTGGGGTCCGGAATGAACATACCTACCGTCCGGTTCGACGGTTTCAGGTAGTATTTGGCAATGCGCTGTACATCCTGGGGCGTTACCTTCTCCAGCTGGTCGCGGTACAGGAAGCCCAGCCGCCAGTCTCCGGTTGCAATAAATTCGCTGAGCTGAATGCCCAGTCTCTCGGTGCTTTTAAACGCCAGTTCAAAGTCTTTCAGCAGCTTGGCCTTCGCCCGGTCAACTTCTTCTTTGGTTGGGGCGACAATGGCTGCCGAGTCAAGCGTATTCAGCAGGGTTTTTCTGGCATCCTCAATGGATTTGTCTTTCAGCAATTCGGCGGCAAAATACGCGTAACCCGGTTCCTTCAGGTACATGAGGTAGCCGTACTGCTGGGACGCTTTCTTGGTGTCGATCAGCTTTTTATACAGGCGGCCGGACGGTTCCATGGTCAGTACTTCCACCAGCACATCCAAGCCCGGAAAATCGGGATGCGAACCCGGCATGATGTGGTAACCGGCCGAGACCACCTGCGTGTCACCTACCCGGCGCAGTACTACATTGCGCTCACCATCCTGAATGGGTTCAATCGTATGCGTATCCTGCAATTGGCGCGTCGGGCGCGGGATGGAACCAAAGTACTCTTTGATCAGCGCGAGGGTTTTGGCTTCGTCAATTTTGCCGGCTACCAGCAGCACGGCGTTATCGGGCTGATAGTATTTCCTGTAAAATGCCTGCAGGTTTTCGATGGGTACCCGCTCCAGATCAGACCGGTTTCCGATGGTCGATTTGCCGTAGTTATGCCACAGGTACGCGGCCGACATCACGCGCTCGTTCAATACCGACTGGGGTGAGTTCTCGCCCATCTCGAACTCGTTCCGCACTACGGAAAACTCGGTATCGAGGTCTTTTTTGGCGATGTACGAGTTAATCATCCGATCAGCTTCCAGGTCGAGTGCCCACTTCAGGTTCTCGTCCGTAGCGGCAAACGTTTCGAAGTAGTTGGTGCGGTCGAGCCAGGTGGTGCCGTTCGGGCGGGCCCCGTGGGCGGTCAGCTCCTGCGGAATGTTGGGGTGTTTGGGTGTGCCTTTAAATACCATATGCTCCAGCAGGTGGGCCATCCCGGCTTCGCCCAGGCCTTCATGCCGGGAGCCGACGAGATACGTAATGTTAACGGTAATGGTCGGCTTCGACTGATCCGGGAACAAAAGTACCTTCAGCCCGTTTTTGAGCTGATACTCCGTGATGCCTTCTACCGAGGTGACTTTGGTAATACCTTCGGGAAGGGCTTGGGCCAGTAGTTGCGAGGTACAGAGCATCCACGCGGCTACAATCGGTAGCCAGCGGGTTTTTCGTAGGCGTACGAACATAAAGAAAAAGGTTTGAGTGATAGGCCTGACAAAGGTTATTCAATAAATCTCGTAGTTACCGAAACAAGTCACGAATGTCAAGGAATCAGGTATGAGCGGCTATATAGCTCAATAAAGAGTGGGGAGTAAAGGCAAGGGACAAAAAAAGCCGGAGCAGTTGCCCCGGCTTTCCTTATCAATTCATTTATCAGAAACTTAATCCCGGTAATCGTCCCGGTAGTTCATCATATCGTGTAATTCCTGCTTTGTTTTACCGGTTTTCTGCTGCAGACGGCCATACATTTCGTCTTTCTTACCGTCGGCATAATCAAAATCGTCGTCGGTCAGATCGGCCCAGGCCTGCTTCATTTTACCTTTGAATTCGTTCCAGCCTCCTTTTACACGGTCCTCAGCGCCGTCGGCGGCCAGATTGTCGCGATTAAAATCATTGTCTCTGTTCATAACGCTCTATAATTAGTTAGTTGATGAATATATAACTATCAGAAGATAAAATTGTTGGCGGTCGATATTGGAGTTGATTTTACAAGTAGCCGGGATTAATTGCTAACGCGTTACGCAGGCGGTTTGAGGAGCGAAACTAAGGCAGTAAAAAAGCCGGAGCAATCGCCCCGGCCTTCTTACATCACAACCTCAGAAAATATCAGATCAGGAGAGTCTCTATGCGGAGTGCAATCCTGTTACGTGATTACTACATACATAACCAATAATACGTAAAAATGTTTACCCATCCATAGGTTGATGTTTCAGCAGGTGCTGCAGCACCCGCTCCGAGTCCATATGAATGCTCCGAAGGATACCGGTGAGGGGCGTGGTGAAGCCCAGAAAGTATAATCCAGCCAGTTCAGGCTGGGTAAACCACATGCGCCGGGGATACCCTTTTTCATCCAGGATGCGGTCGGCCAGCGGACCCAGTATCGGAGCCAAACCAGGCCGGTAGCCCGTGGCCATAATGATCGCATCGAAGGGTATCTCGCGATTGTCGGTAAACGTAACGCTTTTCGCATTAACCTGCTGGATACCGGGTACCACGGTGATGTGGCCGGCTTTGATCTGGTCCAGCGTACCCAGGTCGATTACCGGAATCCGGCCGAGCTTCCGGATCTGGTAAGAGGGTGGGTAGGGTGGCTTTTGCAGCCCGTAGGCCGATAAATTGCCGACCGTCAGCCGCTGCGACAGGCCCGCCATCAGGTCATAAAACCAGTTCGGAAATTTGTTAAGAAAGATGGCCGTGGGCTGTGTCGGTCGCCCGAACATATCACGCTTCACGACGTTGACCGGGCCACGCACAGAAATAAAGGGCTTTGCCTTGTATTCGTACAGATCCAGGGCAATTTCGGCCCCGGTGTTGCCCATACCCACCACCAGCACCTGCTCGCCGGCGAAGGGTGCTCCGTTGCGGTAGTCGCGGCTGTGCCAGATGATACCCCGGAAATTACGCTGCCCCGGCAGCTCAGGCTGATAGGGAATGCGGTTATAGCCGGTAGCCACCACCACCTGCGGAGCCGTGAACTGATCGGTCCGGGTATCGACCAGCCAGTGGCCGTTGGGGTCGCGACGAATGCCGGTCACCTGCTGATTGAAAAGAGGTTTGATGCCGAAATGTTCGGCGTAACGCTCCATGTACTCCACCAGTTGCAGGCGCGACACGTAGCGGGGGTAGTGATCGGGGAAGGGCAGGTGGGGGAGGGCCGAGTGTTCTTTCACCGTATGCAGGTGCAGCCGGTCGTAATGCTGCCGCCAGGCATAGCCAATGTATTCGCTGGCCTCCAATACGGTAAAAGGTACTTTATGGTGAGCCAGCTGACCGGCAATGGCGAGCCCGGCCGGTCCGGCTCCAATAATTATCGTTGGATTTATCATGCGTTAGAACAGGTGCAACTGCGTATATAGTGTTGAGTTACAGGAGCGTAGTTGGCGTTGTAATTTAATAGTAGTTTAATCAGCGGCATCGGTAAAGTATGGAATTTTGTAGGCAGATAAAGTGCTCACCAGAACTCTATTATGAAAGCTGCTTCCATACCTGCTAACGAAGAAGTCCGCCTGAACGCGTTATCGTCGTATGGTATCCTTGATACCTTACCCGAGGAAGAATACGACAGCATAACCCGTATGGCTACCGAAATCTGCCGGACGCCCATTTCGCTGGTCAGCCTGATTGATAAGAACCGGCAATGGTGCAAATCCCGGCAGCGCCTGAAGGTGACCGAAACGTCGCGTGAGGTGTCGTTTTGCGCCCATGTCCTCCTGAATCCCGAGCAGCTTTTTATCGTGCCGGACGCCCGGAAAGACGAGCGGTTTGCCGATAACCCCCTGGTGACCGGCTATCCCAATGTGGTCTTTTACGCGGGTGTGCCGCTTGTCGATCAGGATGGCTTCGCGTTAGGTTCGCTCTGCGTAATCGACAGCCGCCCCCGCACCCTGACCGAAAACCAGCTTCTGTCACTGAAGGCGTTGGCTAAACTGGTAACCACCCACTTCGAGCTACGGCGCACCAGACAGGAGCTGGCAGAAACCCGCCAGGCGCTGGCCGATGCACGTAATAAGTCCGAAACGGCTACTCGTTCCTCTACAGCGTAGGGGAGTGAATAGCATACCGGTATGCTACTTATCAGATAATTCGGGCTTTAGTATGTAAATGTTCCTGCTGCGTACCGGAATAATAATAACCTACTTTTCTTCATCGGTATGGTTGATGGCCACCACCAGTTTGCCGGTTGCGTGGCCGCTTTCGCTGTGCTGGTGGGCTTTCGCAATTTCGCGCAGCAGATACACATGCTCGATTACC
This sequence comes from Nibrella saemangeumensis, assembly GCF_039541915.1. Lineage (NCBI taxonomy): Bacteria > Pseudomonadati > Bacteroidota > Cytophagia > Cytophagales > Spirosomataceae > Nibrella > Nibrella saemangeumensis. The sequence continues at coordinate 44,496 of NZ_BAABHD010000032.1, forward strand.
GGCTCCAGCCGGCCGGCGGCTACCAGCGTCAGCAGCCACTGCATATCTTCCTTGCTGAACTTCATCGCTACCGTTTCGGCTTTCTGGGTGGTAAAGGTAGTGACCACATCCTGAAAAATCTGGCTGGCCGACGGCACCGCGGCAATGTAAACCCCATCGTCGGTCAGTGCCTTTTTGCAGTCGGTGAAGGAGCGTTTGCTCACCGTGTCGAAGATGATCCTGTACCGGTCGGGCTGCAGCGTAAAGTCGGTTTTCTGGTAGTCGATCACGCGGTTGGCTCCTAACCGGCGGACCAGTTCGGCATGGCTTTCGCTGCACACGGCCGTAACGCGTCCGCCCAGAATACCCGCAATCTGAACAGCAAACGTACCCACGCCACCCGCAGCGCCGTTGATCAGCACCGGGTCACCGGGCCGCAGGTGACCCAGATCCCGCAGGGCCTGCAGGGCCGTCAGACCCGCAACCGGGATCGCAGCCGCCGGCACAAAGTCAATGTCGTCGGGCAGTTTTACGACGTTCTTCTCGTTGACCAGGGCGTATTCGGCGTAACCGCCCCCGTCGGCACCCATTTCGGCGACCACGCGATCGCCGGGTTGAAAGTCGGTTACCATCAGCCCGACGGCCGCCACTTCGCCGGCGCACTCGGCTCCCAGAATTTTAGGAAACTTGCCCGGCAAAATTTTGGAGATTCCTTCGCGCAGTTTCCAGTCGAGCGGGTTGATGCTGGTGGCGTAGACGCGGATCAGGACATCGTGGTGGTCGGGCACCGGTTGGGGTACCTCCTGAAGTTGCAGAACGCTGCTGTCGCCGTTCTGGTTAATTACAACTGCCTTCATAGATGAAAAGATGGGGGTGAATGCTGTTTCTGCAATAACCATTTTCCCGCGAAAACGTCTATGAAGGCAGTTGGCCCGTACTCATCAGATGCCGCCGGTCATGGCTTTCATCTTCGCCATAGCGGTCTGAACTACCTGTTCGGCCGGCTGGGCATAGTAATTCTTGTTAAATACCTCCAGCGACAGCACAATGGGCCGCTCCGGGTTGCGGATCGTTTGCAGAATCCGCCGGATGGGGGCGACCCCATCGCCGGGAAATACGCGGTCGGCATCGGTAATTACCTCCGGCGACAGCGTAGACGGGTAGTCGTTGACGTGGAAGATTTCGATACCCGGCTTACCGACCAGCGGCAGGCTGTCCAGGCTCGATTTGCCTTTGTAGAGGTGGTATACATCCAGCAGCAGCCGGGCGGAGGGGTGACCGCTCTCAACGGCCACGTACATGACATCGCTCAGCCGGTTCAGGTTGGCCGAGAAGCCCCAGAGTTCCAGGTGGGGCACCACGCCCGACTGGTCGCCCAGTTCGAGAATGGCGCGGTAGCGCTCTGCCGCCTTGCGCAGATCCAGGCCCGGCGTCTGGGTAGCACCCATCGGAGGGGAGGCAATGCGCCGGCAGCCAATCTGGGCCAGTTGGTCCATTTCCCGCTTCATCTGCTCCAGCCCTTTGGCGCGGGTGGCCTCGTCATCAACAATCCACTGGGCGAACCCGATGGCCTGTTCGGCTTTTATGCCCAGATCGTCCAGTCGCTTTCTGGCTTCGGCCAGGGTACCGCCACTGTTCAGAAAGTCCTGCAAGGTATTGATCCAGATTTCGACGGAGCGGAACCCGGCTTTCGAGGCTATTTCAAGTTCCTTGACAAAGCCCAGTTTCTGCCCCCGGATGGTACTCATGTTGAGGCAGTGGATAAAAGCGGGAGCCGCTGCTTTAGGCTTCGGCTGGGCCTCGCTGACGCGGGGCAGCAGGGCGGCTCCGGCCGTAGCGGCCAGGGTGGTTAACAGCTGACGGCGGTTGGGTAAGGATTCGGTCATGGGTTTTCGGGGGTATTGAACGCGCAAAATAGGAATTCTTTTCGGTAAAAGACCAGGACCTGCGCGGCCTACTACGTATGGCGGCTGGGGTGACTGAACCACAGCCCGCCGTCAGCCGTTACTACAAGGACGAATCAGCTTTATGCGGCTGTTCACCAACCTGTAGGAATGAGAAAACAGCTTCGCAGCATTCAATACTTCTTTTTTAGTCAGTACTTCTCCGATGGGTTGCGTACGACCCTGGCCATTCTGCTTCCGGCGCTCGTTGTTGGCCAGCTTCACACGTTCGATACCGGTCTGATGCTCTCGCTGGGTGCCCTCTGTGTGAGCATTACCGACATACCGGGGCCCTGGCAGCATAAGCGCAACGGTATGCTGGCCTGCGCGCTTTTTGCCTGGGTGGTCGCCCTCATTACCGGATTTGCCCGGCTGAATACGTATGCACTTGGGCTGGAGATCCTGCTGTTCAGCTTTTTCTTTTCCATGTTTGTGGTGTATGGCAACCGGGCTGCGGCCGTCGGTTCGGCCGCGCTGCTGGCCCTGATTCTGATGATGGACCGCCCGCTCCAGCCTGCTGGGGTGCTGGTGCACAGTGCGCTGATTCTGGTTGGTGGCCTGTGGTACATGGGCGTCAGTTTGCTGTTTTTTCGCATCAGGCCGTACCGGCTGGCGCAGCAGGCACTGGGCGAGTGCGTACACGAGATTGCCCGATTCCTCGCCGTGAAGGCCCGGTTCTACAATACAAACAGTAATCTTAAGGAAGGCTACCAGCAGCTGGTCACGCAGCAGGTGGTAGTGAGCGAAAAGCAGGAGGTGGTTCGGGAAATCCTGTTCAAAAGCCGCCAGATGGTAGAAGAGCCCACCGACATCGGCCGGAGGCTCGTACTGATTTTTGTGGATACCGTCGACCTGTACGAGCAGATTTCAGCCATGTACTACGACTATGCCGCGCTGCGGAAGCGGTTTGGGCATACGGGGGTACTGGACATGATCTCCGCGCTGATCAGCCACCTGGTCGATGAACTGGACGAGCTGGGTCTGGCGATCCAATCTAACCAGTCGGCCGCATCCAACACCGATTTCGACAGCCGGCTGGAGCAGCTGAAAGCCCGCATTGACCAGGTAGGCGAAACCGAAAGCAACCTGGTGCTGAAAAAGATACTGGTCAACTTCCGCAACCTGTACCGGCGTATCAACGATATCCGGCAACTGCTGGTGAGCCGGGCCGCCAGTCAGGAAGGCCGCTGGATCAGCCCCGACTATACCCGGTTCGTGACCAGCCAGCGGATTGAGCCCGCCGGGTTTTTCACTAACCTCACGTTAGAGTCGTCGGTGTTCCGGCACTCGCTGCGGACGGCGCTGGCTTGTCTGACCGGTTTTGTGGTGATCAACCTGCTGGCATACGGCCAGCATAGTTACTGGGTGCTGCTGACGATCACCGCCATTCTGAAACCCGCTTTCAGTCTGACCCGGCAGCGGAACTACGAACGGATCGTGGGAACCCTGGCCGGCGGGGTTATTGGGGTGCTGATTCTGGTATTTGTTCAGAGCCAGACGGTGAAATTTGTGTTCCTGCTGATCTTTATGATAGGTCTGTACAGTTTTCAGCGCAAGAACTACATCGTCATGGTGGTGTGTGTGACGCCCTTTGTGCTGATTCTCTTCAACATCATGGGCCTGGGCTTACTGGGAATTGCCGGAGAGCGCGTGCTGGATACGCTGATCGGCTGCGGCATTGCCTTCGCGGCCGGTTACCTGATTTTTCCGAACTGGGAATCGGAGCAGGTGACCCGGTATATGGCTGCAGTGCTGAAGGCCAACGGGCATTATCTGGTGCAGTTGGCGCAGACGCTGGCCGGTAAAGAGGTACGGCTGCCGGAGTATAAACTGGCCCGAAAAGAGGTTTATGTCAGCTCGGCCAACCTGTCGGCGGCTTTTCAGCGGATGCTGTCGGAGCCCCGCAGCAAGCAGCGCCACCAGAGCGAGCTGCTCGAATTTGTGGTGCTGAACCATATCGTATCCTCCAACATTGCCACCATCGCTTCCGATCTCATTCACCGGCAGCATTATGCGTACCCGGCGGAGGTCGTAAAACCGGTAAAGCAGGCGATGGCGCTGGTGCAACGGGCGCTCCTGGCCCTCGAACCCACAGCCGAACTACCGGGCGCCGATAGCGCCGAGGTATTGGCGAACGAGCCGGTAGAGACGCTCCGCGAAGAGGATCGGGTGCTTACCGAACAGGTACGCTATATCGAGAAAATCAGTGAGGATATACGCCGGGTGACGGAGACCGTAGCCGCCGGTTCGCCCTGACTGTACGCCGTTCAGGAATTGACCGGAGCAGGGTTTGTTTTCTTGACCGCCTGCTCTTCCCGTTTTAACTGCTTGTCGAGGTAGAAGGTACCAAAGGGTACCAGCGAAGCAATAAAGGCAAAAACAACGCGCCCGAAGCTCCAGCGCCGGTCTATGGCCGCCCCCAGCAGCGTAACCAGATAGGCTACAAACAGGACACCATGCGCCCAGCCTACCACCTTGACCACTTCCGGAATGCCGGCCCAGTATTTCAGCGGCATGGCAATGCCAAGCAGCACCAGATACGAGATACCTTCCAGTAAAGCAATGAGCCGAAAGCGTCCAAGCGGGGTTTTCAACATATGGGTAATCATCAACAATTCTTTGTTTTAAAACGTATCCACGATAGGAGATACCTGATAAACACCCCGGCTACTTCAGTTAGTTCGCTGTGTCTGATCAGTATTTTCTGAGTAGCCTGACCAGCTTACGGCTGATTATGGCATAACCTGCGTCGGAGGGGTGCAGGCCGTCGTACGTCTGGTCTACAGCACCGTCGGGATAGGGGTATTCATCCGTTTCGGGATTGAAGGGGATTTTGGTGTATTCAGGATACGGGTAGTTGTGGTAAACACCGGTCTGGGGGTTCTTCAGGCGCTTGTACTTAACCAGCTTCTCCAGCCGTAATGCCCGCGTGTGGTACAGGTCTACTACGGGAATCCGCTCCAGCCGGCCAATGGAATCAATAGCATTGGCAAAGGCTTCGAGCGGCTGACCGTTCTTGGGCTGATAGGAGCCAAACGCATTGTTTTTAAAGTTAAACAGGTAGACGAAGTCTGACCGCTGCATGGGGGTAATCAGAACGAGCCGGGCCTGCGGATTCAGGCTGCGAAGTTTGTTGATAATGATACGGAAGGAGCCATAAACGGTGCTGTTACCGGCATTGGCCTGGTAATCGGCCAGCCGTCCCAGGGGCCGACCCGCCCACCAGTCGTTGGTACCCAGAAACACGGTGTAAATATCCGCTTTGGTCAAACTTAGCTGCTCAATGGACTGGGCGATGCGGCCGGCCGTCCAGCCGTTATGCCCCTGATTCGTGTATTGGATATTGGGCAGCTTTTCGGTCACCCGGGTCATGTACCCTTTGGTAATCCGGTTTTTTGTTTCGTTGGGGTGCTCATTCAGATAGGTGATGGAGTCGCCGATGGCTACCCAGGTAAGCGGCTTGCGGGTGAAGGCGCTGCATAACCCCAGCAGGGCTACCAGCAGAAGGACTATCTTTTTGCTGTTCATGGTCTACTCGGTACTGGAAAATTTTCGGGCGATCAGCGGCACCACCACGCGGAAGGTGTCGCCGGTCTCCTGAATGGCAATGTCGGGCTGGTTCAGCAGCTTATATTTCTCCGCAATATTCAGCAATCCTTTTTGGGTCGAGTTCAGTTTGCTGTTGGGCTTGCGCTGCAGGTTGTTGCTGACGGTAAGTGATTCGGCTTTGTCCGTAACAATCCGGATGCGTAGCGGCTGGTCGGCCGAGACAATGTTGTGTTTCACCGCGTTTTCGACCAGCAGCTGGAGTGTCAGGGGGGGCAGCAGTCGTTCGCGGACGGTATCGCTGATCGCAATGTCGAGGTGAATACCCTGGCCGTAACGGGTTTTCAGCAGGTGGTAATAGGAGTTGATAAAGCCGATCTCCGTACCAACCGTTGTTAATTCCCGCTCGTTGGCCTGGAGCAGGTAGCGGTATACGCTCGACATCTCATCGACAAACTGCTCGGCCTTGTCGGGGTCGTCGGTGATCAGCGAGGACAGGGAGTTGAGGCTGTTGAACAGAAAGTGCGGGCTGATCTGGGCCTGCAGCGCCCGCATCTGCATTTCGGTCATTTCCTGTTTCAGTCGATGCACCGCCAGTTCGGCTTCCAGTTGCTCGCGCTGCCGCTGTTCGCGTTCGCGGGCCAGGGCCTGTTCAAAAACGGCTTTCTTCACGGCTTCCCGGCGGTGGCGGTAGGTCAGGCCCAGCGAAAAGCAGACCAGTTCCAGAATAATGCCCAGTTGCAGGTAGGCGAGGGGAACCTGCCAGACGTTAGAGACCTTGTTGTAATCATCGCTGAGAAGGGTAAGCGCCATGGCTACTAATCCCCCAACGACCAGAAAAGCCGAACCGGAAATAAAGTACCGGGTTACCGGCTCCCGGCGCTGGTAGATTCTGGCAATGATGTAAACCGACAAGACGGCCAGCATGACCCGCACCACCGTGTGCAGCAGTTCGTGAATGGGTTGCCGCCAGTAATCGGTAAAAAAGCAGAAGACGACCTCCGTCAGAGCATACACGATCAGCCCGGCCTGCATGTACCGGAACAGGCGCAGCAGGTTAGGCCTGGTTTCGCGCAGGTTCAGAAAGGCGTTGGCAAAATCGTAGTAAATAAAATAGGCCACCATGGGGCCGGTTACGCGGATGAAGTGCCAGCCCGGATAGGTTAGCTGGCTGATAACGCCCGGCGACCGCAGCCAGAAATAGCTTACCCAGACCAGCATATAGGCCGTGTAAAGTCCGTAGATCCGTTCGCGGTACAGATACCACTGCACACTGTTGTACAGCAGCATGGCCATGATCATGCCCAGGAAGATAAAGCGCCAGTTGTCGTAATTCAACGGTATCGGCAATTGGTGGTAAAAACGGCAATGAAGGTACGAAGAAACCGCCGGTTATGGCAACTTTATGGCGGCTTTTAGTGACCGGAACCAGTTACAGGTTTTTTGATCCATTCATCCTAAATTTTACCGGCCAAAACAAGCCCGAACTATCTTTATCAGACAGCAACCCATTACTTATGACCCTCGACCAGCCGCTTTCTGCCTCGTTTGATCGTGACCATGCCATTCAGTTGAATGACCGGGCCGCCTTTCCCGGTCCCTGGATTGGTGGTACAAGCCTAATCCTTGGGCCGCTTCTCCTTCTTACCGGGGCCTTGCTCCGCATCCAGTTTCATTTTTTTTTCCCACAACAGTTAGCGGCCTTTGAAAGCCACCCCGCCCTGATCACGGCCGCCTATAGTGTTTATGCGCTGGGTAATGTTGTCCTTTGCTTTGGCATTCTGTACCTGGTGGCCCTGATCAGGCAATGGGATCGGGTTTGGGCCTTTTGGGCGGGAATGCTGGTCCTGACCGGCCTTTTTACCCGGACTTTCCACGCGGGTATCGATCATATGGCTCTGCAGCTGGTTCAGGTTCAGAGCCTAGACTCAGCCACCAAAGCAGTATCTGATTCCTACAAGGTGTTTCACATTTTCCGGTACCTGAACGGCTATATTATGATGGGCTGGCTTTGCGTGGCCATCGCCACGTACCGGGCCCGGATTCTTAGCCTGCCTATGGCCATCGCGCTGGGCCTGATGGTTATTGTTCCTTTCGGAACGCTTAAAGGCACCGAAATCCGGTCGATAGGCCTGATCGGGTTGTGCATCGCGCTGATTCCGTTGGGTATCCGTGTGTTAAAGCAGGCCCCACCACTGAGCCGACGCGCTAAGCTATGGATAGCGATCTTTATCATCGTAGAACTCATTTTTGTGCCGCTTTCCATCCTGTACCCTGCCCTGATGAACTAATGGCTTTGAAAACCTACGCAGCATACCTCTTTTCCTGTAGTGACTTTCTTACCCCTTTCTCCCGGAGCATCTGACCGATTCTGTTGGCCAGTTCGATGGACGCTTCGATCTCAGCTTTTCGAATGGCCACGCTTTCAATATTAAAGCCGAACGGAATGGAGCGTTCTGTACAGTATGTGATCAGCGCGGAGGCAATGTCGAGGCATAACCTGACCGATTTGTCAAGCATATCCTCTGAGCGTTTCAGCTCTTCTTTTAAGGTATCGGGTACGTGAATACCCAACCACTCCATAAACTGAAGCGTTTTTACCGATCCGCAGGCGGTAAGCGTGAAAATGATCGTGGGTGGGGCGGTCTGCTGCCGGTTGCAGCGGAGCGCCAGATCGTCGATCACCTGCCTGGCATAGTCCAGATTGAACACACACTGGGAAATAAAGTACGATACCCCGCAGCTCATCTTATCCAGTATCCTGACATCCTCATCGTTCAGCAGATGATGCCGTTCGGGGATGGTTACCGCACCGATCACGGAGGTATCCCGGTGTTTGCTCCATATCTGGTAGGCGTCCGGCAGGCTGGTCTTTACCGGATAATCCGGTACCGGTACACCCACAAAAACAGGGTAGAAGGTATGCTCATGGAGGGTCTCCAGCCAGTCGGCCAGCTCGTCGGCCGAAAATTTACCGGCGGGCCGATAGATGATTTTAGGGAGGGGTAAACTCTCCAGGTAGCCGGAAGCAAAAACCAGCGGATCGAGTGCCGTTAAAAACGGAAAGGGCCGTTCGTCGGCGGTACGGGCCGACTCATCCTGCACATCATACACGACCAGGGCATCGATATCCAGGTTAGCGAGTCGTTCCATGGTTTTCCGGGCAATCTCGGCAATGCGTTCCGGTTCGGTATTGGCTTTGGGTGGGGTGATGCCGTACAGCAGCACGCCCGACTCGGCCGATTTAATCTTCTCTAAAAACATGAGTTATCAGGTTGTTATCTTCAAGCGGTTTATCTCCGACTTGCTATCGGAGATATCAATAGTCAAGCCTTACCAGGGCAGATGGCCAATTTACGTTTTAAAATGCGTTCTCTTACCCCCATAGTTACCCTCCTTCGTTTGCCGCAGCAGGCAAGCGCTGTGAGTGTAGCCAGCTCTAAATCGCAGAGGTCTTGTAAAAACACGCCATCGTTGGCGTGTTCGGCTCCATCGGCGAATTTCCAGCGGGCTTTAAATTCGGTAGACATCACGGTAGATAAAGGTATAGCCGGGTATTAAAAGCAGCAATATAGTGAGTTAGCCACATAGGTAAAATAACCAGAGCGCAGCAGCGTCATCAGTTTGATCTAGACATAGTACTCATATGAGATAAAATGAAAGATTAAACATTCTTGTAGTGAGGACGTTAGTTCTTTAACCAGAGCTGACGGTTACAACGTCAAAATGATTTTTGTCATTGCGGGAATTACTATTTACCGTTTATATTTTCAATTTTTAAATAACTTTTTCATTACCAATGAGTTAAGTTAATAATACTCAACTACACCAACATGAATGATCTGGGGCTTGCCAGTCATGACTATAAGGCAGCCTACGCCTTCAATCAGCAGTACAAGGTTGGCGACATGGTCATTGTCAGAACGGTCCATGACCATACATTTGGTGGCTCCCTGGTTCGCCCGGCTATTGTCTTACATGACCAGGTAATCATTAATCTTGAGGCTGTCCCCGAGTGTTTTTTATTGAAGCAGGTTCTACCGAAGCTTAAGTAATACAACCGCTAATTCGATCCGTTACCACCGGGCATCGGCCGATGTCCCAAGCGTGAAAGGCCTGACTCTGGATGGCTCCCGCTTAGTCGGGGTTACCCGAAATAAGGGTTACTTGCCGGGCAATCAGCCGTATTTAGTGACCAGAACAACCACCGGCAGTCTGATTGGTAAAACGGTGATTTTTTCGTAATTTAGAGGTATGAATGATACGCAGACGGCGGCCCAGTTACTGGCTAAACGTTTCCCCTATAAACCGACCACCGGGCAGCTTCAGTTTTTTGAGAAGATCGGTACCTTCATCACCCGCGAAGACTTCGAACATTACCGGGATTGCTTTCTGTTACGTGGTTATGCCGGTACCGGTAAGACCACCCTCATCAGTACCCTCATCAAAGTGCTGCCCCGCTTCGGCTATAAATCGGTGCTGCTGGCCCCTACGGGACGGGCGGCTAAGGTGATGGCGAACTATGCCAAAAAGCCGGCGCAGACTATCCACCGGAAAATATACCGGCAGGTAGCCGATCCGGCATCAGGCAGCCTCAGCTTTCAGCGCCAGCGCAACTACCACGAAGATACGCTGTTTATTGTGGATGAGGCTTCCATGATCTCCGACGAAGCCGAACATGGCTCACAGGGGCTGCTGTCTGACCTTATTGACTTCATCTTTGAAAACCCCGGCAATAAGCTGATGCTGGTGGGCGATACCGCGCAGTTGCCCCCGGTGGGCCGCGACATCAGTCCGGCGCTGGACAAAGGATTTCTGGCCCGAAACTTCGACATGACCGTGTACGAGCAGGAACTGACCGAGGTAATGCGGCAGGATGAAGAATCGGGTATATTGCTGAACGCTACCAGCCTTCGCAGCCTGCTGGGCGACGAGGTGGGCCCACCGCAGACCGACCTGCTGGGTTTTGATGCCCTGGTGGCCGAGCCAACTCAGAAGCCGACCGGTGCGCTGGCCATCCGGCTTGACACGCGAACGTACCGCGACATCTACAAAATGCCCCTGACCCGGCTGGAAGACGGTATCCGCTACGCTTATGACAAGTATGGCCGCGAAAACAGCGTCATTCTGTGCCGGTCCAACAAGATGGCGGTGCAGTATAACCAGTTTGTCCGGCGCATGATCAACCAGTGTGAAGAAGAACTCGACGCCGGTGATATGCTCATGATTGCGCGGAACAACTACACCACGCTGGAAGAAGACTCGCCCGCCGGTTTTCTGGCCAACGGCGAGTTTGCCGAGGTGCTGAAGATCAGGAAGAAAGAAGAAATGCACGGCTTCAACTTTGCCACCGTGACCCTACGGCTGATCGACTATGAGGAGCAGCCGGAATTTGAGGCCAAGATCATCCTGAACACGCTGCACTCCCCCTCGCCGTCGCTGAACTCCGATGAGCACCGGTCCCTGTACGAGAGCGTGATGAAGGATTATTTTTACATCAAGTCCAAGAAGGAGCGCGCCGAAGCTATCCGGCGTGACCCCTACCTGAACGCCCTACAGGTGAAGTTTGCGTATGCGCTCACCTGTCATAAAGCACAGGGGGGGCAGTGGAGTGCGGTTTTTATCGATCAGGGTTTTCTGCCGGAGGGTCAGGTCAAAAACGAGTTTGTGCGCTGGCTGTATACGGCCCTGACGCGGGCGACCGACGAGGTGTACCTGATGAACTTCAGCCCTCAGTTTTTTGGCTAATCAAAACAGGCCGGGAGCGCTCCCGGCCTGTTTTGGTTTCAGCCCTGGCCAGCCTATACAAACTTGATCTTGTTCAGGGCAAAGAACGTCATCTTCAGCAGCAGCCAGCCGTGCTTAAAGCGGGAAATATTGGTTTCGCCATACGTCCGGGCCCGGTAGCGGATAGGTACCTCCACAAACTTCAGGTTCAGCCGGGCCGATCCGAAAATCAGGTCGAAGTCACCAAATGGATCAAAATCACCGAAGTACGCCCGGTTGGCAATCAGCCGCTGGTAATTTTCCTTCGACAGCACTTTGGTGCCGCAGAGCGTGTCTTTGATGCGCTGGTTGAGCAGCCACGAGAAGGCGATCGAAAAAAACTTGTTGCCGAGCAGGTTGAGGGTCCGCATGGCTTCTTTTTCCATCGGGTACACCAGCCGGGAACCGTTTATATACTCACCCTTGCCCGAGGCAATGGCGTGGTAGAATTTCGGTAAATCTTCGGGCGGCACCGTCATGTCGGCGTCCAGAATCATCAGGATATCGCCGGTTGCCATCCCGAACCCTTTGCGGACGGCGTCGCCTTTTCCTTTGCCATCCTGCTGCACACATTTCAGGTCGCGCACCCCCGCATATTTGGTACATACGCGCTGGATTTCGTCCCAGGTGGCGTCGGTGGAGTTACCCTCTACAAAAATAATCTCTGTGTGACGCCCCATCGCCGGCGTCCGGTTGACAATGGCTTCGATATTGCCCAGCTCGTTTCGGGCTGGCACAATCACGCTCACGGTATACTCATCGGCCGGTCTGGCCTGATAGGCGCTACGGGCAACAATATACGTAGACAGGCCCAGGTAATTAAGGAGCGGCAGGTTAGCTGCATACCGGTTCAGAAAAGCCGACAGCAGCGGCAGGTAGCGTGGCATCAGAATCTTACGGCCGGTTCGGACGACATCCAGACCGGCCAGATCGAGCAGATTGGTAATGTCGCTGCTGTCGAGCCAGTTCTGGCGCTGCTGCGGCATTTTCAGGCCAATTTTTTCGGCCAGGTTAAGAATCGGCAGCCAGAGAAAATTGGTGTAGGTGATAATGACGCGGGTATTAGGGTGGCAAACGGCATGAAGCTGGCTAAATACCTGCTGCACATCGTCGAAGTAGCCGATGGTATCGCTGATGACGATGTAGTCGAACGTCTGATCGCCCAGGTCCAACTGGCTGGCGTTCATGGTGCAGAAGGTAAGGTCCGGGTAGGTTTCCCGGGCGTAGGCCGTCATCTCCGGTAACTTATCAATGCCGACACCAACCGAGGGCTTCAGTTGGTGTAAGACGTAACCCGTGCCGCAACCGATCTCCAGGATAGACTGGTTTTCGGGGATAAAATGTCGTAGGTAATCAATAAGGCAGCGATAGTAGTAGCGGTTGCGTTTGATCCACTTCTGCCGGTTCAGGGCAAGATCGTTGCCTGAACCGATGTCAGGTCTCTGCGAGACATCTAACGTTACGTTCATACCGATGGGTTCTCTTATGAAGGTCTATGTGAATGGTAATATGAAATTGATAAAAATAAAGTATATTGTAAACTGATGACAAAATGAAAGTAGCTTATATTTATCAAATGGTAAATTCTACGTTTACCAGGGTACTGGCTTAGGCGTCAGGAAGCTTTTTATGCATCGTTCTACCACGCTGATTGGCGCTGTTGCGCTTGTCTTTCTGCTATTCAAAGTGTTGCGGTTCACTACGTTGGGGTATACGTTCAACGACATGTACGCGTTTCTGCAAATGTCGTATAGCTGGCTTGACGGGCGGCCGTTTATGTACGATAACATCTGGGGCTTTCACCACCGGATTCATAACTACTACACGGTGCTATTGTGGGGGCCGTTGTGTTACGTAGCCGGCGCGTACGGGTTTTTTCTGGTCCAGGCTTTGCTGCTTGGCCTCAGCTACGCCGTTCTGAACGAGCGCCTGGCGCGGGAGGTGCCCCCCTGGGTCCGGTATGGGCTGCTGGTCGCTGTGTTGCTGGGCCCGGTTTCTTTCTGGCTCAACGACCACCCGAATATAGGCTGGCATACCGAACTGACCTACCTGCCGGCTGCCATCCTGTTTGCCCTGGCGCTCACCGGCACCCGCTTATGGCCCAAACTCCTGAGCGGTCTGGCCGTGGTGCTGGTGAAAGAAGATGGAGCGGTGCTGGCGGCTCTGATACACCTGGCCTATTCGGGCATACAGTTCGTGCGCCGGCAGCCCGCCCGGAGCCTGCTCTGGTGGCTCGGCAGCCGGTCTTTCTGGCTGATAGCGGTGGGCTGGAGCCTGGTGTTTCTGGCGGGAATGTGGTGGATTTCGTTTAAAAACAATTTCGCTGAGCCGCGTTTGCGGATGGCGCTCCAACTGGTTGCCGATCACATTGCCACCTGGAACTTCTGGAAGCAGATGCTGACGCTGATGGCACAAACCGCTTTGTTGCTTGTGCCCGTACCGGCGCTGCTGCTGTACTGGCAATGGGTCAACCGTATTCGCAAACAGGGAAACGTATGGCTGCTATACGGTGCCGGGATAGCGGTTCTGACGGCCCTTAATTTTGTGCAGAGTGCTCACTATTACGGGCAGCCCCTGTTTCACCTGGTGGCGCTGACCTGGCCGCCCCGCTTTGTGCTTTTGTGGGCATTTTCGGTGGCTTTCCTGATTCTGTTCGCCACCGGGTTTGCCCCTTTGCTGAAGCCGGATCAGGGGAAGAGCCCCTGGCTGGTGATGGCGGTTCTGTTTCTGATTCAGATTCCGATCCTGTATGGAACCCGCCCCGATTTTCCGACCCTGAAAGACTGGGCGGCTACGCTCCGGGGCCGGTTTGGCACCGACAAGAACAGCATCTGGCTGCACCCCGACGATCTGGCGGTTGTGCAGTGTCTGGCCGGGCAATTACCGGCTCATTCCAGCGTCCTGGCATTTGATTACCTGGTGCCTTACTTCCACAGGCATTATGGCATCTGGCCGACAGGTAATGAGCTGAAGCCTGCAGATATGGCCATTATCCCCAACGCTGATCCGCAGGGCTTGCGGACGGCTCCCGGCTTTCCGAAGACCTACCGTCAAATCCCGTTAAAGGCCTATACGGTGTACGTCGCACCCGCCTACGAAGCCATCGCCCGATCATGCCTACGCTAAATTTTGCCGCCAGGCAGGCTAATCTTTTTATTTTTGCGCCACGCAACCAACTGTTTGTGCCCGTTTGTGCAAAGCTCTTATCCGCCCCTTATGACAACTACCCAGCCGCGTCCCAACGGCGGCCGCTCGGTTTGGGCTATTCTTACCGCCGTCTCGGCGCTCCTGCTGCTCTTATTTTTCGGGTTTAAAGTGATCCGTTTCCAGGCCCTCTATTACACCTACAACGATATGTACATCTTTCTGCAGGCGTCGAGTAGCTGGATGGACGGTCGCCCGCTGTTGTACGAAAACATCTGGGGGTACGACAATCGGATTCATAACAATTACGCCATGCTGCTGTGGGGACCACTCATTTATAGTTGGGGGGCCTACGGAGCTTTTCTGGCCCAGTTCCTGCTTTTTCTCACGAGTTATGGCCTGTTGTTCCGGCAGCTAAGCCGTCAACTGCCCGCCTGGGTGAGCTGGACACTGCTGGCGGTTATGCTGCTGGGCCCGGTCTGGTTCTGGTTCAACGAGCATCCGGGTATCGGCTGGCATCCGGAGCTTATGTATCTGCCGCTGTCGATCCTGTTCCTGCTGGCCTTGCATGGGGTACATCGGAACCGGAGGTATACCGGCTGGTTCCTGCTGACGGCCGCCCTGATTGTGCTGGTCAAAGAAGATGGCGCCCTGCTGGGCGGGTGCCTCCACCTGTCGTACCGCTGTTTGCAATACCTGCGGAGTAATCCAAATAAGTCTGTTTTTGGGATTGTTACGACCCGGCAATTCTGGCTGATAGCCGTGGGCTGGGCGCTGGTGTTTTGTGCGGGGATGCTGTGGTTGTCATACCAGAACCGGTCGCTGGAACCGGAGCCACGCCTGCAGCAGGCGCTGACGGCCATTGCGCAGGGTATTCGCCAGAAAGCGTTCATCCGGTGGAACCTGACGGTACTGGTGCATACGATTCTGCTGCTGGTACCGGGCTTTTTGCTGCTGGTATTTTTCCTGTGGCTGACCGGCTTCCGGCAGGCGGGCAGCTTGGTGCTGGTATTCATCGTCGCGCAGGTGCTGGTGCTGGTGTCGAACTGGGTGCAGGCTTCCACCTACTACGGAACCAACCCGTACTATTACCTGGTTTCGCTGACCTGGCCGCCCCGCTTTGTGCTGATGTATGCCCTGGCGGTCTGCTACCTCGTGGGTATGCTGCTGGTGTTTGGGCCCCGACTGAGGCCGGCGAGGGGTCGGGTAGTGGCGGGCGTTACCGGGGTCTTGTTTCTCGTGCAGGTGCCGATTGTTCACCTGGCCCGTCCCGACTTCCATTTTCCAACGGTGCTGCACGACGCGTTTGCGTACCGGTACGATCCGGTGAAACTGCCGTTGCTGCCCGAATCCGACGTGACGGTTATCCGGCGACTGGTGGCCGCGCTGCCACCCCGGTCAAACGTGTATGTGTTTGATTACCTGATCCCGTTCTTTCATCAGCATTACAACATCTGGCCCACCGGTAATCACTGGGAGGAGGCTGACCTGGCCATTATTCCAAACGATGATTTCCAGAAGCTCACCGAAAAGATGCCCATGAAGCAGCCTTACCGAACGGTGCGGTTACGTACCTATACCATTCATGTGACACCCGCCTTTGAGCCGTACCTGAACCAAAGTCTGCGCCCATGACCCTCGAACAATTCAAGGCCTCCCTGGCGGAGGCCCAGCCGCCCGCTGGCCTGCATCCCATTCTGAAAGCGCTCTGGCATGATGCCAAAGGCGACTGGAACGGTGCCCACGAAATTGCCCAGAGCCGAGAGGGTGTTCAGGCGTACGACCGCCTGCATGCCTACCTGCACCGCAGGGAGGGTGACCAGTGGAACGCCGGCTACTGGTACCGGCGGGCTAAAGCACCCGTGTTTACAGGATCCCTGGAAGAAGAGTGGCAGGGGCTGTTGGAGGAGTACCTATAAAAAGGGCGCGGAAGCAAAGCTTCCGCGCCTAACGTTTGTTGAATGAAGTCTGCNAGGCCAAAGGCATCAGCTACGCCTTTGTAGACCACTTTGCCGTTTACTACGTTTAGGCCCAGCAAGAGTTCATTATTGTCGCGGCAGGCCTGCTGCCAGCCTTTGTTGGCCAGTTGAATGGCGTAGGGCAGCGTAGCGTTGGTCAGTGCCAGCGTAGAGGTATACGGTACCGCACCCGGCATGTTGGCGACGCAGTAATGAACCACATCGTCAATGATGTACGTCGGGTTTTCGTGGGTGGTCGGGGTGCAGGTTTCGATACATCCACCCTGGTCAACGGCAACGTCGACCAGCACCGTACCCGGCCGCATGGTTTTCAGCATATCACGGGTGATCAGGTGAGGTGCTTTCGCCCCCGGAATCAGCACGGCGCCGACAATCAGGTCGGCCGTTTTCACCGCTTCCCGGATATTGTATTCGTTCGACATTTCGGTTACTACGTTCGGCGGCATGATATCCGACAGGTAACGCAGCCGCGGCAGGCTCACATCCATGATGGTAACGTGAGAGCCCAGACCAGCCGCCATTTTGGCCGCCTGCGTGCCGACGATGCCGCCCCCCAGAATCAGGACATTGGCCGGCTTCACGCCCGGCACACCGCCCAACAGAATGCCCCGGCCTTTCATGGGCTTTTCCAGGTATTTGGCACCCTGCTGTACCGCCATCCGGCCCGCTACTTCCGACATCGGCACCAGCAGCGGCAGGCTCCGGTCGGCTTTTTCCACCGTCTCGTACGCCAGACAGACAGCCTTTCGCTCGATCATGGCGCGGGTCAGATCCTCCGACGATGCAAAGTGGAAGTAAGTAAATAGCAGTTGGTTTTCTTTGATCAGGTTGTACTCGGGGGCAATCGGTTCTTTTACCTTAACAATCATCTCGGCGATGCCGTACACCTCCTCAATGGTTGGGAGCAGGGTAGCACCGGCCCGGGTGTATTCTTCGTCCGTAAAACCGCTGCCTTCACCGGCACTCGCCTGTACATACACTGTATGCCCGGTTTTACGCAATTCAGCCACACCGGCCGGAGTCAGCGCTACGCGGTTCTCATTATTCTTTATTTCCTTAGGAACACCAATGATCATTGGATTAGAAGGGGTTGACGTTTAATGATTCGTAGAACAAAAATACGGCAGTAGAAAGAAAATGCTGTATTGATCGTTTAAATTAGGAATTATGAATAGCCTTTCTATTGTTTTCAGGATAATTTTCTAAGCCGGTAGAAGAAGGTTTGTTCTGGTAGAAAAAAATTCGTTTATGGAAAGATTGGACAAAATTGACCGGGCTATTCTGACCCTGCTTCAGGAAGATGCCCACCTGACGATTCAGGAAATCGGGCAGCGCATCAACCTCTCCAAAACGCCCGTTCACGAGCGGATCAAGCGACTGGAGCGGGAGGGTATTATCGAAAAATACGTAACCCTGCTTAACAAAAAAAAGCTGGGCAATCTGCTGGTCGTTTATTGCAACGTCACCCTTGACAAGCAGACTCGCGATACCTTCGTGGAGTTCGACAAAGCCATTACCAGCCTGCCCGAAGTCATGGAGTGCAACCTGGTATCGGGCACGTTTGACTACATGCTCAAGATTGTGGTGCGGGATATGGAAAGCTACAACCGCTTTTACCAGGACAAGCTGTCGGTCATTCCCGGCATTTACCACATCAGCAGTTTCTTTGTAATGGACGAAATCAAGAACTCAACGGTGATACCGGTATAGGTCTTCAAACCGGTTTGCCCGGCTGCTGGTTAATGTGTATCTTTCGTCAGTTATGTTGTAACAAGTTACCTCATGGAAACCATTGCCAAACCTTGGGTAAGTGTAGCGGAATATCTGGAGCAGGAACACCGGTCTGAATTACGCCATGAGTACCTCGACGGTCAAATCCGAACCATGGGATACGCATCTGAAGCTCACGAATTGATTGTCGCTAATCTGGTGCGACTATTGGGAAACTGTTTTCTGGATACCGATGCACGGGTATACGCCAGCAACCGGCTGTTGCACGTGCCGGCCACCAATGGCTTCTACTACGCTGATGCGCTGGTGGTATTCGGCAAACCGGAGTTTTTGCAGTACAAACAGAAGATGCAGGCTACGCTGAATCCGGGGGTGATTGTGGAAGTACACTCCGATTCTACGATGGAGTATGATCAGCGGGAAAAGTGGGCCAGCTACCAGCAAATCACTTCGCTACGGCAGTACGTCATGGTCTGGCAGGACCGGCAGCGGGTTGAAACCTACCGCCGAACGACAGACTCAGACGAGTGGATTTACACTAGCATCAACGAGCCCGAGCGCCCCGTGCGCATTGGCGAATGTACGGTTTCGCTGACCGATATCTACGCCAAAGTAGAACTCTAACCTCAGGAAGGCAATGGGGATACCGGTGTAGCGGCAATCACTTCGCCGTGGGTTTGCCGCATGATGGTCTGCAACAGGGGCGGAAACGTACGGATCAGCGTAACGGCCCATTCAGACAGCCAGGCATCGCCGAACAAACGCTGCACGTTGCGGCCTACCCACAGTCGCCGGGCAAACAACCCTGACCACGCTGTCTGGTACTGCGCTTCCAGTTGGGGCCGGCTCAGCTGACCGTTCAGAAACAAATTGGCGACCTGACTCACCAGCCGCGCCCCGTGAATGGCCATAGCCATGCCATTGCCGCAGAGCGGGGTAATCAGACCCGCCGAGTCGCCGGCCATCAGGATGTGGTCTTCCACCGCTTTTTTAGGGGCGAAAGAAATCTCGTTGATAACCTCCGGCTTGTCGTACAGAAATTCGTAGGTTTCAAAGACTCGCTTCAGGTGTGGATTCTGGTACAGAATAGCTCGCTCCATATCGGCTATGTTGCCAAACTGGCGCAAATTTCGACGCGTGGTGAGGTAGCAGAGGCAATACTTATCGTCTTCAATAGCCGACATGCCGCAGTAACCATCCGGAAAGTTGTGCAGCGCAATAACGTCCGTCGGGAAAGGGTGCTCCAACATACCGCGCTCCGACACCCGGTGGTCCGGCATTCCGTGGTCCGGCAATCCGGCACGGATGTGGTATTTGACACCAATATACGGTGAGGGTTGCTGCATAAACGCCCGGTTCATTTGCCTGTCGAGCTTCGACCGTTTGCCGAACGCGCCGATCACCAGCCGGCTGTGCAGCGTCTCCGTATCGTTCAGGGCCACGCTGAAGCCATCTTCCTGAAACGTGACCGACTCGGCCTGCCGGCCCAGCCTGAATGTAACGCCCGCTTCGAGCGCTAACTGGTACAAGGCATAATCGAGCGCATACCGGCTGATGCCAAAGCCACCCAGATCCAGCGTAGCCTCCAGCAGTCGGCCCGAGGGCGATGAAAACTGAAACCGGTTGATGTTGACGGCGCCTAATCCATTCAGGTCTACACCCAGTGATTCTATGTACGGCCGCACCTCGTTGGACACGTACTCTCCGCACACCTTATGAAACGGATAGGTTTTTCGCTCCACCAGCACCACCGACCAGCCCGACCGGGTCAGTTCCAGCGCACTGACCAGCCCGGCCAGTCCTCCGCCGATTACGATAACATCATACATATTTGTACAACGGTTTTGTAAACCGTTCGGTTTTTAGTACAACGGTTTTGCAAACCGTTTCTACGCAGCACCCCCAACCCGCTCGGAAGGCCGCCCCACAAACTGTTTACAAAACCGTTGTACTAACCCGTTGGATAAACCACCGCACAAACTGTTTACAAAACCGTTGTACTAAAAACCTTTGCTCCATGCCAACCACCTATACCGATTTGATCGCCGACTGGCAACGTAATTTCTCAACCTATATTAATGTCTACCAAACCGGGCAGCAGTCGTTCATTCCGAATCTGCTCCCCGAAACGGCCGTTCAGTTCTCCGTTCACCAGACACTCGACATCCTGCACAAACGGCTGGGCAACAACTTGCTTCGCCGGGCGCTGGACCCGCAGGAGACGATTGACAGCCCGGTGGGAAGAGAGCCGGATGCGTCCTGGTTGAACCGGAGCAATATGGTGGGCGTGAATGTTCGGACCATCGGCTCATTCTGGAACGTGGTCAATTACGTCCTCACCCTGCCGGCCAGCCACGATAGTATTCACCTGCTGCCGATCTGGGAGCCGGGCGTGGTGGGTAGTCTGTACGGCATGGTAAGCTGGCAGATCAACCCCGAGTTCTACAGCCAGGAACTGACCCAGTTTATTCCGGCACTGAATACGGTTGAGAAGCAGTTGAAGGTGGTGGTTAATCTGTTGCATGCGATGGGGCGGACGGTAGGCCTGGATGTGATTCCGCATACCGACCGCTTTTCGGAGATGGTGCTGGCGTACCCGTCTTTTTTTGAATGGGTCCGGCGGGAAGGCCCCTGGTTGGTCGACCATACCGATAAAGTGTATCTGCTGGTCGAGGAAGCCATCTGGGAATTTATCCTGACCCGGGAGCCGGCCGACAACAGTCCGGTGCTGTACACCAAAGAAATGTTTTTTTCGCCTACCATTCCGTTTGTCTCCGACGAGCAGCGACACCGGGTACTCTTCGGCGAACCCAGCGATTACAGTGGCCGGCTGCAGCGCCGGATTCAACTTATCCAGCACCTGGTCAGCTACGGGTTTGAGACACTGCCGATGACCATGGCCCCGCCGTACCGGGGCATCCATATCAACCCCGACGAGTTTGTGGTCGATGAATACGGGCAAATCTGGTATCAGTATGAATTCGACAAACCGCAGGCTATGTCGCGGGTATTTGGACCCCTGACCCGGTACCGGTTCTATTTCTCCAACGACAACAACCGACATTGGGAACTGAATTTTAATCAGCCCAACGTAACGGCCTGGGAGTACTTCTGCAGAAAATATTGTGAGTGTCAGCAGCAGTACTGTTTTGATTTTATGCGGGGCGATATGGCCCACGTACAAATGCGGTCTGAGGGCGTTCCGGATGACCCGGATGATTACTATGATCCGCTGCGGGCGGTAAAAGCCTACGTGCAGGAGCGAGGTGTGGCTTACTTCGGCTTTTTTGCCGAAACGTTTCTGGCTCCTCCCAATGAGATGGGATACGGCGATGAGCTCGACCACCTGGAAGCCATTGAAGCCGATTCGACGCTGGGCGATCTGCAGTCGTCGGTGGTCGGTTCACCGGAGTTTGTGCAGCGGTTCCGGGATTATTACCGATGGCTGAAAACCCGGCAGGTGGCCCCCAACTTCACGGTGATGACGGCCGATAAGGATGACCCGCGTTTCGACCTGTTTTACCGCACCGGTAACCTGTTCCGGTATTTTGTGGCCTTGTTTCTGACGGATATGCCGAGCTATGTCGGCTTAGGGTTTGAGGTGCGGGATCAGCACGAACAGCGGGCCGCCAATGAGGAATACACCAAACTGTACGTCTTTCAGGTCACCGACGATGAAGAGAAAGATAAGGTAACGCACGGGTCTTACCGCTGGGGACAAAACGCCGGACAGTTTGCGGCCATCACCCGCATGCGTCAGTTTGCCGAAACGATCTGGCCTGCCATTGCCGGTCAGCAGACCAGATGGATCGTGCCGCCCTCCCTTCAGACATCGTACATTGCCTGGACACAGGCCGAAACCCCGCAGTATGCTTTTGCGGCCGCTATGACCGGTGCCCTGCCGGAACGGATTGCGGAAATACCGGATGACTCGGTTGTCTTTGACGGGGAGGGCTGCCGGGTATACCGGTTGTCATAAACAATCGTACTTTTGCAGCATGAACCGGAACCTCAACGACGGGTTAAACTTCTTCTCCAAACTGACGCCGAAGCGGGCCGCCAACGCCCTAAAGGTTCTATCCAGCTATTACGAAGCCAAATGGACCGGGAAGTCCGTACACCGGGGGCTGCCGATGGTTATCTCCTTTGAGCCGACAACCTCCTGCAACCTGCGCTGCCCGGAGTGCCCCAGCGGCCTGCGCTCCTTTACCCGCCCAACGGGTATGCTGGGCGCAGATCTCTTCAAACGCACCATCGACGAGCTCCACGAAACGCTGCTTTACCTGATCTTCTACTTCCAGGGTGAGCCATACCTGCACCCGCAGTTTCTGGAACTGGTGCGCTATGCCGCCGACCGCAACATCTACACCGCTACCTCCACCAACGCCCACTATCTGACCGACGCCAACGCCCGCAAAACGGTAGAGTCGGGGCTCGACCGGCTCATTATCTCCATCGACGGTACCACGCAGGAAGTGTACCAGCAGTACCGGGTGGGGGGTAAACTGCACAAGGTGCTCGAAGGCACTAAAAACATCATTCGCTGGAAGAAGGAACTGCGTTCGCGCACGCCACATATTGTCTTCCAGTTCCTGGTGGTCAAACCCAACGAACACCAGATCAATGAGGTGAAGCAGTTAGCCAAAGAACTCGGCGTTGACGAAGTCGGCCTGAAAACCGCCCAGATTTACGACTACGAAAACGGCTCCGACCTTATCCCAACGCTTGACCAGTACAGCCGATATACTCCCAATGGCGACGGCACCTACCGTATTAAGAACGCGCTGGGCAACAGTTGCTGGAAAATGTGGCACTCCTGCGTGATTACCTGGGACGGGCTGGTCGTTCCCTGCTGCTTCGACAAAGACGCCCACCACCGGCTGGGCGACTTACAGGCGCAAACATTTCAAGACGTATGGCGCAGCCCCGCCTACCAGGATTTCCGCCAAACCCTGATCCGCTCCCGCTCCGAGATCGAGATGTGCCGGAACTGCACGGAAGGGACGAAGGTTTGGGCGTAAGACATTGAGTGAATGAATGATTGAGTGATGGAGTGAATACCAACAGAATAGACTGAGAGGTGGCTCTACGTCACAGGTAGACTGCTCCCGTTTCACTCAATCACTCAATCATTCATTCACTCAACACTTTCCGGCTCCTGTGAAACATTTCGGATTTCCGTGAAACGTTTCTTGCTTTATTAAAAACCAACCGGCATATTTGAATCTGCAACGTACAGACCCATGGGTAAAGTGATTGCCATTGCCAACCAAAAGGGGGGCGTCGGAAAAACCACCACTACAATAAACCTGGCTGCCAGTCTGGCCGCTCTTGAATTTCGAACACTCATTGTCGATGCCGATCCACAGGCCAACTCGACATCGGGCTTAGGATACAATCCGAAAGAAATTGAGAACAGTATTTACGAATGTATGGTCGAGGGTGTTCGTCCCCGCGATGCCATCATTCAGACTGACTTTCCAAACCTCGATCTGCTGCCGTCGCATATCGACCTGGTTGGCGCAGAGATTGAAATGATTAATCTGCGGAGCCGGGAGGAGAAGATGAAGGAAGCACTGGAAGACGTGCGGTTTGACTATGATTTTATCGTGATCGACTGCTCACCCTCGCTCGGCCTGATTACGATCAACAGCCTCACGGCGGCCGACTCGGTGATTATTCCGGTGCAGTGCGAGTATTTCGCCCTGGAAGGGCTGGGTAAGCTCCTGAATACGATAAAGATCATTCAGTCCCGGCTGAATACCGGGCTGGCCATAGAGGGAATTTTGCTGACGATGTATGATCTGCGGGTGCGCTTGTCGAACCAGGTCGTTGGTGAAGTAACCGCCCATTTTCAGCAGATGGTCTTCAACACGATCATTCCGAGAAATATACGGTTGAGCGAATCACCCAGTTTTGGTGTACCGGCCCTGGCCCAGGACGCCGACAGCAAGGGAGCGATCAGCTATCTGAATCTGGCACGCGAGATACTGGCGAAGAATGGCATGATGCCGCACGATCAGACTGTTTAAAAACCCTTAAGAGACATTCCATCTGCTCATGGATACAACGAACACCACAAAAGCGCCCAACAATAAGAAGATGATCGGATTGGGTCGGGGATTAGGTGCCCTGCTACAGGATAGCGACGCGGTGAATCGCCCTCAGGGGAAACCGTCGCCGTTTGAGTCCATCAGCACGATGACCGAAATCAATGTCAACTTCATCGAAACAAACCCGTTTCAGCCACGGACCCGTTTTGATGAGGAAGCGTTGCAGGAACTGGCGGATTCCATAAAGGCCCAGGGTATCATTCAGCCCATTACTGTCCGGCAGATTGGTAAGGATCAATACCAACTCATCTCGGGCGAACGGCGTCTGCAGGCGTCCAAGCTGATCGGTATGACCCAGATACCGGCATTTGTGCGTACCGCCAACGACCAGCAGATGCTGGAAATGGCCCTGATCGAAAACATCCAGCGGGAAAATCTCAACTCCATCGAAATTGCCCTGAGCTATCAGCGCCTTATCCATGAGTGTAACCTGAAGCAGGAAGAACTCGGCGAGCGCGTCGGTAAAAACCGGACTACGGTCAATAACTACATCCGGCTGCTGAAGCTGCCGCCTGTTATTCAGGCCGCTCTGCGCGACAATAAGATCTCCATGGGGCACGCCCGGGCGCTGATTACCATTGAGGACCATGATGTGCAGATAAAGATCTTCCGGCGGATTGTCGACGAAGACTGGTCGGTCCGGAAGGTGGAAGAGGCTGTTCGCAACCTGGGTACTGAATCGGATAATTCGGTGATGCGGAAGACCACGCTGCCCAAACAGGAGATTCGCAGCCTTCAGTTTAAGTTATCGTCGATGTTCGGTACCAAAGTATCCATAAAAGCCGACGAAAAACACAAGGGTGAAATCAAAATTCCGTTTACTTCACAGGAGGAGCTGAACAAAATTCTGGAGGTACTGAATTACACGGCTTAATGCGTTGAAACGGAGCGTTTGGATAACTATTTGTATTAGCATTATCATCGGGTTGCGGGCGTTCGGGCAGGTGCCGGGACAGACGCAGCCCGATTCTACTAGGAGCCGGGTCCCGACGGACAGGAACCCGGTCCGGCCAGCTGCTACCGTCCAGCGGGATACCATTCCGGTGGGAAACTCCCAACTGATTTCCGTGGGCGACTCCATTGCGCCCGGCGTAATTGATACTACCCGGCTGACGAAGATCCAGACGGCCAAAATTCAGAAGATCGTCCCCAAAAAAGCCACGCTTCTTTCCCTGGCCCTGCCCGGATTAGGTCAGGCTTATAATCGCCAGTACTGGAAAATACCCATCATATACGGTGGTTTTGCCATTTTTGGGTATAATATTGTTAGTTTCAACCAGCGCTTTAAGGAATTCGAAACGGGCTACCGCACGGCTTATAACAGCACCGGCACCAAAACCGCCTTTGTCCGGGGGCGGGAGTATAGTGTCCAGCAGCTTAAACTGGGCTATGATACCTATCGGCGCTGGCGTGACCTGAACATCATTCTGTCAGTCGCGTTCTGGGCCGTCAACGCGGTAGAAGCCAACGTAGCGGCCCACCTCCGAACGTTCGATTTGTCCGATGATTTATCGCTGCGGGTACGGCCCGGTATGCAGCGGATGCCGGGAAGCAGGGCTATACCCGGCGTGCAGTTGACATTTCATTTAAAAAAATAACCCCCGTATCTTTATTGCATGAATATACTGTTACTTGGCTACGGCAAAATGGGAAAAGCCATTGAGCAGATCGCGCTGGAGCGCGGTCACCAGATTGCCGGCCGTATTGATATTAGCAACCGCGCTGACCTTGACCAACTGACCGATGATGCGGTTGATGTGGT
The DNA here is from genome assembly GCF_039541915.1 of Nibrella saemangeumensis. NCBI lineage: Bacteria > Pseudomonadati > Bacteroidota > Cytophagia > Cytophagales > Spirosomataceae > Nibrella > Nibrella saemangeumensis. The sequence continues at coordinate 70,459 of NZ_BAABHD010000032.1, forward strand.
GATTGAGTTCAGCTCGCCCGAAGCGGCCGTCGATAATATCCGCTACAGCCTGAAACGCGGCTGGCCGGTCGTGTCCGGTACCACCGGCTGGCTGAGCCACCGCGACGAGATTGAAGAACTTTGTCGTACGCAGAACGGGGCATTCTTCTATGCGTCTAATTACAGCATTGGGGTTAACCTGTTCTTTCAGTTGAACAAAGTGCTGGCCTCCTTTATGCGAAAGTATCCGTCGTACCGCGTGTCGATGACCGAAATTCACCATACCGAAAAGAAAGATGCACCTAGCGGCACGGCCATTACCCTGGCCGAAGGCATCATGGAACATCTGTCCCAGAAAACGCGTTGGATAAACCAGACCACAGCGGCTGATAATGAGGTAGCTATCGAATCGCTGCGGGAAGGCACCGTACCCGGTACGCATACCGTCCGGTATGACTCCGATGTCGACCGGATCGAGATTACCCACGTTGCGCACAGTCGTCAGGGGTTTGCCCTGGGGGCGGTCATCGCGGCCGAATGGCTGCCCGGCCGCACTGGCGTATTTGGCATGAATGATTTATTAACGAATGAATAATGAACAATGAATACTTGGTAGCTGATAATGGGGCGGGTAGCACCGGTGTTCATTATCGATTATTCAGTATTCAGTATTAATTCCCTCAAAATGGCTGTTACAAATCAGGAAACCCAAACCAAAGCCAACGCAGTACAACAGAAAAAATCGGCCACCAGGGAGTGGTTCGACTCCATCATTTTTGCGGTTGTGGCGGCCACCCTTATCCGGTGGTTGTTTATGGAGGCTTTCACCATCCCGACGCCCTCTATGGAAAAGAGCCTGCTGGTCGGCGACTTTTTGTTTGTCAGTAAACTACACTACGGCACCCGTACGCCTAAAACGCCCTTGCAGGTACCGCTTACCCACCAGAAGATCTGGGGCACCGACATTCCGTCGTACAGTGATGCCATCCAGTTGCCGCAGTACCGCCTGCCGGGCTTCACTACGGTGAAAAACGGCGACGTAGTGGTCTTCAACTACCCGCCCGAAGATCAGTACCCAACCGACCTGCGAACCAATTACATCAAGCGTTGTATTGGTATTCCCGGCGATGTGGTTGAGGTGCGTGACCTGCAGGTGTATCTGAACGGTAAACCCATGGAGAACCCGCCCAAGATGCAGAACGAGTATTTTCTGAAGACCAACGAGGTCGTAAACGAGCGGACGTTCCGGCGGTATGACATTACCGATTTTGAGAACTACACCGAGTCCTATAACGACACCATTCCCGGCAACGACGTCCAGGGCTACCTGATCAAAACCACGCCCGAAACCGCTGCCGTGCTAAAGCAGCAGGCGTTTGTGCAGGACCTGCAGCTGATCGCCAGCACCAAAGGGCAGAAAGAAGCGTATCTCTACCCGCAAACGTCGCTGGTGCAGTGGAACCGCGACAACTACGGTCCGGTAACCGTTCCGAAAAAAGGAGTCACCGTTCAGTTGAACGAAATGAACATTGCTCAGTACGGCACGGTGATTCAGAAGTACGAAGGCAACGAGAAGGTAGAACTGACCGATAAAACCGTTAAAGTCAATGGGCAGCCGATTACCTCGTATACCTTTAAGCAGGATTATTACTTCATGATGGGTGACAACCGGCATAACTCTGCCGACTCCCGCTACTGGGGTTTCGTACCTGAAGATCATATTGTCGGCAAGGCCGTCTTCATCTGGATGTCTATCGACCCCAATCCTGATGGCTTCTTCAACAAGATCCGCTGGAACCGGCTGTTCCGCATCATTGAGTAGTCTGCCGTTCTCAGTAGGCAGTTAGCAGAAAATGCCGGTTTGTTAATCTGCCTACTGAGAACTACCAGTCAATCGGGGCTAACCCTTTGCTCTCCAAATATGCGTTGGTCTGGCTGAAGTGCTTGTTGCCAAACCAGCCGCCGTAGGAGGCTGCCATGGGAGAGGGGTGTTTGGCTTTCAGAATCAAGTGTTTATGGGGGTCGATCACGGCCCCTTTTTTTTGGGCGTAAGCGCCCCAGAGCAGAAAGACCAGCTGCTCTTTTTCGTCGGAGATCAGCCTGATAACGGTATCGGTGAAGGTTTCCCAGCCTTTCCCCTGGTGCGAACCGGGCTGCCCCGCCCGAACGGTCAGTGTCGCGTTAAGCAGCAGTACGCCTTGTTCAGCCCAGCGTTCCAGATTGCCAGATTTGGGCATGGGCTTGCCAAGGTCATCCTGAATTTCCTTAAAGATATTAACCAGCGAAGGTGGCTTGGCGATGCCATCGCTCACCGAGAATGCCAGTCCGTTGGCCTGCCCTTCGCCGTGGTAGGGGTCCTGGCCCAGGATGACTACTCTGGTGTCGTCGAAACTGCATTTATTGAAGGCGTTGAAGATAAGTTTACCGGGTGGATACACGCGCTGGGTGGAGTATTCCTGGCGGACAAATTCGGCCAGTTGCTGAAAATACGGTTTTTCAAACTCAGGTTGCAGCCGCTGCTGCCAGGATTCGGCGATAACAACTTTCATGGAACGTATAGGGAGAAAGTAACGGACACCCGATTACGTAAACGGGTGGTGCCGGTGCATCAAATTTTTTTGTAAACAAGATTTGTGAAAGTAAACTAATCAACCTAATTTTCGTTCTAAGGTTGTTAACAACGGCAGAAATTTATGGTTACCGCAGTTACGGAAGGCATAAAAGTGAGCGTCAAAACCGAGTACCAGTCGGAGTACTCGAGTCCGTTGCAGGCACATTATGTGTTTACGTACCGGATTACTATTGAAAATGCCAGTGAAAATACCATTCAGCTGCTTCGGCGGCATTGGCTTATCTATGACTCCAATGGCTCTGTGCGCGAGGTAGAGGGCGAAGGCGTAGTAGGGCAGCAGCCGGTGCTGGAGCCGGGCGAGGTGCACGAGTATGTATCCGGCTGTAACCTGCGTTCCAGCATGGGTAAAATGGTCGGTACCTACCTGATCGAGCGGGTTATGGACGGCAAGCGGGTGCGGGTTGCCATTCCGGAATTTATGATGGTGGTGCCGTACAAGCTGAATTAAGCCTAGGGTGTTTGCACTGCTGAGTTTACGACTTACCCATTAATTTCGCATTTTGCAGGCGGTTTACATCCGTCGCCTGTTCTTCTATTCCATTGGTTCGCGCAATTCTTCGGTATATGGCCGGGGCTCGTGATGAGCACTCGCTGCATTCCCCGTTCGTTTTCGAATTATACACACAGATAATCCGTGCCGGAGAGTCTGACGCGTCGGTTTTTGCCGATGTTCAACGGCTCCGGCGGGAGCTGCGCCGGAGCCGCCAGACCATTGAGATTACCGATTTTGGGGCGGGGTCTCGGGTTAATGCCTCGCGTCGCCGGGCCGTTGGCGATATTGTGCGCCATTCGGAGAAACCAGCCCGCTTTGGGCGGCTACTGTACCGGCTGGTGCGTCGCTTTGGGGCCCGGACCGTTTTTGATCTGGGTACTTCGTTCGGGCTGACTACCGCTTACCTGGCAAAGGCCGCTGCCGGTCATGGCGGGCGGGTTGTTACGTTTGAAGGCTGTCCGCAGACGGCGGCTGTAGCCAGCAATAATTTTGCGCAACTGGGTGTCCGGAACGTCGATCTCGTTGTCGGCAATCTGGACGAAACCTTAACCCGGCAGGTTGCGGCTGTGGAGCAGCTCGACCTGGTTTTCTTTGACGCCAATCACCGCTATGAGCCTACCCTGCGGTATTTTGCGGCTTGTCTGCCCAAAGCCCATAACAATTCTGTCTTTGTTTTTGATGATATTCACTGGTCGGCAGAGATGGAGCAGGCCTGGGCGGAGATCAAAGCACATCCGGCCGTAACGGTCACCATCGATCTGTTTTACGTGGGGCTGGTTTTCTTCCGGCAGGAGCAGCCGAAGCAGCATTTCACGCTGAAATTCCTGTAATTTTATGGTAGATGGCCGGCGGAAAAGCATACCGCCTGAGCGGCTTTTTCGTTATAATACAGAATGTTGACCAACGATACGGATGAACGCAATTATACAAAAATGCATACTCAGCGGAGTCTTTCTGGCGGTAGCTTTTACGGCCTGTCAGAAACCGGCCGTTGACGACGCTACCGATCCGACAGAACTGTCAAGTTTCCAATTGCTTCAGAAACGGGTACTGACGCCATCCTGCGCCACCACCGGCTGTCATGCTTCCGAACAGGACAATATGTTCAGCCAGCACGGTCTGGTATTAGCTGAGGGTGTGGCGTATAAGAACCTGATAGAGGTAGCTCCCAGGAATACCAGCGCAAAAGAAGACGGCCTGCTGCGGGTGAAGCCTTTTAATTCGCTGCAGAGTCTGCTCTACCATAAACTGAATTTCGACAACAGCCACCACGGTGGTAAGTCATACGGGAGCCCAATGCCGCTGGGCCGCGATCCGCTATCGGTCGGGCAGATTGAATTTGTCCGGCGCTGGATTGAGGCCGGTGCGCCGAGAGAGGGAAATGTAGTGGACGAAAAGCTGCTCGACGACAAAACGCCGAGCGTATCGGCCAGTTTTGAACCGCTGCCGGTTCCAACGGCCGGTCAGGGTTTTCAAATGACTTTAGCGCCGTTTGACGTAGCGCCAAATTTTGAGCGGGAACTCTTTGTGCGGAAGCCGGTGGGTAACACCGAGGAAATATTTGTAAATCGTTTCCAGGTGAAAATGCGCAACAGCAGCCATCATTTTGTGGCGTATAACTTCCGGAATAATCAGCTGTTGCCAACGCTGAACGAAATTCGTGACCTGCGCAATCCGGATAACTCCGTGAATCTGGCTACGGTACTTTCCATGCAAAACCACGTATACTTTGCGGGCAGCCAGACACCAACCGCCGACTATACCTTTCCTGAAGGAACGGCCCTGCGTATTCCGGCCAATGCCACTATCGACCTGAACTCCCACTACGTTAATAAAACAGCGGCACCCATAAAAGGCGAGGTGTACTTTAACCTATTTACCGTTGACAAGGCAAAAGTACAGCGGGTGGTGCAGACGCTGGACTGGGGCAATACAAGCCTGAATATACCCGCTAAGAGTAAGGTTACCTTGAGTAAAACCTTTACCGTGGATAAGCCGGTAAAGGTCCTGGTACTGACCTCGCACACGCATAAATTAGGGGAGAAGTTCATCATCCGCATTAAGGGTGGGGCCCGAAACAACGAAATCGTCTACGAATCGACCGATTGGGAGCACCCGGAGACCATCACCTACAAAACCCCTATTTCGCTGAACAAAGGCGAAGGGCTTACTTCCGAGATTACTTACAACAATACTACCAGTCAGGCGGTCCGCTTCGGCCTCACCAGTGAGGATGAGATGGGTATAATCTTCGGGTACTACTACGAGGAGTAAGTGGGTAACATTTATGCTATTTCGCTACGTTTTTTAAGGCCGGACTCAGCTAACTTCTCCAGTTCAATCAGGCTGGCTTCTTCGTCTTTTTGATTGTAAAGTTCGCTCTGGAAGCGGGCGGCATTCTGTCGGAAACTTTCGTCTGTCAATATGCGGTCGATCGCCTGCCTGATTTGCCGGCGACTGGCTTTCGGGCTTAGCTTTATACCACAACCGTGATGGACGACAAGTGCGGCATTGTCATTCTGGTCGCGGCCCATCGGCAGGCAGATCAGGGGTAAGCCGTTGGCCAGGGCCCGCATGATGGTTCCGTGCCCTGCATGGGTGATCACCAGGTCAGCAACCGGAAAAACCTGAGCGTGCGGAGCCGATCCGACAACAACTACATTGTCGGGAACATCGAAGGTTTCGTGTTCCATGGCCAGGCCAAGGGTTGCCAGACCTCTTACATCGAGTTCCCCTAACGCATGAATGACGTTCTGAATAACGCTATGCTGGTTCTGGAATGTGGTGGAGAACGAACTGACAAGCAGCGGCCGGGAGTCATTTTCGGGCCAGGGATCAGACCAGGGGGCTGCCCAGTCCGGTTCCGTGAGATTGGGACCGGTATACCGGACATTGGCCGGACCTGGCTCAAGCGGAATATCAAAGCTGCGTATGGTTTGGATTAATCGTAAATCTGCCTGGTGCATCAAGTCGGAAACATTCTCTAGTTTTTCCAGTGAATACTGAGCCCGGACTTCGTTGAGCAACGGGCGGTATTTGTTCAACACCCGGTTAAAAACAGTGGCTAAAAACCGATCCCTGGCTCTACCTATCCATCCTTTACCAGGTAATAAGCCCATGCCACCCGGTGGGCGGTTGGTACCGGGCAGGTATTCCGGCATGTGAAACACCAGGACGCCCGGCATTTGTAAAGCCTGAGCGGCAATCAGCGCTGGGACTAGCAGTAGATCCACCAGCACAAGGTCTGTTGGATACTTACGGATGGCTTCTACCGTTTGATGGACCAGTGTTTTGGCCGGCCCCAGAATCACGTTTTCAAAGACCGGATTTGTGAAGGGCGACGTATTCCAGTCTTTTATAATATCCTCTTTCCGGTTGGTTCGGGTGAAATGGTCCTGAAACCCAATGAACGCAAATCCGCTGGTCCGCACAGCAGATTCCAGACAAGGTTCGGTCAAAACCCGGATGGTATGTCCGCGCTTTGCCAGTTGCTTTGCCAGACCGAACATAGGCGGAACATTTCCACCTCCGTCAATGGTCACCATCAGGATGTTCAATGAGGTTTTCATGACAATAGGGTTAATAGCGTTTAAGGATGTGGTGATCGGATAAGTCCTTCCACAAGCAGGCGAAATACCTGACGGGTTTCGTCATGGCTCTTCTGTAAATCTTTTCGTAGTAGCTTCCAGAGGTATATTTCCGTAGCCGCAATAAAAGCAGCCAGTTTTATCTCATAAGCGTCTGATCCACTATCCGGCAGGTACGGTTCGAAAACCAGTGCGCACCATTGGCGATGATAGGCCCGCCCACGGTCCAGGATCTTTCTGGCACCGGGCAATTCATTCTCCAGCACAATCGTCCGCACAACAGCTTCGCCCATTTGCTCATATTCGGTGAGTAAGACATTGAGGGCTTCGGCCACATCGCCGACCGGAACCTTATTGCGGGTCTGTTCAATGGTACTGGCGTCATGCTGAAGGCTGGCCTCCAGCAAATCCTCCTTTGACCCAAACTTTCGGAGGATGGTGCGAACGGTCACCCCAGCGCGTTCGGCAATTTTTTCCAGGGTTATCTGGCTTAATGGTATTTCCATCCACAGTGCCACCATGGCATGCATAATGCTCTGCTCGGTTTGGGTCGCCGATTCCGCCCGCGTTGACATGGAATAAGGGCGCTTCTCCTTTTTCATGTCACTAATATAGGCATTAAATTATTCATGTCAATAGAAATGACATGAAATTTAAAAGGTGGTGTCAGATCGTGATGGGCTTTTACGGCTCAACCCTGAATTTACCGTGCTCTTTTTAGTCATGCTGGTATGGTAGAGGTGTCTATTATTGAAAAGAATGAATTATTTTTAATAGTTTACCGGTCCTGAGCAATGAACCTGATCGCTGTGTCAAACACATTCACCCTAACCACCTCAGACAGTCTGCAATTAGCCGGAGCCTATGTTGAACCAGTGGGAGAACCCAAAGGCGTAATTGCGCTGGTCCACGGCATGGGCGAGCATTTTGGCCGGTACACCCATGTAGCCGAATTTTTCAGGACGATCGGCTACGCTACTGTCGGCATGGATCACCGCGGCCACGGAAAATCGCAGGGGCAGCGGGGCCATACGCCTTCGTTTGATCACCTTATGGATGACATGGACCGGCTGCTAAAAAAGACTCATGACGTATTTCCTGGCCTGCCCGTTGTTTTATACGGCCATAGTATGGGGGGAAACCTGGCCGCCAATTATGTATTGAGAAGAAATCCTCCGTTGAAAGGCCTCATCCTGACCGATCCATATTTTAAGCTGGCTTTTGAGCCACCAGCGTGGAAGGTCGCCGTGGCAAAGCTATTTGCTGGCATGATGCCGGCCTTGAGTCAGCCAACGGGTCTTGAACAGGCCGCTATTTCCAGAGACCCGGCTGTTGTTGATGCGTATAAACAGGATAGGCTGGTACACGATAAGATCACGTCGGCATTTTTTGTGAATGTACACCCGGCCGGCCTGTATCCGATTGAGCATGCCGGCGAATTACAGGTGAAGACCCTGGCCATGCACGGAACGGCCGACCGCCTGACCTCTTCGGAAGGCACCATCGCATTCGCCCGGAACAATCCGCAGCTGATTGAGCTAAAGCTGTGGGAGGGATTTTACCATGAACTGCACAACGAGCCAGACAAACAGCAGGTGTTTGATTATATAGCGGGCTGGCTTAGCAGATTATAAGGGGTAACGGGTGGAAAAGGCCACGCTGCCTACCTGGCCATTTCGCTTGATACGGCAGTTTGATGCTGACTCTGGATTCTTTTTTCGAATTGATTATATTTCCCCGCCCGAACCTCCCTTAAACGTCCATGAAGTTCTCCCGCCTGTTGTTAAGTACGTTAATAGGTATCCTTTTCCGTTTGGCAGCCTCTGCCGCACCGGCCATTCACGTCTGGGAGGTGCAGGAGCTTACTTTTACCGCAAAAAATTCGTACCGGAACCCCTACCTGGAAGCCAATAGCTGGATCGACCTGACCGGACCGGGCTTTAGCAAGCGCGTGTACGGTTTCTGGGATGGCGGCAGTACCTTTCGGGTGCGGTGGGTAGCGACGCAACCGGGTGTCTGGCGCTGGAAAAGCGGCTCCAACCCGAATGATGCCGGGCTGAGTGGTCAGGCTGGTTCGGTCACGGTCGTAGCCTGGACCGACGCGGAGAAAGTTGCCAATCCGGTACGGCGGGGTTTCCTGAAAGCGACCGCCAACCAACATGCCCTAACATACGCCGATGGCACTCCTTTTTTTGCCGTTGGCGACACCTGGTATGCACTCGGTGCCAACCGGTTCCGGTGGTACGACGATACCCTGAAAAGACCCATTGGACCAAACGCCGGTTTTAAGGACTACGTTCGCCTGCGGAAGGCCCAGGGCTATAACTGGGTGAGTGTGATTGCGGCCTTTCCAAACTGGAAAACCGACGATAGCTCGTACCATATGCGTCTGCCCGATTCGGCGCGGACCACCCTGCGCTCGGCCTGGATGGAATTTGGTACGGGCAGCGCCAAAAATATGGACAATGAAGGCGGTAAACCCTTTCTCTTTCCCGGCAAAGTGCCCGGCTACGAGAATTATTTTCCCGATATGGACCGGATCAATCCCGCGTATTTCCGGTACCTCGACCGCAAGATCGCTTACCTGAACGCCCACGGGTTTATCCCTTTTATGGAGGCTTCCCGCCGGGACGCCAGTGTACTTTGGGCGCAGTATTACGAATGGCCGGGTTCGTATGTCCGGTATCTTCAGTATTTCTACGCCCGGTACCAGGCCTACAACACGGTGCTGAGCCCGGTACACTTCGATTATTACGATGGCACCATCAGTCCGGCCGATTATACCCATGCCATTCAGGAAATGGAAAAAGAGTACGGACCGCTGCCGTTCGGAAACCTGCTGTCGTCCAATGCCAACCCCTCCACCCTGGTTAACTGGGGCGACAGTTCGTGGGTGACGCTGCACCAGATCGGCAACAAGCGAGAGCATGCCTACTACTGGTACCTGACCGAAATCTACAATGCCAGACATCCCCGGCCCGCCCTGAACGGTGAACCGTATTACGCCGGCTATAAAGATGCGCGGGGAGAGGCCATTGGCGTCAACTACAGCCGGGGGGCCGAAGGCGGAACCGACCGCGACAATGCCTTGGTGCGCTCCTGTGCCTACGGCAGCTTTCTCTCCGGGGCGCTGGCCGGCCATGTATACGGAGCTGAGGGCATTTGGGGAGCCGATATCGAGCCTTCCGCCCCAACCCATATGTGGGATGCCTTTCTATGGCCATCGGGGGGCCAGATGAATCATCTCCGGACGTTTGCCTTTTCCATTGGCCGGCACTACCAGGCGCTTGAACCGCTGACGGACCTGGTGTATCCCAACAAAACCCCGGATGCACTCAGTTACGAAGGCTGGGCCTACTGCGCCCGTACGCCGGATAAGAACCATTTTCTGCTTTATTTCGAGCGTAAATGCCCGCCGGCCGAAGTGCGTGGTGCCCGGCTGAATAGCGTCTACCGGGCGCAGTGGTTTAACCCACGCACGGGCACCTGGCAGCCGGTGGGCGAGGGTGTCTTACCTTCCAGCAAAATAGGGATCATTAAATTGCCTGAGCTTCCGGATGAACGGGATTGGGGGCTGAGGCTCGTCTATGCCGGGCCGAATGTAAACAACCTGAGGCCGCCCGGCTGGCGCAACGAGACCTTATGGGAAAAAACCGTCAAAAATATGCTGGCACATCGTGCTGTTCTACCCTACGCAGGAGCGGGTATGGCATTTGCCTTACTGGGCGGTTTTTTCCTGGGACGATCGCGTCGGCATAAGGAGTAAGAGGGTATCGTTCTGTTAGGAACATATGCCCTTTTACTCTGCTTTTAAAACGTTCACCGGTTCAATTTGCCCCGCTCGAATGGTTTGGGACAGGACAACCAGTAGCCCGACTATAGCAACCGAACCAAAGGCTATGCTTATATTTATAAGACCCAAATCAAGATAACTGCCCATTTCTTTTCTTAGTAAATCACCACAAAACAAGCCGGCCGGAACCCCAATAAGCCCGGCAATTAGCATAAGAATGCCAAAATTCCTGGTGACTATCCACACCAATTTTATATTGTTTGCTCCTAATATTTTTCTTATACCCAGTTCTTTAGTGCGCGTTTCTACGGAGTAACTGGCTATGCCTAAAATGCCCAAAGCAGCGATTATCATGACAATTAAGGCAGAGCCTCCAAAAATTTCCATTTCTCCACTAATTCCTCCACTGATTTCTCCTGAATAACGATACTCTTTTAAGTTATAAAGATTTGCTGTTTTCTCAGGAAAATGGTCTTTCCATACCGATTGAATGGCCCTGGTCGCTTCCAAGGCTGTATTTGGCTTTATTTTTATGGTTAAGGTGGTTATTTCATTTGGCAAATACCGATAGATTAAAGGGAGTTGTTGGCCAATAATCTCATTGGGTATGATGCCAATGACTTGTACAGAGCCAGAGTCCAGCAAGAGATTTTGCCCCACCAGGGTCTCCGATTTAGATGCCAATAATTTTGCGGCAGCTTCATTCACCAACACATATTGCTCCGTACTTTGGGGCATAGTTGAAGGAAAATTTTGCCCGGCTAGTAAGCTGATACCTTCTGTTTCAATTGTTCGTGGGTCAATACTTACGTAATTTATTGCCAGCGTTTTATCGTTTAGCGTTACAGAATCTTTACCCATTTTAATGGGCTCATAGTACCAGTTAGTGGCCAAAGTCGTTTCTACCTGACTTAACTGACTTATTTCGTTTTGCAGGTTTTGATATTTTTCACCTTTTAAATCCAGTGTCAGCACATTGGATGGCACGATTGAGCGGATGATTGCATTGTTTTTTCGATCATAATCGGCTACTATAACCACCAATATCATAAATAGGATGGTCACAGAAAATTGAACCACAATCAACGCTTTGTAAACAGCAACACCCCGAAACAGCTTTATATTCTTCATTTTACGCAAAACCTGTATAGGCTGAAACGCTGACAACAGCCATGACGGAAATGCCCCTGCGACTAAGCCTGTGATAACTGCGTAGGTTATCAAGCCTGATACCAACGCTATATCCCAGGAGAATGTCACATCATCCATATCGGGTATATAGTGGGCTAACATAGTAACACACGGCACTGTAAACAATAAAGCCAACAGGGCAACCAGGGTCGATTCCATTAAAAACTGACCGATCACTTGTCCTCTTGTTGCGCCTATGGTTTTGCGAACGCCTACTTCCTGCGCCCGGGAGAAAGCACGCGCCAAGGCCAAACTGATATAATTGAAAGCAGCCAAAAGGGTTAACGATAGAATTATGAATAGCTGCGTTTTTACGTCTTCCCAACTAACGCCCGCGTTGGGGTTATTTTTAATAGCAATTTTTCCAGGGGTAATATCTTCTATGGGTTGTGCCAAAAATTGAAAACTGCTCTTATCCAATTTTCGATTATAGTTCTGGAGCGTTGCATTAAGTTGCTCTAAATTACCTTCTGATTGTAAACGGGCATAAATTGCTGAACTCTTGAAGCCTCCCCAATCTTGTGAAATACTACTGATTGCCTCTTTTTTTTCAAGTATTTCCGCCGTATTAAGCGATAACATTGCCTCAATGGGGAGGTGTGTTTCTAAAGGCGGATCCTGGATAATCCCCTCAACGGTATACGAACCTAAACTTTCAAATTCAACCGTTTGTCCTAATGCATTAGCGTTTCCAAATATTTTTTCTGCTGTTTTTTCAGTTAAAAAAAGGCTGTTCGGATTATGGGTAAGACTTTGTGCATTACCTGACAACAGTTTAAAGCCAAAAACATCGAAAAAAGAAGGCTCTGAAAATTTTATATCAATGGGGACATCACCTTTGTCGGTTTGCAGGTTATGTTTTCCTGCCAGACGCACTCTTACCGTTTTTTCAACAAAGGACACGCTTTCCAGTTGAGTCGCCAAGGGCAAAGGGGCTGTTGCCCATTTGGTTTGTTCCCCCTCATTTGTTTCCTGCGTGAGAATCCGCACGAGTTGATTTAATTTTGGATGAAAATGGTCTGTATCAAAAGTGGCTTTCAGGCCTGTAAACAGAATAATACCAACCGCCATACTCAATGACAAGCTCAGTATATTGATCAATGAAAAAAGTTTATTTTTCCAGAGTATCCGGACAGCGATTTTTAGATTATTCTTTATCATGCCTTAATGGGTTGATTTTTTAAAAATAAGCCAAATACTGAGAACAATTCTTATGCGGTCTCTGTATGTAAAGTGACAGAAACGCCTTTTCTCAACGTATTGTGCACTTCTGCTATCTTATCTACATGAGAAATTAGTTCAGTAATTTCTTTGTCTGAAAGAGTAGGTGACTGAACACGAACTGTGTAAATTATATTTGAAGCCGGCTCTCCTTCTTTGCCGAATTCACCCGATACAGATACTTCCACTGAAGTGATGTTCACATTCCTTTTGTCGGCTTCTCTGTACACGTCATTACAAAAGCAGGTGGCAAGTGAGAGGAACAAGAGTTCTCCGCCGTTCACCGATGAACAGAAACCGACGTCCTTCGCTGGCACAACAATTTTCTTTTGACGTCCTTCGTTAGCCACGGAAATGTCATTCACCTGAAATCCGTTCTTGATGGTTGCGGAAATCTTCATAAGTAAAGTTCAGTTGTCAAGGGAAAGTTACGGAAAGTAAGCCTATATATTGTATATAGCTATTCACCAAATCTTGCTCGGCTTTAAATGACCACAACGAACAAGGCTTTGTGCAGGTGGGGAAATAGCATTCCGTCTGCCCATAACCACTGCCTAATTTATAAATTAAAGTTCATTGTTTATTCTATTGCTGAATGTTGTTTGTCGTGCTGGAACTGTGGTCGATGCATGTACATAGGTGAAGTTACAGCGTCGTGCCCCGCTTGCACAAAACCCCATGTTAGGCGCTTTATTGTCAACTTTTGAGAATGTCAGGATTTAAAGAAATAGCTGTCTCAAACTTTTGTCGCCATACTGCAAGGTCAATAGCAGTTTCTTCTGTTATGTCGTCAAAGTAAATCCAGCAATTACAGTCGTTAGAAAGTTGCATTAATTGGTCAATGTCTTGTTGAGATACTATGTCTTGTCCAAACTTTCGTTCTCCTGTAATTGATGCGTCCCATAATACATATTCTAAATTTTCTAACCAACCTGCGGAATAGCATTTCTCGGACAAGTCACTCATAAAGTCCGCAAGTTTTCTCTGCTGTGTTGTCAAGTCATTAAGCATTCTGTTATGTAACTTGATTTTACTGTAAAGGTGAACTGCCCATCAAATTCATAATTATAACCTTTCTTATCTAAAAATTCAACTTCAAATGTTTCAGCGTCCCAAACTTCAAGTATAACTCCTTTCATTCCTGTTGTAACCACGGAATATAAGTCTCTTGTTAACTTTATAGTTTGATACTGATAGAACATTAAGAAATATTGCGCCTAACTTATAAATATGCGAAAGTTTTGTCGTACTTTTTGTATTTATTTGATCTTTTCAAAGAATGTTTGGTACTTTGTGTGTCGTACTTATTTGCAGAGCCCCTTCCGCTATAGGCCGTTTTGCTTGTGGGTAAGTTATTCTTTTTTCAGGTTCAACAAGCCAAATGGTCGCTTAATTTATTCGAGGGTTTGACTACTTGCAGGAGTATAGCGTAAGGTAGTTCTTATGCGGTCCGTCGTTACGGTCGTTGTGGCTGGGCAATTCATGAAGAAGCGTGTCCGCAGAGAGTTTCAGGGTATTGACGCAACACAGAAAGTAGCTGCGAAGCCGGTCGGCGTTACGTTACCTGCCAAAGGTAATCCGGCTTGTGGCTGATTCGGGGCTGTCGGGGGTGGGTAGGGTGATCAGGTTACCCCGTTTGGCGATAATGGCCAGTATGGCTGCGTCCAGGATGTCGTCCGGCTTCGCGTCTGATCGGCTGATGGAGTGCATGGCCTGATCGATCGCGTCGATGTACTCCGGTGCTTTCTCCTCAATAATCCTGATCCGCTCGGAAAGGCCGGACTGGGTTCGTTTGGGATACCGGCAAACCTGACCCGCTAAGCCGTAGAAACAGAGCTCCGGATGAGACTCCAGCAGCCGGACATCGGGATTGGCTTCTGTGTACTGCGCCACTTCCCTGATTTTCCGGCAGATGTTCCAGGTTTGCACGGAAATGGCTTTTCCGGTTCTGAGAGTATTGATCCGACAGGCCTCGGCGTACGTTGAGGCAAATACGGCATCGCGGTGGGGCGTAAAAAAGATGGAGGACTGTCGGAACGGTTTCAGGAGGTCGCGGGCCAGGCTATCGCACAGGCGGTGCTGCTGCCCGGCAAAGCCGATGGGCATGTCGATCAGCGCAAGGGTAGCCGTTTGGAGCAGTACACACTGCTCCAGGGTGGCAAAAAGCGCAAACGTCAGTGTATTGGTAGTATCTATACAGGCGGCAATCCAGCCGGAGCGGCAACCGTCCATACCTAGGATCATCGGGTTGCCAGCACCTCCCGCACGGGCGTCCACCGGATATCCGGATAGCGGTTGTTGTCGAGCGGTTCCAGCTTTGGCAGTCCGCTGAGCATATTATGCAGATACTGCATGCCCTGCCAGGGTGGAAACACTTCTTTTTTCTGGGGGAATACCTTTCGGGTAATCGTTATCATGGCCTTAAGCAGCCCCAAACCACCCGCTCTGAACAGATGGAATAGCTTTCCCGTAGCTGCGCTCGCGGCTTTTCTTAACTCCCGAACGCTGGCTACTTCGCCCGCAACGCGTAAGAACCTGGGCGTATCCGGGTCCAGGGCGGCCGCGGCCGTGAACGCGGCCGTATTGTCGAGCGTGGTAAAATCCATAGGCTGATCAGCGTTCCCCCAGTAAAGAACCCGTTTGATTTTGAACAGAACGACCGGCGCTTCATCGGTCAGCAGGTCCGTAAACATACCGTTGAGGATGGATGTAGCCTTTATGGGAGCTTTGTCAAGCCGTTCAGAAAACTCCCGGCGGAGGTCGAGATTCCGGTTGGAGCCCGCCGGTAGTTTGGTGAAGTCGATGCAGTAATCCGACGGTATAAAGCGGGGAACACCGGCTTCGACGGCGGCCGTGAGCAGGTTTGTCTGTGCATCGACAATTACGTCCCGTAACCCGGATAAAGCGGAAACCACACAGGCTCCACCCGCACAGGCAGCTGTCAGTTCCGCCACATTGGTATAATCAACCTCGACAATGGAAGCACCTTGCTTACGCAACGAGGGAACGGCCTGACTTGCGCTGCCTTTACGCACGAGGGCTCGCACCTGGGCTCCGCGTTGCAACAAATGACCGGCAATATGCTGCCCAAGCTGGCCGGTGCCACCGGCCAGAATAATCAGTTTATTTTCCGCGTTAATCGCGTTTTTAGCTGTATTATCTGTGTTCTCTGTAATTGAATTCATAACGTTCGTCCGGGACAGATATGGTTTTACTATCCCTGGTGCAAACGTCAACCGCTGGTTTAACCTGTTTGTTCTTTGCCACCACCTGAGACTGCATTAACCAAAAAGCCCCTTCCACAATAGAAGGGGCTTTCGACGTAGGCTGCAAACTGCCCACTGCACATTAAAGACTACTTACCGCGCAATCTCAATACTGACCCGACGGCCCTTGATGGTGTTGCCTTCCATGGCATCCAGTACGCGGTTAACATGTTCGCGGGGAACGTCAACGTAGGTAAACTTGTCGTAGATATCGATGTGGCCGATGCTGCCGCCCGGAATATCGGCTTCGCCGGCGATAGCCCCTACAATGTCACCCGGCCGGACGTAATCCCGGCGTCCGATGCTCACGTACAGGCGGGTCATGTTGGCGTCACGCTCACGGGGCGCCCGATTGGCATCGCGGTCGCCAAAGCGCGGCCCGTCCGTACGACCACCCCGACGATCGTCAAAGCGATCTCCCCGGCGATCGTCGCGCTCGCCAAAACGCCCGGCACCCCGGCGCTCTCCACCACGGGGTCCGCCGTCACGGTCACCGAAACGCGGTCCGTCGTTACGGCCCCCTCTGCGGTCATCAAAACGATCACCCCGGCGGTCATTCCGGCGGTCATCTTCCAGACCCAGCGACATATCCGAGAATTCGTTCTTTTCGATACCCATGCTGCGTTTCACCAGGGCCGCTACAATCTGCTCGGTGGTAAAGCCGGCATGGTGCAGTGTGGTCAGCATGTCTTCGTACAGGTTCAGGTCTTCGCTGCCGGCGATCATCTCGCGCAGTTGCTCAATAAACCGGGCTTTGCGCAGACCAACGATGTCTTCGAACGACGGAATAACGCCTTTTTCGACCTTAACCTTCGTGTAGTTCTGGATTTCTCGGAAACGGTACTTTTCGTCGCGGCTCACCAGCGAGAACGCCCGGCCCGACTTACCAGCCCGTCCCGTCCGGCCAATCCTGTGTACGTAATATTCTTCGTCGAGCGGAATATCGAAGTTAATTACCGCATCAACGTCTTCAACGTCGATACCGCGGGCGGCTACGTCGGTGGCCACCAGAATGCTGGTCACGCCCGAGCGGAACTTAGACATCACGTTGTTCCGCTGCGCCTGCCGCAGATCGCCGTGCAGACCCTCGGCCTGGTAGCCGCGCAGTTGCAGGTCTTCGACAATCTCGTCTACTTTCTTTTTTGTGTTACAGAACACCAGCAGCAGTTTCAGGTCGTACATGTCGATCAAACGCGACATTACCTCAACCTTCGCTTTTGGTTTTACTTCAAAATAAACCTGCTCGATGTTCTGTGCAGTCAGCTCTTTCTTAACCACCTTTACCAGCACCGGATCGTTCTGGAACCGCTGCGTAATGGTCATAATCGGCTTCGACATGGTGGCCGAGAACAGAATGGTCTGCCGCTCTTCGGGCATATCTTCCAGAATGCTTTCGATGTCTTCGCGGAAGCCCATATCGAGCATTTCGTCGGCTTCGTCGAGGATCATCATCTTGACGTTGTCGAGCTTCAGGGTATTGCGCTCCATATGGTCCATCACGCGACCGGGCGTACCGATCACGATATGAACGCCACCTTTAAGGGCGCGAATCTGGCGCTCGATGGAATCACCGCCGTAAATAGCTTCTACCTTAATGCCCCGCTTGTATTTTGCCAGTTTCTTTACCTCGTCGGACACCTGCAGCGCCAGTTCGCGCGTCGGGCAGAGTACCAGCACCTGTACGTGTTTGTCGGCCGG
This sequence comes from Nibrella saemangeumensis, assembly GCF_039541915.1. Lineage (NCBI taxonomy): Bacteria > Pseudomonadati > Bacteroidota > Cytophagia > Cytophagales > Spirosomataceae > Nibrella > Nibrella saemangeumensis. The sequence continues at coordinate 88,319 of NZ_BAABHD010000032.1, forward strand.
GTCGATCAGTTCGAGCGCCGGAATACCGAAAGCGGCTGTTTTACCCGTCCCTGTCTGGGCCTGACCGATTACGTCACGACCTTCCAGAATGGGCGGAATCGCTTCAGCCTGAATAGGAGAGGGCTTTTCAAAACCCATATCGGTCACCGCCCGCAGGATGTCTTCCGAGATGTTAAGGTTAGCGAAGGTGAGTTGGTTGGAAACCGGAGCGGCCACTGCCTGTGCCTGCGTGGTGTCAGTCGGTTGCTCGTGGCTTTCGATTGGTGTTACTTCAGAATTCATAGTAATAATATATATGGTTGATTAACCAAGCGAAGACGATGACTGTTAGAGAATTTGCCTGAAAAAGCAGACTTCGAAAGAGCACATTAACCCCTGACTCGCGCCCGCACCCCGGCGGGAAAGATGACAAACAGATAGGAAACGATTAGCCCTCACAATGTCCCTGACTGGAAGTTCCAGTGGGATAGCCCTCGCACAGATACCGTTGGTACATCCGTGCTGGCTCTGTCAGACTAGTTACAGAAGTGAAAAGAGAAGAAACCCTTTATCCAGAGACGAAACGGATGTCGCTTGAAAACTGATGCAAAAATAGGGAAATAATTCCAGATTACCAAGGGGCTGATTAAAGTAATTGTACTTTCCTGAGTAAAGAATCAGAATATGGCATATCCAGTCGGTTTTCGGTTAGACAATACCGGTAAGTACCTCACGAAGCGCCCTGGCTTTCAGCAGGCATTCCTGGTATTCCTGTTCCGGGTCGGCATCGTAAGTAATGGCACTGCCAACCGAAAAGGAGGCATACGCGCTGGTGGCATTGTACAGCAAACTACGGATTACCACGTTGAAATCGAAATCACCCTCTGGCGTAATATAGCCCACTGCGCCGGAGTACAGGCCCCGACGGCTGGCTTCGTAGTGGTCGATCAGCTCCATCGCCCGGATTTTAGGCGCTCCCGTCATGCTGCCCATCGGAAACGCGTGGCGGATGGCATCGGTAAAGCTGATGTCCGGGTGCAGCGTGGCCGATACCGTCGAAATCATCTGATGCACCTGCCGGAACGTGTAAATACCAAACAGCTCATCGACCCGTACCGAGCCGGTGCGGGCACTGCGGGCAAGGTCATTGCGGACCAGATCGACGATCATCAGGTTTTCGGCCCGTTCCTTTTCGTTGTGCAGTAAAGCCTGTCGTAACTGCTCATCTTCTTCGGGCGAGTGCCCGCGCCGGATCGTGCCTTTGATGGGTTGCGACAGCAACTGGTCGCCCGTTTTCTTCAGGAATCGTTCCGGCGAAGCGCACATCAGGTATTGATCGTGCCGCTTCATAAATACCGAAAACGGCATGGGCGAGCGCTTGTCCAGGGCCTGGTAGGTAGTGAGTGGGTCAAGCGTTGCTGCTTCTGCGAAGAATTCCTGGCAATAGTTTAGTTCGTACACATCGCCGGCTATGATATGCTGCTGAATCTGCCTGACCGTAGCCAGATACTTTTCCGGATCTACCCGGCTGCGGATGGTGATTGCCTTCGCCGGCTTATTGGTCGATAGCATATCAAAACGACTTATCTGCTGGTATAGGGTTTCGGCATCATCGCCATAAACCGTTACGTCGTCATCCGAAAAATCCAGCAGATACTCGGGTTCATAGAAGAAAATTTCCGGGAAGCCCAGCGGGTCGTTATGATGGCTGGTCAGGTCTTCCAGTTGATTCTTGAGATCATATCCCAAATAGCCAACCAGCCAGGACGGTTGCTCCTGGTGAGCCCGGTACAGAGTCTGGAGATCGTCGGTGCCTGTGAAGGCCACCATACGCCGGGCACCGAACGCCAGCCGGTTGGGGAAAGGTCCGTGCGGGTAGGGGATATGGTTGTTGTTGAACAGCGTCACATAATCAAAATGCGTGGCGGCCCAGGCTACTGCCTGCCACCGCCACGCATCGGAAGCTTGTATACGAAACGTTTGTGCCTGAACGGCCTGCATATTACTCTTCAATCAGCCGTACATCGATGGCAATGTCTTTCCCTTCGGCGTTTTTGTCAATCCGGAACTCAACCTGATCATCAATCTGCAGCTCATTGAAATCTACGTCCAGCAGACTGGTATGGTGGAAGAACAGGTTGTTGGGCGGAAAATTAATAAACCCGTACCCCGTCTTCAGGCTCCGGATGGTGCTGATCTTCCGCTCGTTCGGGTCGTAGACGATGTCACTGTCGTACGTAAGGCCGTTCCCGAGACTGTTGCCGGGCTCGTAGTCATAACCGTTTCCGTTTACGGGCGTGGGGACGAGTACGCGGGTCTGCTGCTTCACAAACAGGTTCTGAATAAGCGCATCATTTTTGCGGAGCCGGTTTTCGATCACATCGTGCATGGGAACCGGATACGACACTTCGCCGATCAGATCCTGCGAGGTACGCGTTACTACCTTCTCGCCTTCGTCGTTGTAGTATTCAAAGTCCCAGCTCAGCACCATCACGCGGGTACCGAGGGTGTTTAGTTTGCGGACGAGCGGTACATAGTCACCGTCGGAGGTGATCAGGACCAGCACGCTGAATTTCTTATAAAGGGCCAGTTCATAGGCTTCCAGCGCCATCCACACATCAATGCCTTTTTCCTGGCGATACCCCTGGTATGTTTTCACCGGTAGATAATGGGTAACCACCCCTTCCGACATCAGAATATCATCAAACAGCCGGTCGTAAAAAAGCTGATTACCCCGCTGGTTCGCTTCGTGAGCGCTTAAACGGCCCCGGAAATAGTGGGCATCTACAATCTGGCAAAGCCGTACATCTGTATTCTCTTCGGCGGCTACCTGTTGACGAATAAATTCGTGCAGCCCCGATATACTGATACGACTGCGACGTTCATGGGAGTAGTTATAATAGTTGCTTACGTGTAAAAAGTAGTTTCCGTCATAAAAAACTCCGATACGAGTTAATCCTGTTTGGTTAGGCATCATTTAAACAAATTGAAGTAGTGTATTTTGTAAGTAACGTTCTTTCACTAAATGGCTTATACTAAGCAGCTGTCTTAATGCGCGAGGGAGCTTCTAACGAATCTATTTCCTTCTTTTTAGAGACAATTTAAACGTGAAGTTGACGTAAAAGTGGCCGCAAAATTAGCATCATTTTCCCCGTAATTAAAAGACGTACGGTATCTTTGCTCTCTTTACGGATTAACCACGCTGACATGCGAAAAGTTTTGTTTATCGACCGCGACGGTACGTTAATTGTTGAACCCCAGCCCGACCAGCAGGTCGACTCCCTCGAAAAGCTGGAATATATCCCAAACGTGTTTTCAAGCCTTCGCAAGATTGCCGAAGAAACGGAGTATGACTTGGTGATGGTGACGAACCAGGACGGGCTCGGCACCGATTCTTTTCCGGAGCCTACTTTCTGGCCGGCGCATAACAAAATGATGAAGGCCTTTGAGGCAGAGCGTATTACCTTTTCGGCCGTGCATATCGATCGCCACTTTCCGCGTGACAATGCGCCCACCCGCAAGCCGGGCACCGGTATGTTAACCCGGTACCTCGACGGTAGTTATGACCTGGCGAACAGCTACGTCATCGGCGACCGCCTGACTGATGTGCAACTGGCGGTCAACCTCGGTGCCAAAGCCATTCTGTTTCTGCCACCGGGCGGACTGGCATCCGTTCAATCAGCCGATGTGTCGGGCCTGACCGATACCATGCGCTTAGCCATTGTGCTTACGACCGGCAACTGGGATGAAATTTATGAATTCCTCCGCCTGCCCGCCCGAACCGCTACCGTGGAGCGCAACACCAAAGAAACACAAATCAGCATAGAACTGAACCTCGACGGACGCGGACGTTCCGACATCCACACCGGCCTTGGCTTCTTCGACCATATGCTCGATCAGGTAGCCCGCCATTCAGGCGCCGACCTGACCATCCGCGTCAACGGTGACCTGCACATCGACGAGCACCACACGATTGAAGATACCGCCCTCGCATTGGGTGAGGCTTACCGGCGGGCGCTGGGCGACAAGCGTGGCATCAGCCGCTACGGCTTTCTGCTGCCAATGGATGAAGCGCTGGCGCAGGTCGCGATTGATTTCTCGGGGCGGCCGTGGTTGGTGTGGGATGCCGAGTTCAAGCGGGAGAAGATCGGGGAGATGCCCACGGAGATGTTTTATCACTTCTTCAAGTCGTTTTCCGATACCGCCCTGTGTAATCTGAACATCAAGGTAGAAGGCTACAACGAACACCATAAGATCGAAGCGATCTTCAAAGCTTTTGCCAAAGCCATTAAGATGGCCGTCCAACGCGACATCAACGAACTCGATACGCTGCCGAGTACGAAGGGAGTTTTGTAATGTTTCAGCCGGGCGGCCCGGCTGAAACTTGGAACAGGAAACTTGAAACTTCGGACTCGAATGCCGTATTTTGCACCTTGAAACACAAACCGGAATCAGCATGGATTTTTCAACGATAGGTACGCTGCTTTTTTACGTAGTTTTATTAGCCTCCGCTTTTGTCGCCGGACGCTGGCTGGAACGCAAAGAGCGGAATTATTAAAAGCCGGCAGTAGGCACTGTGCAGTAGGCAGACGTGGGTTAAACAACTTGCTGATCTCTCTTCTGCTCACTGCCTGCTGCCAACTCAGAACGGCCCACTAAAGATGTATTCCCTTTTAGCGCGATGGTGCTTTAAACTGGCTGGCTGGCGGCTGACGGGCTGGAGACCGAGTCTGGCTCAGGCCCCCAGAGGTATTTGGGTGGCGGTTCCCCACAACTCAAACTGGGATTTTCTGGTTGGGCTGGGTACGCGGGCGGCTACCCGGATCTGGATTCATTACCTGGCTAAAAAGGAGTTGTTTACCTGGTATGCCGGTTGGCTTTTTAAGGCGCTGGGTGGTATGCCCGTGGATCGTAGCCGTGCTAATAATCTCGTCGACGCCATGGCCGACATCCTCAAGAGCCACGATCGGCTGCATATCTGCATTGCGCCCGAAGGGACACGCGGTGACGTAGTTAAACTGAAAACAGGCTTCTACTACATTGCGTTGAAATCCGGTGCTCCGTTAATATTAGTGGGCTTTGATTATCCCCGTAAGCAAGCAGTGCTGAGTGCCCCCTTCTATGTAACGGGCGATTACCAGAAAGACATGACCTACATTTACGAGTTCTTCAGCCAGATTCAGGGTAAGCATAAAACCTGGTTGCGGCAGTATGAGGAGACGGGGGTGATTGGTTAATTGGTTGATTGGTTGACTGGTTCGCGGAGGTATCGGACCATTAGCGAGCCGGCCCGCTCCGAGGCTCCGGGTGATCCCATCTTCTGACGCAGGGCTTCGTAATCGGCCAGTTGACTGGCGCGTTTATCTCCCCCCGTCAGTAACCGTCGCAGTTCACCCGTCAGGTTTGCATGGTTCAGATCGTCCTGAATCAGCTCTTTCACTACTTCCTTTTCCATAATCAGGTTTACCAGTGAAATATACGGCACGGCAATGACGCGTCTGGCGATCTGGTACGACAGCCAGGTCGTCTGGTAACAAACGACCTGCGGGATATTCAGGAGCGCGGTTTCGAGGGTGGCAGTGCCGGATGTAACCAGCGCAGCGTCGGCCACGTGAAGCAGATCATAAGCGGCATCCGTTACCACACGCACGTTGGGATAGGTGCGGAGGGCTTCGGCGTACAGTGACTCCGGTAAATTGCTGACCCGGCCGACAACAAACTGATACTGCGAAAATTGCGGCACCGTGGTCAGCATGACCGCCAGCATGGCGCTGACTTCCTGCTTCCGGCTGCCGGGCAGCAAGGCGATAACTGGCATATCACCTAATCGATGCTCCTGACGAAAGGATTGATTGGGCCGGAAATCGGCAATAGCGTCGAGCAGGGGATTACCGACGTAATCGACGGAATAGTCGTATTTGCCGAAGAAATCGACTTCAAAGGGAAAGATCACAAAGAGCCGGTCGACGGTCGCTTTGATCTTCAGCGCCCGGCGCTGGTTCCAGGCCCAGACTTTCGGCGAAATGTAATAGAATACCCGAATACCGTGCTGTTTGGCGAAGCGGGCCATACGGAGGTTAAAGCCCGCGTAATCGATAAGGATCAGAACATCGGGGCGGTGGGTCAGTAAGTCCTCCTGGCATTCGCGGAGATACCGGCGAATGATGCGCAGGTTTTGCAGCACTTCCCAGAAACCCATAAACGCCATATCGCGGTAATGGCGGACCAGCGTAGCGCCGGCTTCTTCCATCTGCTCTCCGCCATAGCCCCGGCAGCAGGCCTCCGGATCGTGCCGGCGAATGGCCCGAATCAGATTAGCCCCGTGCAGGTCGCCGGAGCGCTCACCGGCAATTAGGTAGTAGTTCATCAGTAGGCTATTCCCCGTAATAATCTACGTAGTTCTTCGGGGTTTCGTACAGGCGAATCTGGTGGAGACGGGCTTCGGTGATGGGTTCGAGGGCGCGGTCGAGGATTTTCCAGATTTCCATGATAAAAATCTCGCAACTGGCCATTTTGCCATGCATGAAGTCGACATCGAGATTCAGGTTTTTATGATCGACCTTCTCGATAATCTCTTTTTTGATAATATCGCCAAGCACTTTCAGGTCAATAACAAAACCGGTATCCGGGTCGGGTTCGCCTTTTACGGTAACGATCAATTCAAAATTATGCCCGTGCCAATTCACATTGGCGCAGGGGCCAAATACCTCTTTGTTCTTCTCATCCGACCAGGCCGGGTTGTAAAGCCGGTGGGCCGCATTGAAATGTTCGGTTCTGCTAATGTACACCATAACGGGTAAGGCTGTTCCGGTAACGGCCAGCCAATCAAACTACAAAATTACGGTTCGTTTCGTTCTTGAAAAAATACAGCCTGAAAACGAGCCGGATTTACCAGTATCTGGCAGCAATTTGAGAGGATAAATGGATTAAATTATTCTAATATGGGAAAAGTTATATTTATTCCTAAAATCGGCAACAAATAGCAATAGATAAAAAATTTACCTTTACATCCAATTTTAGTGTCTGGCTTACCTTTCTCTCATACCATTTGCCATAAATACGTTTACGAATTACGTCTATGATCATCGTTACGGGGGCTGCGGGTTTTATCGGAAGCTGTTTAATCAGCAAATTGAATCAGGAAAATTTCAATTTTATCATTGCCGTTGATGACTTCTCGTCCCCCGAAAAAGAACGTAATCTGGCCGGCAAGCGTATTCAGGAGCGGGTACACCGGGAAGACTTTTTTGGGTGGCTGGACCAGAATTACCACGAGGTAGAATTTCTCTTCCACATAGGAGCCCGTACCGATACCACCGAGTTCGACTGGCAGGTGTTTGAGCACCTGAATCTGAATTATTCCAAGAGAATCTGGCAGAAGTGCATCGATTACCAGATACCGCTGGTGTATGCATCGTCGGCAGCCACTTATGGGCTGGGCGAACTGGGATACGACGATAATGAGTCAATCATCCCGCAACTGAAGCCGCTGAACCCCTACGGTGAATCCAAGAATGAGTTTGATATCTGGGCGCTGGAGCAGGAGCGGAAGCCGTTCTTCTGGGCCGGCCTGAAGTTCTTCAACGTATACGGCCCGAACGAATACCACAAAGCCCGCATGGCATCGGTGATTTTTCACGCCTACAATCAGATTTGCCAGACGGGTCAGATGCGGCTCTTCCGCTCACACCACCCTGACTTTCAGGATGGCGAGCAGATGCGCGATTTTGTATACGTGAAAGACGTGATCGATGTCTGCACCTTCCTGATGCACCACCGGCGCAACTCCGGGATTTACAACCTGGGCAGCGGCAAGGCCCGTACCTTTTTAGACCTGGCCAACAATACCTTCCGGGCTATGGACCGGGAGTCGCACATTACCTTTGTGGATACCCCCGCCGACATTCGCGACAAGTACCAGTACTACACCCAGGCCAACATGGGAAAACTGCGATCCATCGGCTACACCAAACATTTCTGCACCCTGGAAGAAGGCATCACCGACTACGTACAGAATTACCTGCTGCCGGGGAGGTACCTGTAAGCAGCCGCACTCGTTTATTGACAAGATAAGGCTTTGATAGTGAGAAATTTTTGTGAGCTTGCTTCTACGGGTAAGCTGGCTTATTTTACGCTGTATTTTCCTGAACCTTACTGTCAATACCATGAATTCCCCCCTAACCCGAAGAGATTTTCTCCAGAAAAGCAGTGCGGGCGCGCTCGGTTTGGCCCTTTTTCCCGGCCTGATCCGGAAAGTAGCTCCCAGCGACCGGCTGCGCATTGCCCACATTGGTCTTGGCGGCATGGGCAACAACCATATGAAATGGTTTGCTGCCCTGCCCGATGTCGAAATTGTTGCCTTATGCGATGTCGATGACAACCACCTGAACAGCACGCAGGCGAAACTGAAAGAGTTGCAGCCCGGCTCTAATGCTGCGCTCTACAAGGATTTTCGGCGCGTGCTGGACCGCAAAGACATCGATGCTATTACCTGTGCTACCCCCGACCACTGGCACGCCCAGATTGCCATCATGGCGTTTCAGGCCGGCAAAGATGTGTACGGGGAAAAGCCGCTGTCGTTCGACGTGCGGGAGGGCCAGCAGATGCTGAAGGCGCTGAACCGGCACAAACGGGTGTTTCAGTTAGGTACCCAGATTCATGCCGGCGACAATTACCACCGGGTAGTGGAGCTTATCCGCTCGGGTGCCATCGGGAATGTGCATACGGTCCGGCTGTGGAAAACCGGTTTGCCGCCCGATCTGGGTCCGGCACAGTACCAGACTCCCCCGCCAACGCTGGATTGGGATATGTGGCAGGGCCCCGCACCGCAGTCGCTGTACACTCCGCAGCGGTGTCACTTTAGCTACCGTTATTTCCTGGATTATTCAGGTGGCGTATTCCAGGACTTCTGGAGTCATATCGCGGATATTGTCTGGTGGTCTGTCGAGCCCAAAAACCTGAAGAGCGTAAGCGCCAGGGGCGAAGCAGGTGATGGAATTGCCGATGCTCCCAGACGAATTGACATCCACTACGAGTTTGAGAACCTGAAACTCTACTGGACCTCCGAACCACCAAACGTACTGGGAGCCGCCAAACGCGGCATTGGCGCTTTCTTCGAAGGCGATAAAGGTACGCTGCTCTGCGACTACGGCAGCCGCGAAATCACCATCAACGGCGAAACCGTCTCGGACCTGGCCGAAGTGCCGAAGACCCTACCCCGCTCACCGGGCCACCAGCAGAATTTTGTGGACGCGGTCAAGAGCCGGACGCAGCCGGAATCAAACCTGGAGTATGCCCGTCTGATGACCATGCCGATGCACCTGGGCCTGATCTCCTACCGGCTCGGCCGCAAACTGGCCTGGAACAGCAAAAAAGAGAAGTTCAGAAAAGACCGCGAGGCTAACGAATACCTGGGCCGGGAGTACCGGCCGAAGTGGGATTTGGTGTAATAGGCACAGTTTGCAGTAGGCAGAAAGACGCCCGTACACTACTCTTGATCTGCCTACTGCAAACTGCCCACTACTCATTACTCCCACACTACCTCAATCACTTCCTTCTTCAGATCCACTGTCGTGAACTTCTCGTCGCCGGAGCGCTTCAGGGTGATTTTACCGTTGGAGGGTTTTATGGCTTCCTGGTTAATAACCCGTAAGGCGTCTTTCTTGTGGTAAACCGAAATAACCGCTTCCGTATGCTGAACCGGCAGTGACCATGTTTTTCCCTGAGCTTTAACGGTGCGGGTCGTCTCCGGCAGCGGTTGTCCCTTCGCCAGGGCCAGCGCCCGGGAAGCCTGCGGCACGCCGTAGCCCACAAACGTGTTGCCGTAGGGGTAGAGGTGCGACGACTTCTGGATAATATCAATCAATTGTTTGTTGGTCAGTTTCGGATTCGCCTGCATCAGACAGGCCGCAAAGCCGGTAATGACCGGAGCGGATAAGGACGTGCCATACAGGGAGAAACACGAGACATTGGGTTTCAGGTAAGGCAGAAAATCCGGTCCGATGCTGCTGTAGCCGATGCGGTTCCAGAGCCGGGCGTTGGTAGCGCCCACTGCCAGTACCCCCTCGGCATCGGCGGGCGTGGAGATGATCCGCCAGGTTTTATCGTCGCCCTCATTACCGGCGGAAACGATGATCAGAATACCTTTTTTATCAGCGGCCATCTGGGCGGCCCGGCTGATGAGGCTGGTGCGCCCATCCATCTGCTTCGGTTCGTAATTTTCTTTCGGGTCGCTGAATCCCTTGGCGTAGCCCAGCGAGGTGTTGATCAACCGCACGCCGAGGCTGTCCATCCACTCCATTGCGGCCACCCAGTTATCTTCTTCGCCCCGGTACTCCCGGTTGCCTTGGTCGGTGCGGGCCAGGTAAAAGGCCGCATCAGTGGCCAGGCCGTACTGAACGTTCTCGCCGGGATCGTGACCGGCAATGGCGGCCAATACCTCGGTGCCGTGAAAATCCGACATGGTTTCGAGGGTACGGAACAGGTTGTTCTGGGTCCGCTGCGGATTCACGTAATCGCGAACGGCGCGAACACCATTCCGTTCAAAAATATGTTTGAGCGCCGAGGCTGAGTCTGCCCCGAAAAAGCCGGCATCAATAACCCCGATCTGTACAAACCGGCCGGTCAGGCCTGCCCGCGCAAACTCCGGTGCCTGGATCTGCGTCATCACCGGGGCCAGCATGGGCTTTGCGATGTCGAAGCGGGTGCTCTGAATGATAATGTTGCGGTCAATGGGGACAATTTCCTTCACAAACGGCAGGGCAGCCACCTGCTGCTGCTGCTCCGGTGTCAGCGCGGCCGATACGGCGTTCAGCCAGCGGGATTTGCAGATGGGAGCAATACCCGACTGCTGTAGTTGCTGCAGGTACGCATCGGCAAGGGGGATGTCGGTTTCATCGACGGGCAGGCCTTGCACCGACCGGCGTTCGAGGGTGATGGGAGAGAGGGATGGTCGTTGGGATAAATCTTTATCTTTCAGCACGATCCAGTACTTGGGCTGGGCCTGAGCCAGCAGGGTAACAAGGCAGAACGCCAGGATGTGGAGAATTCTCATTCGCAATAGGTGCAGTTTTGGGCCGGGGTTAAGAAGCCGGTTGTTAAAATTACAATTTTTTACGGAATACGTTCCATTACACCCCCGGCCAATCAAAAGGTTTTTGCTAAATGCCGATTGCTTTGCCTTTCTTTGCACCCGATATTTTCTGACTACAATCGCTTGTTTGCTCTATGCGCTATTCGCCCATTGATAACCAACTTTTCGTGCAGAACCGCCAGCGACTGGCCCAGCGGCTGAAGCCAAAATCGATGGTGGTCCTGAACGCCAACGACATTATGCCCACCAACGCCGACGGCACCATGGGCTTCCGGCAAAACAACGATCTCTTTTACCTCTCCGGCATCGATCAGGAGGAAACTATTCTGGTGCTGTTTCCCGATCATCCCGACGAGAAGTTTCGCGAAGTGCTGTTTCTGCGCGAAACCAGCGAACTCATCGAAATATGGGAAGGCCACAAACTTACCAAGGCGGAGGCCGAGCAGGTGTCGGGTATTTCGCAGAAGCAAATCTACTGGACCCACGAGTTCGACTTTGTGTTTACCCAAATGGTGTTTGAAGCCGAGCAGGTATACCTGAACACCAACGAGCATACCCGCGCTACGGTAGAGGTCGAGACCCGCGATGCCCGCTTCATCCGCCAGTTTAAGGAGCGTTATCCGCTGCACCGGCTGGAGCGGCTGTCTCCGGTCATGCACTACCTGCGGGCTACCAAACTACCCCAGGAAGTTGAGCTCATCCGTACCGCCATCGACATTACCGACAAAATGTTCCGGCGGCTGTTGGGTTTCATTAAACCAGGCATGTGGGAGTACGAGATCGAAGCAGAGATGTACCACGAATTTATCCGCAACCGCTCAAAAGGGCCGGCCTATACGCCTATCATTGCATCGGGGGCCAGCGCCTGTGTGCTGCATTATATCGAAAACAGCAAGCAATGCAAAGACGGCGATGTGCTGCTGCTGGACATTGGGGCCGAGTACGCCAACTACAATGCCGATATGACCCGGAGTGTGCCGGTCAATGGCCGCTTTACGCAGCGGCAGCGGGCGGTGTACGATGCGGTGCTGCGCGTGATGAGAGAAGCCCAAAAGATGCTGGTACCCGGTAACCTGTGGGACGACTATCACAAAGAGGTGGGCAAGGTTATGGAGTCGGAGCTGATCGGGCTGGGGTTGCTGGACCGCAGCGAGGTAGCGAAGCAGGACCCTGATGCGCCATTATACAAGAAATACTTCATGCACGGGACATCGCACTTTCTGGGACTGGACGTACACGATGTTGGGAATAAGTACCGGAAGTTTGAGCCTGGCATGGTCTTTACCTGCGAACCGGGTATTTATATACGAGAGGAAGGGCTCGGTATCCGGCTGGAGAATAATATTCTGATCACCGAATCCGGCAATGTAGACCTGATGGCGAAAATTCCGCTCGAAGCGGAGGAGATTGAGGAGTTAATGAACAGCCGGTAAAGAATAATCAGCGGGCGGGTTTTACTTCGCCCGCTGATCCTGGTTATCAGGATTGGGGTTGTTCCTCGTGCTTTTTTTGGTTCTCAACCTCCATGGCGAGGTTCAGGCCGGAATAAATCCGTTTGATGGCTTTTTCCATGCGTTGCCAGCCTTCTTCCGATTTCAGGTTAATGTCCATAATCTGGTCGCGCTGCTCGCTCATCAGGACCAGCAGCGTAATGCCCGAAATCATCAGGGTGGCAATCGCTACCGGGTCGTACTCCGGATAGGGAGCCAGTTTATTAATCAGTTTCCGGTACGATTCTTCCCGAAAAGCCGCCAACCGTTGCGCCAGGTCGCTATCGGCATGCGCCATCTCCCAGCGAATCAGCTCCTGTGAGGGTTTCCGGCTTTTAAATTCCCGCATCAGCTGAATTACATACTCCGACCAGACTTTCCCCCGTACATCGGGGTTAAGGGTATCGGGCACAGACTCCATGAACTTTTCGTTGAACATCGACAGGAAAAAGCCACGCTGCACATAGGCTTCCAGCAGCCCTTCCCATCCGCCGAAGTATCGGTATATCAGAACTTTGTTAACGCCGGCCCGTTCGGCTACGGCATTAATGCCGGCTTTCTGGGTGCCCCGCTCAGCCATTACTTCCCCCATAGCCCGCAAAATGCGCTCCATGGTCATGTTTCGATTTCGACGCTTAATTTGTCTCATTAGGTTAGATTATAATTGGTTAGGAGAATAGGACGGCATATACCAGGGCTTCTGGATTGCCCAAAAGCCCTTACGATACAAATATGGTAAAAACTGTCATGTTACCAAACGGTAACTTCAAGGCCTGACCGGAAATATTTCCGCCTGCGATTTTAGTTGGTGAATCGCATCGGAAATTTGGGCTGCTGTCACGACTATGGGTAGCCAGAAGGGCTGTTGCGGATTTTGATGCCAGTCGGGAGTCGCTTCCTGCGCCATCTTGATCTGAAGCAGAAATTCGTTGGCACTGGCCGAGAGGCATTCGAAGGCGAGGCAGGGTTCGCTGAAAGCCAGCCGCGGTGCCATCCGGCCGGTATCCCGGAGTTGCCGGAGCCAGTTGATGAGTGCATCAAGCTCCCAGGTCAGCAGCAGGGGAGCCGTTTTGGCGGTCTGGTTTTTATGCCAGCCGGCCCGGAAACCGATCAGCAGCAGATTGCGGTCGGTACGATATGCCGTGCTGGCCGGGTATTCATAATCGAGCACATTCAACTCAAAAAAGCTACGTGAACCGGCCAGACGCATGTTGGTAAAGGAGATTATGACGGATAGAGCCTCACAAATGTATCGCTTTGGCTGACATTCGGCTGCGCTCTATTTCCTATTTCAAACTTAAGAGCCCCGCTATAGGTTTTGAAATGAGGACATTTTATAAAGCAGAATCAGGCCGAAGGGCTATCTTTGCGGCCATTATTGACTAACACCTCAACCAAACGAAACAACCTATGGCAAAAGTGCTTATCATCGGGGCCGGGGGAGTCGGCAGTGTTGTCGCGCATAAGTGCGCCATGAACAGCGACGTCTTTACGGACATTATGCTGGCCAGCCGGACCAAAGCCAAATGCGATAAAATAGCGGCTGAGATTCAGGAAATGCATGGTGTCTCTATCCGGACGGCGCAGGTCGATGCCGATGTCGTGGCCGAGATGGTGATGCTCATCAAGCAGTTCGGGCCGGAACTGGTCATCAACGTGGCCCTGCCATACCAGGACCTGCCTATTATGGATGCCTGTCTGGAAACGGGTGTTCACTACCTGGACACAGCCAATTACGAGCCGAAAGACGTGGCAAAATTTGAGTATAGCTGGCAGTGGGCTTACAAAGAGCGGTTTGAAAAAGCCGGCATTATGGCCCTGCTGGGCTGCGGCTTCGACCCCGGTGCCACGCAGGTATTTACCGCGTATGCCGCCAAGCATCATTTCGATGAGATGCATTACCTGGATATCATCGACTGCAACGCCGGTAACCACGGCAAGGCATTTGCCACTAACTTCAATCCCGAAATCAACATCCGCGAAATAACCCAGCCCGGCCGCTATTGGGAGAATGGGGAGTGGGTTGAAATACCGGCTATGTCGATTCACAAGCCCATCGATTACCCGGAGATTGGCCCCAAGGAGTCATACGTGCTGTACCACGAAGAGTTGGAATCGCTGGTGAAGAACTTCCCGACCCTGAAGCGGGCGCGGTTCTGGATGACGTTCGGGCAGGAGTACCTGACCCACCTGCGGGTGCTGGAAAACGTGGGCATGACCCGCATCGACCCGGTGAAGTTCAACGGTATGGATATCGTCCCGCTGGAGTTTCTGAAGGCCGTACTACCCGCCCCCGACACGCTGGGCGAGAACTACACCGGTCAGACCTCCATCGGCTGCCAGATCAAGGGTATCAAAGACGGCCAGGACCAGACGTACTACATCTGGAACAACTGCGACCATGCTGAAACCTACAAAGAAGTTCGCGGTCAGGCAGTCAGCTACACCACCGGCGTACCGGCTATGATTGGCGCGATGCTGATGCTGAAAGGTATCTGGATGAAACCCGGCGTCTGGAACTGCGAAGAAATGGACCCCGACCCATTCATCGAGCAAATGAATAAACAGGGCCTGCCCGTGCAGGAGCAGGTAGGTGTGCCGCTGCCACACGAGTATTAACAAAAAAGAAGGGGCCGCTGAGCGGCCCTTCTTTTTTGTTTATTGCAGCACTACATCTAGTAAAGGAGTAAACGTCGTGCCTAATGGATTATTGATGATAGCCGGACCGGAGTTCAGCCAGGAGAAGACCCGCCCGTCCTTCATCGTCGCCACAAATCGCACACGCAACCGGTCATTGGCCTGGAGAGTAGCCGTGGTCCGTCCGCTTTTGGCGATCAGCTCCGAAACCGGAATCTGCTCTTTGCCGCCAAACGTGGTTATCGTCTTCACCAGGGTCCGTCCCGTAATGGGGGCGGTTGCGGCCGGTGTTTCAGTTGTGCTGCGTACGTGGCTGACGTAAGCATCCACCTTTTCGATCTCGTTTGCGTTCAGGCTTTCCGTCGTAAAGCTCATCGTTGCGCCCTGTGCCGTTGTCAGGGCGATGGGGAGCGTGGTGATATTAGCCGCCGTAACGGCGGTGGGCATCGGGTCCGGACGGGCTACAAAGTGTGCGCCGTTCTGAATGGTGGGCGTCGGTAATTTGTCTTCGTAGTTGCCACAGGCCATTACCCACACGGAAAGGATAATGACAGCCGATGCTGCTATTGATTTTATAAATTGGCTCATGCTTTTTGTTTCGTCAATAGTTTGTAAATCAGATAGTCCTTCTTTATGGCTGCCAGAATACCTTGGCCGTAGCGATCACCCGTTGGGCGGGCGCATTGGAATTCAGGTTCAGTTCCTCGGCCAGCGGATACGGGAAGGACACAGGGAACGCCCGGCTAACGGACGTGAACGGAATGGTATCTGCGTTCGGATCGTATAGCCTGGGGAAGCCGGTCCGGCGAACATCGTTGTATGATTCCAGCGCAAAACCGAAATTGGCGATCCACTTTTCGGTCATAATTAATTCCAGCTTACCAGTCGCATCGGCGGCCTCATACTTGCCCGTCACTGCATTGACGTAGGTGGTAATCGCAGCGGCCGGGATAGCCGGTGCACCGCCAATAGCGGCTGCGGCATTGACCTCGTTGAAGGCGGCTGTCACAGCATCCTGAAACAACTTTTTGGGATCCTCCTGCGTAATACCGGCTTGTGCCAGCTCAGCCCGGATGAACAGCAGGTTATAGTAAGGCAGAATACGCTGTAAGCCGTTGCCTGATGCAGAAGCGCCATTTACGCCAGTGGTCCCTACACCGTTACCGTCATCATAACGACCCCCGGCATAATACAGGCCGACAATTGTTGATGAAAACGACTGGTCGAAGCCCTGGTTGGGTCCCTGCGAAGAAAAGTAGATCGACAGGAAGTTACCGTTCCGGTACTCAACCGGATTCTGAGCGTTCGGGCGGGCGTTGGAGAGCTGATTGAAATAATAGTACGGAATGCGCGGGTCCTGAATGCCGGATAACGGATTCGTGCTAAAGAACGTGTTCGTGCCGGAAAGGATCTCGTGGAAGTACGGGCTTATGTAATTATCCCGGCCGCTGGTCGTGATGTTATAGTCTTCCCGGAATGCCGGATGGCGGTTATCCGGAGAGGCCGTACTGCCATACCGAAGGGAGAAACTCTGCGTCGGACCAATAAAATCGTTTTCGGCAATCAGCGCGTTGACCGGAGCGGAGACATTCTGTACCAGCCGAACCTGATTGTATAATTTCAGCTTCAGCGTTTTGGCAAACTTCCGCCAGGTTACCACGTTACCGCCATAAAACAGATCATCGGTGGTAGGATTGGCCGATGAGGTTTTGGCCAAGTTGGCAATGCCTTCGTCGATCATCGTGAACAACTGCGGGTAGATGTCCTGTCCCTTGTCAAACTTCGGAAACTGCACTTTGGTGGATGTACTGGCTTCGGAGAACGGGATATCACCCCAAACGTCAACCATGTAGCTGAACGCTAATGCTCTCAGAATCTGTGCGATGCCCACGTACGAGAATTGGTTGTTAGCCGTACCCTGCTCTTCAATAATGTTCAGGTTCTGGATGGCCCGGTAGAGGTTTGTCCAGGCCTGCGTGACGGCGAAATTGCCCGAGCCGGTAATCCCATACCCGTCGTTTTCGCTCCGCTGCGTTACCTGGTGGACAAATACTCCCGCCGGATTGGAAAGACCAGGAGGGCCGGAGCCGAGCGAGTTAGCGATATCCAGTTGGGCTGCGGTAAGGAGTTGGGCGCTGCTAACCTGGGTGGGGTTATTCGGGTCCCGGTTGATGTCCAGTGAGCAACTGCTGACAATCAGGGTAAAGACTGTCAAAGCCGCTAATTGGATAGCTTTTATCTTTTTCATGCGTGGAATCTGCTTTAGGGGAAATTAGAAACTCAGTTTTAGGTTAACGCCGAGACGACGAACGGATGGGGCCGCAAAAAAATCGATACCCTGTGTGTTGCCAGCACCAAAGGTGTTGACTTCCGGGTCGAAGTTGTGCGATTTGGGGAAATAGGGAGCCTTAAACCACAGGTTTCGGCCGGTGATGCTGACGTCGATTCCTCCAAACGGTGTTCTGGAGATCCAGTTGCGCGGCAGGGAATAGCCCAGCGACACCTCCCGCAGCCGAACAACCGTAGCGTCGAACATCGAAAATTCGGCCGGGGCATTAATGGCCAGTGCGCCACCGCCCTGCGCCTGGAACCACAGGTTGTTTTCCATCACCTGAACGGTATTGGGAATTACCTTGCCTTCGCCGTCGAGGAGGGGCTTGAGCGTATTCGGATCGCCAAGTACACCCGGTACTACCTTCGGAATTTCACGGTCTTCGGTGGCTTTGGTTACCCCGCGGCCCAGCAGGAACTGGTTGGTTTCTGAAAAGATCTGACCGCCATGCCGGTAGTCAACTACGGCCGAGAGTTGAATGCCTTTGTAGCTGAAGGTATTGGTAACGCCCAGGCTAAAGAGGGGGTTCGGATTCCCGATTATCCGCTGCGTCAGGTCTGGAATAGTCAAACCCGTATTACGGTCAATCAGCAGATTACCGTTTTCGTCGCGGGCAGCTACACCACCCCGCAGGGCGCCAAACCACTCGCCGGGCCGGGCAACCGGTGTTGGGCGGCCAGCACCCGTAAACAGGGCTCGCAGCACTACTTCTTCAACGCCTTCTGTCAGTTTCTCCACAATATTCCGGTTCTGCGTAAAGGCTGCATAGATATCCCACTTAAAACCACTCGACAGCTGAACCGGCGTTAGCGCTAAACCGATCTCAAAGCCTTTGTTGCTGATTTCGCCGAAGTTGGTCAGCAGCGAACTGTAGCCCGATGAGCGGGGCAGCGACCGGCGGGCGATGATGTCGGTACTTAATCGGTTGTAATACGTCAGGTCGAGCGAGGCCCGGCCGTTGAAAAACTCCAGATTCGTGCCGACCTCAAATTCATTGGTGAACTCCGGCTTCAGGTTGGGGTCGAATGCCGTTGCTGCTACCGAAGCTCCCGGTTGTCCGTTGAATGGATAATCGTTGTACCGGGTGGAGCCCTGTTGGTTAGAGCTCTCGCCAAGGTTGACGCGGAAGGTGTTGATGGTCGAATAAGGCGCGGCATCGCGTCCAACACGAGCGTAGCCGATCCGTATTTTACCGTTGGTCAGCACCGATGTTTTAGCCTGGAGGGCATCCAGGAACAGAAACGACAAACTACCGGAGTAATAAAAATAGCTTCGGTTGTTGGCCGGCAGGGTCGACGAACGGTCATTCCGCCCGGTCAGGTTCAGGAACAGATAATCCTTGTAACCCAGCGTAAGGTCGGTAAATACCCCAAATAGCCGCCGTTTGTCGATGGACGTATTACCCAGGTCGGGCGTAACGGTGGCCACATTGCTGACCTGGTCAATACCTCTTGTTACGATGCCCAGTCCATCAACCGCTGTTTGCTCCGTGCCGCGCTGGTTGAAGTTCCCACCTACAATAGCCCGCAGATTCAGATCCGGGGTGATATTGCGGGTAATATTAGCCAGCAGGTTATGATCGTGTTCCAAATAGGAAATGGCATCGAAGTCGAGGCTGCCAATGCCCTGGGCGCCGATCAGCGATCCCCTTGAAATGCGCTGGAACCGGTTGTCATTGTAGGTGTTGACACCGCCCTTATAGGTCAGGTTCAGCCAGTTCGTAATGTCGTACGACAAATTTCCACTGGCCGCAATGCGGTTGACCTTGCTGTTGGCGGTGCTGTTGGCTACCGACCAGTACGGGTTATCCGCCTGGCCGAAACCGAAGAAAAACAACTGGTTACCGGCCGGATCTTCGTAAGGCAGGTCTCCAATGGGCCAGTTGCGGGGCATCTGGAACATCCGCGACAGGGGCGATGTACCGTCGGCACCAAACAGGGGGCTGTCCTGCTCACTGCGGGTATAGGCTACGTTAGCCCCAACAGTCAGGCCGTTTTCCAGCGTGCTGTTGCCACCCACACTGATGTTGGTGCGCTCAAAGGTGGAGCCGGGAAAGAAGCTTTTCTGGTCGGTACGCGACAACACCGCCGTCATGCTGGCTTTGGGACCGCCACCGCTGACGGTAAGCGAGTGCTCCCACACATTTCCCTGCCGGAAGAAGTTCTTTACATTGTCGGGGTACGGCTGGTAGGCTACATTACCGCCGGGACGAAGGCCGTACTGAGCGGCCACCGTCGGGTACTGGTTGGCGAATGTGGCAAACGGCCCCGGCCATACGGGAATGGAATCTGTGCCGGATGTATTAGCCGTCCAGCCTCCGTTGGCGGCATAGGTCCGGCCCTGCCCAAACGCCGGACCCCACGTACCGTTGGCACTGGCGTATACCTGCTGTGAACCAGCCCCGTATTTATTCTGGAAATCGGGATAGCTGGCGATATTCTCGGTTGCATATCCCATGTTGTACGTTATCTCCAGGCCTTTCTTCGACATGCGGCTGCTGCCTGATTTGGTGGTGATCACGATTACCCCGTTGGCAGCCCGCGTTCCATACAGTGCAGCAGCAGCGGCTCCCTTCAGGACGGTCATCGAGGCAATATTATTGGGGTCCAGGTCAGCTATCCGGCTACCCACCGCCCCGCTGGCGTTCCTAAATGAACCTGTCTCGTTCAGATCATTACTGAATGGAATACCGTCGACTACGAAAAGAGGCTGGTTAGCTCCCAGAAACGAGTTGGCTCCCCGAATGGTAATGCGGGATGAACTGCCGGCAATACCGCCGGAACCGGAAATCTGAACGCCTGGTACTTTGCCCTGCATGGCTCGCAATACATCGGGTTCCGACTTTTGAACCAGTTTGTCGGAAGATACCCGCTCAACGGCGTATCCCAGCGACCGGTTGCTCCGTTCGATACCCACTGCAGTGACGACCACTTCGCCCAACTGTTTGGCGTCACTATTTAAGGCTACATTGATGGAAGACTGGTTGCCTACAGCAACCTCGCGGGGCGACATGCCCACAAAACTGAAAACGAGCGTGGTACCCTCCGGCACCACGAGTCGGTATGTTCCCTCGGCGTCGGTGGAGGTTCCCCGCGTGGTACCTTTGATGGAAACGTTTGCGCCTGGGATGGCCTGGCCATCGTCGGCACTGGTCACCCGACCGGTCACTGTTCTTTCCTGAGCCTGGGCTACCCACGAGAGCGTAAGCAGCCAAACCCCCATCGTCATTCGTAAAAAGACGTTCATGAAAAAATGGTGTTTAGTAAAAAGTTAGGACATACTGTAGTGGAATTGAATCATACTACGCATCGCATACAAGGATGCCGGGTAAAGACACGACCAGTTACATGAGCGTTGCAGCCTTTTTACCTTTTCACCAAAAAAAAGAAGGCTCCCGGTTAGAGAGCCTTCTTTTTTGTTTCAAACTTTATTACTTTCCCATCCACCGCTTGAAGTCGCTGGCGCGTTCGCGGCTGACGATAACTTCTTCTTCGGAAGATGGCTTGACGCTGATCTTCAGTTTGTTATTAAAATACGGGTGTATCTGTTGTACGGAATGGATGTCGAGGATGAACTGCCGGTTGGCGCGGAAGAACTGCGCCGGGTCGAGCATCTTCTCCAGTTCGTCGAGGGTGTAGTCGACCGGAAACTTCTGGTTACTGCGGGTCTTGAACAGGCTGACGCCCTCTTCTGAATAAAAGTAGGCAATGTCTGACACCTCAACGGGTACCCACTGCTGCACGTGCTTTACCAGGAACCGCTTGCGGTATTCGGTGGGCTGTACCTGCTGGCGGAGCTGCTGCACCAGGGCATCGATGGCCATTCGGTCCAGGCCTGGCTCAGCCGGTTCGGCCGGGCCGCTGTCGGGCTGGCTCTGCAGCCGGCGGTGCTTGGCCAGACTAGCCTCCAGTTCGTTTCGCTTGATAGGCTTCAGCAGGTAATCGATGCTGTTGACCTTAAAAGCCCGCAGGGCATATTCGTCGTAGGAAGTCGTGAAGATAACCGGAGACTCAACGGTCGTCTGTTCGAAGATTTCAAAGCTTTGGCCATCAGCCAGTTCAATATCCATCAGGATCAGGTCGGGTGCCGGATTGGACTGCAGCCACGATACCGAAGCCCGGACACTGGCAGCCGTTCCCACAATATGGATACTGTCGTCCACCTCCTGCAGGAGCTTGCTCAGTTTACGGACGGCCAGTTCTTCATCTTCTATCAACAATACATTCATGACAACGGATACTATTAAATGTTGTTACAATATCGCGACGGATGGGGGATCCGCCAAACAATTTCGCCGGTGAACCGACATAAACCCGCCATGAAACGGATAATCTGCCGTTGAACCGGTAAAACTCACGGGTGAACCGATCCGTTGTGCGGAAGGATCAGGGGCAATGTCACCGAAAAATAAGCGTCGACTTCTTCAATGGTCGGGTTTGGCTGGGCCAGCAGCCGGTATTTCGATGCGATATTCGACAGCCCCACCTGGTTTGACTCCACACGCAGCGACCGTCGCTGCAGGTTGTTGCTAATGACCAGACGCCCGTCGGCTGTGGAACGGATCGAGATGTGCAGCGGTTGTTCGGTCAGAATAACATTGTGTTTTACGGCATTTTCGATCAGCATCTGCAGGGTAAGGGGCGGGAGCATCGTATCCTGGTGCTCTTCCAGAACGGCCACTTCCAGGGCCAGTCCGGTGCCGTAGCGGGTTTTGAGCAGGTTGAAGTAGGAATGGGTGAACGCCAGCTCGGTACGCAGCGTGGTTAGCTCCCGCTCATTGGTTTGCAGCAGGTAGCGGTACACCGTGCTCATTTCTTCGACAAACTCTTCGGCGCGGCTGGGGTTTTCCGCAATCAGCGCCGACAGCGTGTTCAGGCTGTTGAATAGAAAGTGGGGGTTCACCTGGCTTTTCAGCGTATCGAAGCGGGCCCGCCACTGGGTTTTCAACAGTTGTTCCTTTTCCTCGTAGGTCTGCTGCCATTGCCGAAAGAGGTAGATACCCTCGTAAACGGTGATGTATACACAATTATAAAAAAGCATAACGCCGGCAGTGTACGTGTAATCCAGCAGGCCGGGCCAGAGGGGCTGGTCACGCAGAACCGCCTGTAGGCCAATGCGCAGAAATACCGAGAAGTTGACCAGCAGGGGGAGGATCAGCAGCAGCATCAGCAGCCTGGTTTGGGTGCGCTGCAGCCCCGGTACCTTTTTTTGAACGGTCATGACCGCCCAGCGGCCTACCTGCCAGCAGATGAAACCAGCCAGCAAGGCAATGACATCGAACAGGATGATGTCGGGTAACTCCAGTTCAAAGTAAATATTTATTCTGAAGAAGATCGTACCGAACAAAAAAAGGACCAGCGGTCCGATTGTCCGTAGTTTTACATCCGCTGAAACGCTCATACCTGCCGATTGGCTGCCGTTCCTTAAAAATACTAAATAGTACCGGATTTTTGCAACAGAGGCAGCTGAACGGTAAACGATTGCCCGTTGTCGGAGATGGCCGGTTGGGGCAGGTGAAGCAGTCGGAAGCGGGAAGAAATATTGTCGAGCCCTACCTGAAGCGTGTTGGCTTTCAGCGGTTTTCGCTGGATGTTGTTGCAAACCACCAACTGACCATCTGCGGTGGCGTTGATGGTAATAAGCAGGGGCTGTTCGGCCAGGATAATGTTGTGCCGGATGGCGTTCTCCACCAGGATATGCAGCGTCAGCGGGGGCAGCAGGGTATCCAGGTGACGGTCGTCTACGTCAATGCTAAAATCGATGGCGTTGCCGTAGCGGGTTTTCATCAGCGAAAAATAAGCCCGGATAAAGGTCAGTTCGGTGCGCAGCGTCATCAGGTCACAGGCATGCGACTGGAGCATATACCGGTATACCGTCGATAGTTCGTCCAGAAAATTCTCCGCCTTCGTTTTATCCTCGGCAATCAGCACCGACAGCGAGTTGAGGCTGTTGAACAGAAAATGCGGATTGATATGCGTTTTCAGACAGTCGAACTGGCTTTGGAGGCTGACCTTCTTCAGGGCTTCATCTTCCCGGATGCGTTCCCCGTAAGCCTTCAGGGAACGTAATGCAAATTCACTGACCAGGACGAGAACTACTATGGCTGCCAGACTGGTAGCGGCATAAATACCCCAATGGTGCTGGTAGGTTTCGAGCCATAACAGGTTCAGCAGCAATACCGAAACGGGTATTCCAATGATGCGGGGCCATATGTTGTGTAAGGTTTTCAATGTAGGCGTAACTGCGTTTTTTCTCTTGGTAGGCCGGGGCCTGATTTGGCTCGCCGGCACATGGCCGGGCTCTTCCTGTTCTTAGTTTTGTTGTCACTGTCGGGCAGTGGTTTCGGTTACAAAGATGATCGATGGGCAGCCCGCGGCAAATGCTGATGAGGTTCAAGCGGCAACTTCGTTGGGTGAAGTGTAAAAAGCGTCTGTTGAAAGTCGGAGGCTATACGTCAGCTTTTTAGGATGGGCTTTACCGATTTAGTACAAAATGGCGTTATTTGCTGAAGGTAACATGGATAGACAATGAAACAGGTAATCACTACGGCATCGCTGCTGCTCATGGTGCTGACGGTATGGGCCCAGACTACGCCGAAAGGCAAAGACGACAAACAGAAAGAAACAAACCCGGAGCCGGTAGAGAGCGCCGAAGCCTTTCGGGTGCGGAACATGATGCTGCTTTCTACGGATAACAACATTATGCCGACCGTAGACACCCGGTACGAAGGGCTACAGGGCACGCCTTATTTTATACCAAACTGGTCGAGGGGGCAGGTGGATCTAACCAACGGGACCCACCAGACCAACGTGCCGCTCAAGTTTGATGCGCACCGGCAAAGCCTGCTGATCCTGCGGGAAAAAATGCGCGACTCCATCATCGTAAACCCGAACCAGATCAAGGCGTTTACCATCATGGATGCCGACGGGAACGGTTACCTGTTTAAGCGCTACACGGGTCTCACCGGCGACAAACAACTCAGCGAAGGCTATTTCATGGTGCTGTATGAGGGGAAAAATGCGATGCTGAAGCGGGTTAATAAACTCTTCAAGAAAGCCGATTTCAAAGGTGGTTATTCGGCCGACATCCGCTACGATTCCTACACCGATGATGTGTCCTTCTACCTGCTCCGGCCCGACAAGAGCCTGGTGAAACTCAAAAAAAGCAAAAAAGCCGTGCTGGACGCGTTAAGCGACAAAAAGGCCGACGTGGCCCGCTTCATCGACGAAAAGAAACTGGATTTCAAATCCGAGTATGACCTGGCGCAGGTGGTGCAGTATTACGATAGTTTGTAACGTACCTTTGCCCCGTATTTGACGAAAACCATTGATGAATTATACACAGATTCCTTCACCATGTTACGTGCTGGAGGAAACCAAACTTCGCCGGAATTTAGAACTTATACGCTCGGTACAGGAGCAGGCCGGCGTGCAGATTATCCTGGCCCTGAAAGCGTTTTCGATGTTCAGCGTGTTTCCGCTGGTCAAAGAATACCTGTCGGGTGCCACGGCCAGTTCCCTCAACGAAATCAAGCTGGTCAATGATTATATGGGCGTCAAAGCTCACACCTACATACCGGCTTACCGCGATGATGAGTTCGACGAGGTTTTGCTCCGAAGCAGCCACATTACCTTCAACTCCTTCAGCCAGTGGGAGCGGTTCAGGGATCGGGTAAAGGCGCATGGGGCCAGGGGGCAGGGGGAAAACGATGCCGATACCCCTTCACCCCATGCCCCTGGCCCCACGCCCCATGCGCTAAACTCCACGACCATTTCCTGCGGTATCCGCGTAAATCCCCAGTACTCGGAGGTGGCTACGGATATGTATAATCCGTGCGTGCCGGGGTCGAGGCTGGGCGTGACGCGGGATCAGTTGCCCGACCAGTTGCCGGAGGGGCTGGAAGGTATCCATTTTCATACCCTTTGCGAGAATGATTCCTACACGCTGGAGCGGACGCTGGAAGCGCTGGAAAAGCACTTTGGCGATCTGCTGCACCAGGCTAAATGGGTGAATATGGGGGGCGGCCACCTGATGACCCGGCAGGGCTATAACACTGATCACCTGGTCGGTTTGCTGAAGGCGTTCCGGGAAAAGTACAATGTTGAGGTTATTCTGGAACCTGGCTCGGCTATTGCGTGGCAAACGGGTGTGCTGGTGTCTACCGTGCTGGACGTCATCGACAGTCAGGGTATCGATGTGGTTATTCTCGATACCTCCTTTGCCGCCCACATGCCTGATACGCTGGAAATGCCTTACAAACCCCGGGTCCTGAATGCTTACCAGGAGCCGGTTGCCGGTAAGCATACCTACCGGCTGGGGGGCATGACCTGTCTGGCCGGCGACTTCATCGGCGACTATTCCTTCGATGAACCGCTGCAGGTGGGTGATCGGGTAGTGTTTGATGACATGATTCATTACACCATGGTGAAAACGACAACGTTTAACGGCGTGAACCTGCCGTCGATCGGCATCTGGCAGGCCAATGATACCTTCCGGCTGGTACGCAGCTATGGCTACGACAGTTATAAAGATCGATTGAGTTAATTCAACAAGCTATGCACTCTATCCTTCCGTTACCCGTACAACCCGTAAAGCCCGGCACCAGTACCGGGCAGCACTTCTGGCATTCGACCGAGCGAACGCTGGATTCGTACTCACCCGTCGACGGTCAGCTTATTGCCAGGGTATACCTCTCCACCCGCGCCGATTACGACAAGGTAATTGATACGGCGCAGGAGGCCTTTCATCAGTGGCGATTGCTGCCCGCACCGAAGCGGGGCGACATCATCCGTCAGATGGGCGACCAGTTCCGGCAGTACAAGCGGGAGCTGGGTACGCTGGTCAGCTACGAGATGGGTAAATCGCTGCAGGAAGGCCTCGGCGAAGTGCAGGAGATGATCGATATCTGCGATTTTGCCCTGGGCCTGTCGCGGCAACTATACGGACTGACCATGCACTCCGAGCGGCCGGGCCACCGTATGTACGAGCAGTGGCATCCGCTGGGCGTTGTTGGGGTAATCTCGGCCTTTAACTTTCCGGTGGCGGTATGGTCCTGGAACGCCATGATTGCCTGGGTTTGCGGCAACGTCTGCGTCTGGAAGCCCTCCGAAAAAACACCGTTGACGGCCCTGGCCTGCCAGCAGATCATTTCCGAAGTGCTGCGCAACAACGATGTGCCGGAAGGGGTATCGTGCCTGGTAACCGGCGGCCGCGACGTAGGCGAATGGCTAAGCCGTGACCCCCGCGTGGCGCTGGTATCGGCTACGGGTTCTACCCGCATGGGCCGGGTCGTTGCCGCTAATGTGGCCGAACGGCTGGGACGTTCGCTGCTCGAACTGGGCGGCAACAACGCCATCATCGTGACCGAACATGCCGACCTGGACCTGGCCATCCCGGCTATTGTTTTTGGGGCTGTGGGTACGGCCGGTCAGCGCTGTACCACCACGCGCCGGTTAATTGTTCAGGAAAATATCTACGAAGAAGTGAAAAACCGGCTGGCAAAGGCGTACGCCCAGCTCCGGATCGGCAATCCGCTGGAAGAGACGATTCACGTGGGTCCGCTGATTGACAAACAGGCTGTCGCCGGGTATCAGTCGGCGGTGGACGAGATTCGGAGGAAAGGAGGGGGCTTTGTCGTAGAGCCGGGTGTATTGTCCGGTGACGACTATGACTCCGGCTGTTACGTAAAACCCTGCGTGGCCGAAGCCGATAATGCCTGGGATATTGTGCAGAAAGAGACCTTCGCGCCTATTCTGTACATCATGAAATACAGCACTCTTGATGAAGCCATTGCCATCCAGAACGGCGTGCCGCAGGGCTTATCATCGGCCATCTTTACCCTCAACCTCCGCGAAGCCGAGCACTTCCTGTCGGTGGCCGGCTCCGACTGCGGCATCGCCAATGTCAACATTGGTACCTCCGGCGCTGAGATTGGTGGCGCTTTTGGGGGCGAAAAAGAATCGGGTGGTGGCCGTGAATCCGGGTCCGATGCCTGGCGAGCCTATATGCGTCGGCAAACCAACACCATCAACTACGGCACCCAATTGCCACTGGCGCAGGGCATTAAGTTTGATTTGTAGTGTGCAGCGCACAGTAGGCAGTTCGCAGTAGGCAGACAAAAAAGCTGTAAAGTGCTCACTCCGGCTGCCTACTGAGAACTGTCCCACGCTCAGGCCAGCCACACCTTGATTGTCCCATCGGCCACTTCGTTCGGGGCCAGCACGATGAGCCCTTCCTGATTATTAAGGACGTTGACATTACCCGTCAGTGGTTCAATGGCAATCCGGTTGCGCGAGGGGGGCGTAAACACCACCAGGTAGTTAAACTTGCCGGGGCCGGTTTCCTGCCAGACGTGCAGACTGGCCTTATGTCTGGCCGACGACAGTACCGTTTCCGCCGAACCGACCTGATTGTCGAGGATGAATGCATTGTCCAGTTCACGCTCGTGCAGCCTGATCGGAGGGATTGTGGTTGTGCCCGCCTGACTGGTGCCGGAGAGATTGAAGGGTTCAATACCGTCGGGGAGCATATTCTCGTCAAAAACGACCGCCGTTTGTGAGGGGATGCGGATGGTGAGGTCATCAACAGGCTCGTCGTTGAACGTGAAATACGGGTGCCAGCCGAACGCCACCGGGCACGACCGGCTTAGGCTGAGGTTTTGTACCTGGTAGCGTACATAAAAGACGGAGGGTGAGCCAGGGGCGCTCTCCAGCGTATACGTAACCCGAAGCTCAAACGGAAACGGGTAGCCAGTGTACAAATCCTCGGCCGGCCCATGATGCAGGTAGCGTAACGTCAGCGAAGCGGCATGACCGGTAACCTGCTGGTCGAACAGTTCAAAAGGTTTACCAGCCACAAAACCGTGGATAGCATTGTCGCGGCTGGCCTCGTTCATGGGTAAGGTATAAGCTTCGCCCTCAAAAAGATAGATACCGTGCCGGATGCGGCTCGGGAACGGAAACAGCAGCGCACTGGCGTAGGTCTCATCCGCTACCAGCGCCTGTTCGGAGGCCGGTGCATCAATCAGGCTGATCAGTTCCTCGTCTTTGCGCAGCACCAGGCCCCGCACCATGGCACCGTGGGCCGGCACAACAACGGCGTACTCGCCTGTCTGGGTATTGTGAAGTACATACTCGACCAGCAGGCCGAACTCGCGATGGAAGATTTCGAAAGGCATAGTTTTCTAGTAGGCAGTTGGCAGTGTGCAGATAGTGTTGTCAGTGTTTAACAACGGTCCAAAGGTAGGGGATGTTTGGGGCAGGACGTTGCCGTTGGGTAAAAATGCCTTATGCGCTACATCTCCCCCTCAACACCTAACCCAAACAAAGCAAAATCATACTTTACCGGGTCGGTAGGGTCAAACTGCTTGAGGGTTTCGGTGAGGGCGACGGCGGCTGTCCAGTCGGTCTGGTCGCGGGTGAGCAGGCCGAGTATGCGGGCGACGCGGCCGACGTGAACATCAATCGGCATGACTAACTGGGATGGTTGAATGCGTTGCCAGATGCCGAAGTCAACACCCTGGTTGTCGTGCCGGACCATCCAGCGGAGAAACATATTGAGCCGCTTGCAGGAGGAGTTGCGGGCTGGCGTGGCAATGTGCTTGCGGGTACGTAAGGGGAAGTAATCACCGCAGCAGAAGCGGTCGTGGAAGGTTTCGAGGCTTCGGCGAAGGTTTTCGGCCGGACTGAAGTCCGGAGGTACGAAAGCATCTTCCAGCGAGTCGTGGGTTTGGTAGTAGTCGCGGAAAAAGTGGAGAAAATACAGCGTATCAGTGGCGTTGAAGGTGCGGTGCTTAAAGGTCAGGAACCGCTTCAGGTCGTCGTCCTGGTGATTGCGAATAAAATCGTAGGGTGCACCATCCATCAGGTCTATCAGTTCGTTGGCTTTGCGGATGATGACCGGCCGCTGCCCCCAGGCCAGAATAGCCGCCCAGAATCCCATGATCTCGATATCCTGCTTCCGCGTAAACCGGTGCGGAATACTGATCGGATCATGCTCAATAAACGACGGCCGGTTGTATTGGCCGACCTTCTCGTCAAGCAGCCCTTTTAGTGATGAATGATGAATTATAGCAGTATACGCCAGTCCACTCATCAGTAATTAATGTGATTTCCCCCCGCTGATTACCCAGGCGAAGGCGCGGGAGATTGCGGAGAAGGCCGCCAGAATGCCCGAGAACAAAAAGGTGAATACGGCAATGAATGGGTAGAAGATAGTGAAAATGACACTCCAGACCTTATAGCCCGTCGTAGCCTTCATCTTTTCGTCACGCTCTCTGTGCCGACGGGCAATACGTTCAGCTTTTGTTTCGGTTTTGTTCACTAACTCACTCATGCGCTCTGTACCTAATTCTGTGCTAAATAAATCACCTCAGCACGAAAACGACGGTCGTGGGGAGAAAGTTTCTCAAACGCCCTGGGCGATAGCTTGATGATGATCCGGTCGTTGACGCCCGTATCCGGTAATTTGCCGATGATCTTTACCCAGACCACCTGTTTATTGACGTCGTTGCGGACCTGAACCAGCGAGCCGACTGGTGCGGTACGGTGCAGGGCGAGGTATTTGTTGGAGCCGTCGTTATCATCAATGATCTCCGCCAGACCGATTTCGCTGACGCGTTTGCGATTTGACGTAGTGGTAGGAATCGGCGCAGAATCACCGGGCCGGATGGGCCGGTCTTCGGTAACGGGGCGGGTACTTTCGGCCGGAGGTATCGGCGTGCGTTCTACGCGGGTAGACTCGGCCTTTAACGCCGTTGGGCTGTTGATGTCCGCTTTGGTAATTTCTGTCTTGGAGGCAGACGTATGAACCGGCTCGGTCCGGACAGGTTCAATTTTAACTGGCTCTGGTTTGGACTCTGCTTTGGCCGGCTCCGGCTTTGTCGGCATAGAGGCTACAGGTGCCGGAGTTGGAGCGGTTTCCAATTTGGGCGCTTCGGGTTGGGGCTTTACCGCTGCCGCCAGACTGGCTTTGTAGGCTTTTTCTGTAACGATCAGCCGCTGGCCGGGCTCTAGTTGATCGGTCGTGAGTTTGTTCCAGCGCCGGATATCGGCCATTAATACTTTATGGATGGTAGCCACCATGTATAAAGTCTCTAATGGCTCAACAGTATGAATGCCCGTTTTTTTCAGTGGCTCCGGAGTCTGGGTTTTTGCAACTGCTTTCGGTTGAACCGGTTCGGGGGCTTTGGTCTGCTGACCGGCTACGGATTCGCCCGTATAGGGAATCCGGAGGATCTGGTCTGTCCGAACGCCATCGGCCATGGTTGGATTAGCTGCCTTAATGGCATCAAGAGTGGTGTTGTACCGGCGGGCAATGGCGTAAAGTGTCTGGCCGGCCGTGACCTTATGTTTTACAAAAAGCTTGTTGTTGACTCGCTCTATGCCGATGGAGTCCAGCAGCATCGGTTCCGTCGGGATTTCGTGAGCCTGCACGGGGTTTGCGAAACAAAGGCAGGCAAGCACAAAGCCAAAGGTAACGTGAGTGATTTGCTTTTTCATGGGTCGAATCGGTAGGTAACCTGACAGGTTTTCGTAAAAATAAGCAGAAAAGTATGGCCTTTTCTGTAAGTAAACGGAATTTTACTCGAATTATGTAATAAACCTAACGTATGAGAATTCTTGGTTTGATTCCAGCCCGCTACGCATCGACCCGTTTTCCGGCGAAGGCGCTGGCTGATATTCACGGAAAAAGCATGATCCGGCGGGTGATCGGGCAAGCCCGGCAGGCTGCCTCACTCAGCCGCGTGGTGGTTGCTACCGATGATGAACGTATCTACCGTCATGTTATTGATTTTGGCGGAGAGGTGGTCATGACCGGCACCCATCACCAGAGCGGCACCGACCGGTGTCAGGAAGCTCTCTCCCTGGTCGAAGGTACTTTTGACTATGTCGTCAACATCCAGGGCGATGAACCCTTTATCCGGCCGGAACAGATTGACCTGCTGACCTCCGTGCTGGATGGAACCACCGAACTGGCTACGCTGGTGAAGCGCATCGACGATTCGCAGATTCTGCTGAATCCCAATTCTCCCAAAGTGGTGTTGAATAACCGGCAGGAGGCTCTATACTTCAGCCGTCAGCCGATTCCGCACCTACGGTCGCAGGCACCTGAGATGTGGCTGCAGCACCATACCTATTACAAGCATATCGGATTATACGCCTACCGAACCGATGTGCTGGCGCAGATTACCCGGCTGCCACCATCCTCCCTGGAACGGGCCGAAGCGCTGGAACAACTCCGCTGGCTCGAAAACGGCTACCGTATCCGCGCCGTTATCACCGATCTGGACAGCTACGGTATCGATACACCGGAAGACCTGGAGCGAATAATCCATATTGGGTCGTTGGGTGGTCTGTAAGG
This sequence comes from Nibrella saemangeumensis, assembly GCF_039541915.1. Taxonomy (NCBI): domain Bacteria; kingdom Pseudomonadati; phylum Bacteroidota; class Cytophagia; order Cytophagales; family Spirosomataceae; genus Nibrella; species Nibrella saemangeumensis. The sequence continues at coordinate 120,210 of NZ_BAABHD010000032.1, forward strand.
GTAATGAAGAGCGCTGGTGGCTACGTATTCAGGTGCCGGCACGGTTAGCGACATCTGTTAAAAAACCTTAATTCTGAACCCGACAAACACTCATGCTCGTTAGGAGTTTACCAAAGAGGATTACCACACATATTGTTTAACCCCAATTTGACGTGGCTCGCCGGTGGCTGAACCACTCAAAATTAATCCGTTATCATGCAGAATTACACGATACTCTGGGCCGACGATGAGATTGATCTGCTCAAACCCCATATCCTGTTTCTGAAGAACAAAGGCTATCAGGTGACGCCCGTCAACAGCGGAGCCGATGCGCTGGAGAAAGTAGAACAGGAACAGTTTGATCTGGTGTTTCTGGACGAAATGATGCCCGGCATGACGGGGCTCGAAACACTCCAGCAAATCAAGCAGATGCGTCCCAACCTGCCAGTGGTGATGATCACCAAAAGCGAGGAAGAGCATATTATGGAGGAGGCCATCGGCTCCAAAATTGCCGATTACCTCATCAAACCCCTCAATCCGAATCAGATTCTGCTGTCGGTGAAGAAGATTCTCGACAACAAGCGTCTGGTGACCGAACGGACCAATATTGGTTACCAGCAGGATTTCCGGAACCTCAGTATGCAGTACAACGACCGCATCGACTATGAGGAGTGGGTAGACATCTATAAAAAGCTGATCTTCTGGGAGCTGGAGCTCGACGGAGCGCAGGATCGTAGCATGGCCGAGGTGCTGAACATGCAGAAAAGCGAGGCTAATTCGAACTTCTGCAAGTTTGTGATGGAGAACTACGAAGACTGGCTCAATGATCCGAAGATGGACAAGCCAATTCTGTCGCACCAGCTCATGCGCAAGAAAGTATTCCCGCTGATCGACCAGAACAACCCGCTGTTCTTTATCCTGATCGATAACCTGCGCTACGACCAGTGGAAGATCATTGAGCCGATCCTGGCCGAGTTCTTTGTGGTAGAAGAAGAGTCATCGTATTACTCCATATTGCCCACAACCACCGGTTTTGCCCGTAACGCCATCTTCTCGGGCATGATGCCGAGCGAGATGGAGAAGCAGTATCCCAACCTGTGGGTAAACGACGAAAACGATGAAGAGGGGCTGAACAACAACGAGGACGAGTTCCTCCGCAAACAGATTGAGAAGAGCCGCCTGAACATCAAGCATACCTACAACAAGATTCTGAATACCAATCAGGGCAAGTCGCTGGTCGATAACTTCAATAACCTGATGCAGAATCAGCTGAACGTAATAGTCTACAACTTCGTGGATATGCTGTCGCACGCCCGGACGGATATGGCCATGATTAAGGAACTGGCCCCCGATGAGCGGGCGTACCGGTCCATTACCCGGTCGTGGTTCCTGCACTCGCCCCTGCTGGAGCTGGTGCGGAAAATTGCGGATAAAGGTGCCCAGCTCATCATCACGACCGACCATGGCATGATTCGGGTGCAGAAGCCGGCCAAGATTGTGGGGTACCGTGAGACCAACACTAATCTGCGCTACAAGCAGGGCAAGAACCTGGGCTTCGACGAAGACCACGTCTTTGTCTGCCGCAAACCGGAGAACTTCTTCCTGCCCCGGCTAAACGTGTCGACCGCTTATGTGTTCACACTGGAAGATTACTTCTTTGCCTACCCCAACAACTACAACTATTACGTCAACTACTACCGCGATACCTTCCAGCACGGGGGCGTATCGCTGGAGGAGATGATTATCCCGTTCGTGCATTTGCGGGCGCGGTAAAGTTTTTCGTTTTGAGGGACGAAAAAGCCACTGCTGTTTGCGGCAGTGGCTTTTTTGTGGCGATAAAGCGAATAGGTCAGGCAGTGGCGCTAACTTGAGTGCTGATTTGCTGAACCAATCCGGCTGAATCGACCTCCATCTAGTGCCGTACAATCTTGTTGTCTTCCAATTCATAGATAATGATGCCCGACACGTCTAACTGATTACCACTAGGAGGATAGCCAAATAGTTCTCCCTTATGCTGTCCCTTCATGCGGAAACGCACCACCACTTTATTGCCTTCTACAATTATATCTTCGGGATCAAGGATATATCCCGGAACACCGGCTTCAAAAATCTGAATATGCCCTTTGAGTTCCATATCCTTGTCGGAGATAAACCGGTCAACAAACTCGTCGGTTTTCGTCGGCGTATTGCGCATCGCGTCGATATACTCCTCAATAAATTGTCTGCTTTCCTGAGTAGTCATGGCAGTTATGAGTTTAGTGCTGCATCAAAGGTACTATACGCTACAGGCCGGGTATTGTAAAAAGCGGACAAGATCAGGTAACGCGTTCCTGTCAGCCATTTGTAAGGACAGAATGCTGAAAATGACGATTTTTCAGGATTTGAACAGAGGGCGTATGACCACAGAACTGAACAAAGTCTTTGATAAAATGTGACTGATCGTAAAAACCACCGTCGATCGTAAACTCCTGCCAGTGCAAATCTTTATTCAGGCTCAGGATGATATTGATATACCCAAACCGTTTCAGCCGTGCAAAGAATTTGGGGCTCAGTCCTACCCGTTCGCTAAAGACCCGACGGAGGTGCCGGGGACTTATATTGACCATACCTGCCAGGTCATCCATCCGAATCATTCCCCGCTTCTGAAGTATGATGTTGAGGGCGTGGTCGGCCATGTGGGTCGGCAGGTGCGTTTTTCGCAACCGGTACATCAGGTATGACTCTACCAACTGAATGCGCTCAGTATGGTTTTCGGCTTCGGCCAACTGGTCGTTGATGAACTCCACCTCAGACCCCACCAGGTCGGGCAACTGAATGCGCTGATCGTTGATATCAGCATTGGTCAGCGCCGGAAACCAAGTGCGGAAGATGGAGCTTTTGAACACGACGCCCACCATACCCACCGTTCCCCGCAGCCGGATGCGATATCCTTCGGTCGAATAGCCGGCAATAAAGCTGCCCGACAGCCGTTGTTCGTGGCCATTGGCGTGGCATAGCTGGTAGTCGGACTGGTAGTTGAACACGAGGGCTGCGTAGCAATTGGCCGGACTGGCGACCTCAAACGGCTGACCGGTGGCTGTGCCCTGGTATTCGAGAATGTAATATTTCTCGATGTACGGACGGAGCATGGGGCAAGGGCTCAAAGATAGAATATCGCATAGCCGTCACAGTTTAGGTCTAAGGTAGGAAAAAAGTAAATGTCAAACTTACAGGCAGTTCTCATAATAGTATAGTAAAAAACGGCCAAAGGGTAGACGGCTAAGCAGCCGTCGCGTTCCGGTGCCAATCATGAGAGTAACATACGCCTAAAGCCTGCTTTTATGGGTAGTACTCACAATTTGTAACGGAAACCATTCAAGTATGGCATCACGACGTTTATTTCTAAAGCATACCGGAGGGGTGGTGGCCCTGAGCAGTCTGGCTCCGGTCACTGCCGCAATCGGAACTCCTGAAACCCGCAAGGCTGCCGGTGAAGACCTGTTCAAGCTGGGCATGGCGGGCTTTACCTTTGTCCATTTCAAACTTGACCAGGCACTGGAGATGATGCGTAAAGTGGATGTGCATTACCTGTGCATCAAGGATTTTCATCTTCCGCTGGACAGTACACCGGACCAGATTGCCGCTTTTCACGAAAAGCTGAAGCAATCGAATGTAACGGGGTATGCCGTCGGCCCCATCTACATGAAAACCGAGGCCGAGGTAGACCGGGCGTTCGCGTATGCCAAACGAGTGGGCGTGAACCTGATCATTGGCGTGCCCAACGTGCCTTTGTTGCCCTATGTGGATAAGAAAGTGAAAGAATACGATATGCGGTTCGCCATTCACAACCACGGGCCAGACATCGAACTGTACCCCAATGCCGTTTCCATCCACCAGGCGATCAAGGACCTGGACCCCCGCATCGGTTTCTGTTTCGATATGGGCCACGACCGGCGCAACGGCGATGATCCGGTAAAAGACCTGCAAACCTACGCCAAACGCATCTTTGACATTCACCTAAAAAATGTAACGGCTGCTTCTAAAGAAGGGAAAACCTGTGAGTTGGGCCGCGGGGTGATCGATGTTCCCGCCTTTGTGCAGATGCTCCGGAAAGTGGGCTATTCGGGCTCGTGCAGTCTGGAGTACGAAAAAGATATGAAAGACCCGATGGCGGGGATAGCCGAGTCGGTAGGCTACTTCCGGGGTGTTTGTGACGCTACCCGCTCCGACAGACGCCGGTCGTAATGCGTTCTTTATGCGACAAACATAAAAAAGCCACCGCCGGAAGGCGGTGGCCAGGGCAACTATTTATAGGTTAGGGAATTATCGTTTAGGCCCGATGGAGTCGTAGATGACGACTTTGTCCCACAGCGACGCATAGTTGTTCCGGAAATCGTCGTGGATCGGGTGTTTCTGATAGGCTTCTTCGTCGGCCGGACTGTCGAACAGGCACAGCCAGGAGTAGGTATAACTCCGCTCGATGACATCCCGGTTGGTAGCCGCCGGTGTACCAATATGCACCATCCGGATGGTTGGTATTTTGGCCATTTTGTTCAGTCCTTCCAGCAACTTCGCTCTGTCTGCTTCGCTTTTTGGATTCTTGAGGTAGAACATGACATGGTGAACGAATAACTGACCGGGTGCTGGGTTTGATAGAGTTTCCATATCTGTGCTTAAACCAAGGGCAACACTGCCTTTGATGAAATCTCTCCGTGACTGCTGATCCATAGTTGGTATACGCGTAGGCTGGTATCAGGTTGATACCGTATATCAAAAGTAGGGTAGTTGCAGCGGTTAAATATGGTATAAATCGGTTTTTTGCCGGTAAATCTTCCTGTTTATTGGTATATTCAACGCATGAAGCGGTATATCCAGCACGAGCCTTTCAATATATACGCGTTTACGGAGAGTCAGTGGCCGCACCCGGTTCACAAACACAGTTACTTTGAAATTATCTTTATTCGCAGCGGAAACGGGCAGCATTTTATCAACGGTAATACCTTTCCGTACGCGGCCGGTGATGTTTTTCTGCTCGGTCCGGAAGACTACCATTATTTCGACATACAGGAAATTACGTCATTCTGCTACATCCGTTTTACGGAGGTATTCATGAAAGATCAGGTGCCAGTTACCTCCCCGCGCTGGCTACGCACCGTTGAATTCCTGCTCAATACACCCTATCAATTTACTGGCAGCATGGTGACGGACCCGGCCGAAAAGAAACGACTGGATCATCTGCTGGTTGTGTTGCTGGATGAATACAGCCGCAGCGAAAGCTACGACGAACTGATTATCGATGGTATTATGAAAGCCATCCTGGGCATACTGGCCCGTAACATCGTTCAGCAGCAGTCGGTTGCCATACCGGAGCGGAAGCCCAAGTTGATTGAAGACATCCTGTTGTACATCTGCCAGCACATTCACGAGCCGGACGCCCTGCGGCTGGAGCAACTGGCGGAGAAATTCTATTTATCGCCTGGTTACCTCAGCGTCTTTTTCAAAAAGCAAACGGGCGAATCGTTGCAGCAATATACCCTGGCGTACAAACTGAAGATGATTGAAAACCGCCTGCGGTTCAGCGACCGTAGCATCGCCCAGATCACCGACGAATTTGGCTTCACCGACAGCAGCCACCTGAATAAGCTGTTCAAAAAGTACTATGGCGTACCGCCCCGTGCGTTTCGGAAGAAGCAGGCGATGGGGGGATAAAATAAATTCAGACATGTGCTTGACATTATCTGAATAAACTCTCACTATTGTAGTGTAATAGTCGTGTAGTACACTAAGACAAAGTGATAATGATTGATCTGACTACTATATCGTTTGGCTACAGTCGCAGAAAGCTGATCTTCCAAGACCTGAATCTCTCCCTGCAGTCGGGTGCCATTTACGGCTTATTGGGTAAAAATGGCGCGGGGAAATCAAGCCTGTTGCGGCTGATGGGTGGCCTGCTTTATCCAACCGTCGGAACGATCAATGTTGCCGGTTTTGAACCCCGCAGGCGCCAGCCCGCTTTTCTGCAGGAGGTGTACTTCATTCCGGAGGAAATTTACCTGCCTTCCGTGACGCTCCAGCGCTACATCGACACGATGGGGCCGTTTTACCCGAGGTTTAGCGAGTCGACGTTTCGGCGCTACCTGACGGAATTTGATGTACCGCAGGACCAGAAACTGACCGATATGTCGTACGGTCAGAAAAAGAAGGTGATCATCAGTTTTGGGCTGGCTGCCAACACGCGTCTAGTCATCATGGACGAGCCTACCAACGGCCTTGATATTCCATCAAAAAGCCAGTTTCGGAAGATTGTCTCTTCTGTTCTTGATCCTGACCGGCTCATGATTCTCTCCACCCACCAGGTGCGTGATCTGGACAACCTGATTGACACGGTCATTATTCTGGACGAGAGCGAAGTGTTGCTTAATCATTCCCTGGCTGATATAGGTGACCGGCTCCTGTTTGATACTGTTTCGTCGATTGCCCAAACCGACCGGGTGCTCTACGCCGAACCGACGTTACGCGGACAGGCCGTTGTCATGGAAAACCCGACCCAGGAAGACAGCCGGGTCGATCTGGAGCGGTTGTTCAATACGGCCATGACGAATCGAAACCGGATTAAAACACTCTTCCACTGACGGCTGTGAGAATGTAGGCTGTTCCGCTCTTATACACACTGTTTTCTCTGATCACTTCCTGTTTCTGAAACCATGAATCAACTATTTGATCTCCGCCGTTTTGGACTGCTGGTCCAATTACACCTGTCCGAACACCTGAAAACGTACCTGATGGGTATTGCCGTTCTGTTTGGCATATGGATCGTTATGCTGGCTCCCAGCACTGCCCGGACTGCGCATTTCAACGAAAGCGTGTACCGACTGCATGGAATACTGTTTAGTTTTCTGTTCGGGGGAGCCGGGGCCTGGTTTGCCAGTGAAGCGTTTCGCGTAGTGGGTACGCCCGTCCGGGGTATTCCCCACCTGATGCTGCCAGCCTCTCAACTGGAGAAGTACCTGCTGGGTCTGCTGATGCTGCTCCTGTTCGTTCCCGTTTTTCTTGGCGTTTTTTACACGGTTGAAGCTGTTTGCTTTGCCATCATCAATAGCCGGTTACCTGTGGCCGAACCGCGCTATCAGTTGCTGAATCTGGCAGGGGATGCTATTCCCTTTGATCTTCGATATCTGTCGTGGGCTGCACCGAGTCTATTTCTGCTGGGGTCCATCTATTTCGCCAAGGTGCCGTTTGTCAAAACCTGTATTGTTGCATTTCTCATTTATTTCTTCTTCCTGTTTCTGAACGAGCTTCTCATCCTTCAGGTATTTCCGGTTCGGGAGCATTACGGCAATACACCGTTTGCGGAGGTGTTTTTTCTGCAAAGCGGCCGTCGGTATGATCTGGAACTGACGGGATTACCCAGACAGGTTATTTATTCCGTCCTGCTGCTGATGGTGCCGGCCTTGTGGTTTACGGCCTATATCCGGTTTAAAGAAAAAGAGTTGTAATCATGGACTTCAGAGACAAACAGGCCATTTACCTGCAAATTGCCGATTACGTCTGCGAGAAGATGCTGCTGGGGCAGTGGACGCCGGGCGAGCGAATTCCGTCGGTGCGGGATTTGGGCATGGAACTGGAGGTAAACCCCAACACGGTTGTCCGGACGTATGACTTCCTGCAGCAGAAAAACATCATTTTCAACAAACGGGGCATCGGTTATTTTGCCGCCGAAGATGCACCCGACCGCATCAAAGCCTACCGGCGCGAACAGTTCCTGGAGACGGAGCTGCCGGTTTTCTTCCGAACGCTTTACCTGCTCAATATTGACCTGAAAGAGATTGAGCAGCGGTATGAAGCATTCGTTAAGGTTGAGTTTAGCGGAACAGTTCAGTAAAACACAAATAGCAGGCCTTATGAAAGCAAGCAATAAATTATTGATAGGATTATTGGCAGTCGGCGTACTAACCCTGGTTGGTTCCACCGTGGCTTTTAGAGCCGAGCACGATCAGATTGATTTCAATGATCCGTTCTACGGATTCTCCTCCACGGCTGTAAAACCCTTTAGGGTATTGAAAATAGAAGGCAAAGCGGGTAAAATCGGTGAAATTCCTGCCCCTGTGGGCATGGTTAAGCCTTCAGGCAATGTACCCGATAAGATTTACAGCAACACCACAATTACCGTACAGAGCGGCAAAGGGTTTGAAATCCGGGTGCAGAAAACCAGTAACGTTGCGTTTACGTATCGCTCTGATGGGGATACCCTGATTGTGCAGTATGAACCGGAAATCTTTGCTCAGAGCATCGGTCCCGGTCAGGCGTTCGTCGATATGCCATTTGCCTACATAAATACGCCGTTTGCTTACATACTTACTCCCTCCGTTCAGACGCTTGTTGTGGAGGGAGCCACCTGTAAGGTAGCGGGGCTTTCTATGGAGAAAGTAGCCGTTGTGGCTACCGATGCGCGAGTGCTTATCAGCCGGAGTACAATTGGTAACCTGCTGACAACCGGTAAGCGGGGGAGTCTGGTCCAGACAGCATCGGCTAATCGTATCCGTACCGCTACGATCACCTCGCACGATAGCACTGGATTCATTGCCGAACGGGATGTGTTTGGGTCAATACTACTACAGAGTGATAGCAACGCGACTGTAAAGGCACCGGCATCGTTGCTCAGGAAGATGATGGTTAACTGAAAAAGAAGTAAGAAGAAATTGCTTTATAAGTTCTGCCCGCTCGTCCTCGACTGTGTCGAAAGACCGGCGAACCTCGCCCGCCACGCGATACAATCGCGGGCGAACAGTAGTTAGCTTACACTTGCGGGAACTGCGTGCTGTAATAGCCGATGGCGCGCCAGACTTCGCGTACTTCTTCGGCGGGTACTATGCGGGGTTTGTAGCGCTCGTTGGTCGAGACCAGCAGCAGGCATTCCTGGTCGCGCAGGTAGTTGAATATCTTCTTGAATAGCAGCCCGTCGTTGGCCGTCGTGACCAGACAGAGCGTGCCGTCTTTCAGCGACCGCCAGTCTTCCACAAACTCCACAAACACAATAGTGCCTTCCTTCAGCGGCAGCATCGAATCCCCTTCAATCTCATAGCTCCGGTAGGTGCGGTCCTGCGGCAGAAAGGGCAGGTTGAATGTCTCCAGCCGGTTGATAAACTCGGGGTCACCGTAGCCTTTGGCGTACCCGGCCGAGGCTTTCAGCGGAATGTGCACTACTTGTTCCTGATCATTACTATCCACGGCCGTCACCAGCACCCGGAACGAATCCGGGGCGGTGATGGTCTGGAATGTCTTCTTGCCCGAACCGATCGGCGCGGCTGCCGATGGACTCGCTGCTTCGTCGGCCCGGCTCAGGTCGCGCAGTAGCAGGTCGTCTACGCTGACGCCGTAGTAGTCGGCCAGCCGGACTAAGTCCCGGTATTTGGGCTCCGACCGACCCGCTTCGTACGTCCACAGCGTAGACTTCTTGATGCCGACATCGGCCGCTACCTGGTCCTGCGTAGCCCCTTTCTGGTGCTGCCGCAGGTAGACTAAATTTTGTTTAAAAAAAATAGACACGGGCTTGACAAAGTTTTCATCTTTTATCTACATTTGGTCGATTTATCTAACATTTATAGATAAAAGCTGGTTTAAACGTCATTACTATTCAGTGTTGTTTACTGTTTGCGAACAGGTGACTGTCGACTAACTGTCGACAAATTTACAAAAAGTTATGAATCTGCAACCGACCCGATCAATTCTTCATCTCGATTTAGATAGTTTTTACGTATCGGTCGAGCGGCTGCGCGACAGCCGGTTGAATGATAAACCCGTTTTGGTCGGCGGTGTTGGCGAGCGGTCGGTGGTAGCGGCCTGTAGCTATGAGGCCCGGCGCTATGGTGTGCGGTCGGCGATGCCGATGCGGCAGGCCCGGCAGCTCTGTCCGGAAGCAGTGGTGGTGAAGGGCGACTGGGAAGCATATTCGCAACACTCGCAGATGGTAACGGAGCTGATTCGCGAACAGGCACCGGTGGTGGAGAAAGCCTCGATTGATGAGTTCTACCTCGATCTGACCGGCATGGACCGCTACGTAGGCTGTTACCGCTGGTCGGGGGAGTTACGCCAGCGCATTGTCCGGCAGACCGGCCTGAGCGTATCGTTGGGGCTATCGAGCAATAAAACGGTGGCCAAAGTGGCAACGGGAGAGGCTAAACCGGCGGGCGAGCGGTATGTGCGGTTGGGAGAGGAGCAGGCGTTTCTGTCGCCCCTACCCATTAGCCGGTTGCCGATGATTGGGCCCGTGACGGCGCAGACCCTACGGGGGCTGGGCATTACCCGGCTGGGCACGTTGGGCCAGATGCCGCTCCGGATACTGGAAAAAGCCTTCGGATCGACCGGTCGCCTGCTGTGGGATCGGGCCAATGGTCGCGACGAGACGCCGGTGGTGCCGTACCATGAACCGAAGTCGGTATCCAAGGAAACCACGCTGGACGAAGATACCGCCGACCGCAATTACCTCCGGGCTGTGCTGATCCGGCTGACGGAAGAAGCTGCGTGGGAACTTCGGCGCGGAGGGCACAGTACCGGACAGGTCACCATTAAGATCCGTTACGCCAATTTTGATACGCACACCCAGCAGCGCCGGTTATCGCTGACTACGGCCGACCATATTCTGATACCCCAAGCGCTGGATTTGCTGGACAAGCTCTGGCAGCGCCGGCTGCGCATCCGGCTGGTTGGCGTACGGCTGGGGCAACTGGCGCGGGGTACGGAGCAACTGGGGCTGTTTGACCAAAGCAGCCGGCTATCACCCCTGTACGGGGCGATGGACCGGTTACGGAATAAATACGGACGATATAGTATAAACTGGGCGTCGGGCTGGCAAGCATAGGAGGGAAGCAATGTACTGGAACGTTCACAGCCATTATAGTTTTCGCTACGGCACCCTGTCGCCGGCCGAACTGGTGCAGGCAGCGGTCCGGCTGGGTATCTCCCGGCTGGCCTTGACCGACATCAACAACACGACGGGTCTGTACGAGTTTGTCAGTGAATGCCGGCAGGCTGGTATCGAGCCCATTGCGGGTGTGGAATTCCGGAACGGCGACCACCTGTGCTACATCTGTCTGGCGCGTAATGCGGAGGGCCTAGCGGAGATACACATTTTTCTGACGAACTGTCTGGCGCATCACCGTCCATTTCCAACCTTGGCACCGGTATTTATTCATGTCTGGACCATATATCCCTGGACAATTGTCGTCAGCGGCCAAGGTGGCCTGAACGCTCGTTCTACATGGCCTGATACTGAGTGGATTGGCGTGCGGGCACGGGACCTGAACCACATCTGGCGATACCGCAACCGCCTACCCGCCGACCGGCTGGTGCTGTGGCAGCCCGTAACGTTCCTGAACCGGGCAGGGTACGACCTGCACCGGATGCTGCGGGCCGTTCAGCACAACTGCCTGCTGGCCCATTTGTCAGAAGAAGCCGTAGCCGGTGAGCAGGATTGGTTTGTTGACCCCGACCGCCTGCGGCTGCGTTTTGCTACCCATCCGGAACTCATCCACCGGGCCGAGTATTTGCTTGACTCCTGCACGTTCGTCTTTGATTTTCATACGCCGAAGAACCGCCAAGTCTATACTACCTCCAAGGACGATGACCTGGACCTGCTCCGGAAACTGGCCATCGATGGACTTCAGTATCGGTATGGCGATCGTCTGTCCCGAAGCCGTAGTGTGGAGCTAGAGCAGCGACTGGAACGGGAATTAGGCACTATCCACGAGTGCGCCTTTAGTGCCTACTTCCTGATGACGTGGGATCTGATTCGTTACGCCCGCTCCCGTGGCTTTTTCCACGTGGGTCGGGGCTCAGGAGCCAACTCGCTGGTGGCGTATTGCCTGGGGATTACGGATGTAGACCCTGTAGATCTGAATCTGTACTTTGAGCGGTTCATCAATCCCCACCGCAGTAGTCCGCCTGATTTCGACATTGACTTTAGCTGGGATAACCGGGATGAACTGCTGGATTACCTCTTTAAACGATACGGAAATGGTCGGGTTTGTCTGCTGGCTACGGTAGTCACCTTCCAGCAGCGGGCCGCCATGCGGGAGTTCGGGAGAGTACTGGGACTGCCCAAAGCGGAACTGGACGAACTGGTGGATGATCCCCACAAAGCTGAGTACCACCAGGCGGGGCGGACCTTGCTGGCTCTGAGTAAGCGGCTGGACGGTATGCCCAACTACCTCTCCATCCATGCCGGGGGTGTCCTCATTAGCGAAGAACTGCTGACGCGCTACACGGCTCTCCAGCCGATGCCTAAGGGCTTTCCGGTTTGTCAGTTTGATATGTACACCGCCGAAGATATCGGTTTTGCGAAACTCGATGTCCTGTCGCAGCGCGGGCTGGGCCACATCAAAGAAGCCGTCGACTGGATACGGAAGAACCGCAGGGTGGTCGTGGATATTCACGCCATTCAGGAGTTCAAGCAGGATGCGGGTATTCGGGAGCAACTACGCCGGCACGAAACGTTGGGCTGCTTTTATATTGAATCGCCGGCCATGCGGCAACTGATTCAGAAACTGGGATGCCAGGATTACCCCACGCTGGTTGCAGCCAGTTCGGTGATCCGGCCGGGAGTGGCAGGTAGTGGTATGATGCGGGGGTACATCGAGCGGCATTACCAGCCCGATACCTACCGGCCGCTGCATCCCAAGTTGGGCGAGTTGCTGGCTGAGACCTACGGCATTATGGTCTACCAGGAGGATGTCATTAAAGTGGCCCATCAGTTTGCGGGCATGAACCCGGCCGAAGCGGATTTGCTGCGCCGGGCCATGTCGGGCAAGTACCGCTCCCGCGATTTGTTCAAACGGCTGGTCGACCGGTTCTGGGAAAGCTGCCGGGTGCAGGGCTACAGCGAAACGGTCATCGGCGAAATCTGGCGCCAGATGGAGAGTTTCGCCGGGTACAGCTTCAGCAAGGCGCATTCGGCCTCGTTTGCCGTCGAGAGTTACCAGAGCCTATATCTGAAAACGTATTATCCTCTTGAGTTTATTGTGGCAGTCATTAACAACGGGGGTGGCTTCTACAGCCCCGAATTCTACGTACACGAAGCCCGTCGGGCTGGTGCCTGCATCGAAGCGCCCGACATCAACCGCAGCGAGTGGCGGACAATCATCGACGGAACGACCATCTGGCTGGGCTGGGGCCTGGTGAAAGGGCTGGAGCGTAGTCTGATGGAAGCCCTGCTCGTTGAACGGGACGAACGGCCCTTCGACAGCGTTGAGGACTTTTGCCTGCGGGTGCCGGTGAACAGAGCGCAGTTACTGCTCCTGGTGCGCGTGGGAGGTTTCCGCCGACTAGGGCTATCCAAAAAAGAAGTACTCTGGCGGGCGCATTACCTGACGGGCAACCGGTCGGCCTCCCGCCCGTACACCGGCCGGTCTTTGTTCGACCGGGATATGGAGTCTGCGCTGTCGGCCACATCGCCGGAGTTGCCAAATCTCACCGAACACCCGTTGGAAGAAGCCTTCGACCATTGGGATCTGTTAGGCTTTCCGCTTATCTCACCTTTTCAACTATTGGCTGACGATACCCTGCCGCCGACGACACTACCGTGCATCGGGGCCGGGGCTATGCTGGAGTATGTCGGCCGGCGAGTGATCATGCAGGGCTATCAGGTGACTACCAAAGAAATTTATTCAAAAAATAACGAACGCATGGGCTTTGGCACCTGGCTCGACGAAGACGGCGAGTACTTCGACTCGGTCCATTTCCCCAAAGCCTGGACGGAATATCCCATGCGGGGCCGAGGCATTTACTGGCTGGAAGGCGTAGTTACGGAGGAGTGGGGCTGCCCCGCTTTAACGGTAACTACGCTGCACCGGCTCCCCTGGCAACCCGACCCGCGTACGGTGGACGATTAAGATTGAGTGAATTAGTGAATTAGTGAATGAGTGATTGAGTGAGTTACATTAAGAACTAATGCTCAGTCAGGCACCTCCTTTTGGGTAGCGTTTCACTCAATCACCAATCGCACAATCACTCAATGTAAATTATTGCTAAACAACAAATACAATGACAAATCAACACAACCCCCAAACATTCTTTGCCCTCGTTCGGCTGGTCCAAGACGGCAAGTATTACTACCACCTGTACGATGGCGATGAGGTCATCCTGCGCGGAGGAGGCTACAGCCGCAAACCAACCTGCGAGGAGTTGGTGAGTCAGGTCCGGTTCTGGTGCCTGTTTGATTTTCAGTACAACCGGGCCATCTACAAGGACCAGCACCTGTTCACGCTGTTCAATCAGGATGGGATGATTATCGGCCGGAGTCGACCCGTCGATAGCCGGTCGGAGTTGGAAGAGATGGTGCGCCGGATCAAATCGGCAGCCTGGCAGGCACCGTACTGGGATCTGACAGTGGTGAATAACTGAAACAATAAAGGGGCTGGTTAAACCAGCCCCTTTATTGTTTGTACTCTTCTACCTTCCCTTCTTCACAGCGGAGGACGCGGGCGGGGTATTTGCGGAGGAGATCGTAGTTGTGGGTGGCCATCAGAATAGCAGTACCCGCATTATTGATGTTCTGGAATACGTGCATGATCTGGTCCGACACGGCGGGGTCGAGGTTTCCGGTGGGTTCGTCGGCGATCAGCAGCAGGGGTTCGTTGAGCATGGCGCGGGCAATCACTACGCGCTGTTGCTCACCGCCGGAGAGTTGGTGCGGCATTTTTTTGTGCGAGTTGCTCAGACCCACCTGCATCAATACCTCCGTAATCCGGTTCTTCATTTTGGTTTTGTCGCTCCAGCCGGTGGCTTTCAGCACGAACTTCAGGTTCTCTTCTACGGTACGGTCGAAGAACAACTGGAAGTCCTGGAAGACAATGCCAATTTTACGGCGGAGGTAGGGCACGTCCTTCGGTCTTAGCTTTTCAAGCGCAAAATCGGCAACATGGCCCTGGCCGTTGGGCAGAAACAGATCGGCATAGATCGTTTTCAGCAGAGAGCTTTTGCCGCTTCCTGTCCGGCCGATCAGGTACACAAACTCGCCTTTATGAATGGCAAAGCTGACATCACCCAGCACCAGCTTAGTGCCCTGGTAAATATCCGCATTCGTCAGCGACAGAACAGGCTCGTTGGAGAATAATTCAGTAGGCATTCGTCAGTAGGCAGTTTGCAGTAGGCAGTAGGCAGTAGGCAGTGGGCAGAAGAAGAGTCAGCACGTTGCTCACTTAAGTCTGCTCACTGCCTGCTGATAACTGCCTACTTTTTTACTTTGCTCCGGCTTTCTTGTGGTCGGCGAGGAATTTGGCCAGGCCGCTGTCGGTAAGTGGGTGGTTCAGCAGGGCCATGATGGCGCTCAACGGACCGGTCATTACGTCGGCACCGACCTCGGCACACTGGATGATGTGCATCGGGTGCCGGATGGAGGCTGCCAGTACCTCCGTGGTAAAGCCGTACGTTGTATAGATATTGACAATCTGCTCGATCAGGGCTACACCGTCCGTTGAAATATCGTCCAGACGACCAACGAACGGAGAGACGTAAGTAGCGCCCGCTTTGGCCGCTAGCAGCGCCTGACCAGCCGAGAAGATCAGCGTGCAGTTGGTCCGGATACCTTTTTCGGAGAAGTATTTCAGGGCTTTAACGCCATCTTTAATCATCGGAATTTTCACGACGATATTGTCGTCGAGGTCCGCCAGTTCTTCGCCTTCCCGAACCATTTCATCGAAGGTCGTACCAATTACCTCGGCACTCACATCACCCTCGACCAGGTCGCAGATAGCTTTGTAATGTGCCATAATATTATCTTTTCCGGTGATGCCTTCTTTGGCCATCAGGGAGGGGTTGGTCGTTACGCCGTCGAGCACGCCCAGTTCCTGAGCTTCGCGAATGTCGTCGAGATTAGCAGTATCAATGAAAAACTTCATGAGTTGTAGTAGATTGCTTGGTTGTTTTGGTAAAAAAAGATGCGGATGAGCTGTCGCCTGCAAAATTAGGCAAGCCCATCGGGAAACCAAATCCGAAATGGGCCGGCATTCATTAATTCACCCGGTGGGTACCGTCTTCCAGCGTACACACGTAGATAAACGGCTCCTTGCCGGTTTTGGCCTGATATTGTTCGGTAATGGTCTGCTGGAAATGCGCCAAATCGGCTTCCTGCACCAGGTTAATGGTGCAGCCGCCGAAGCCACCGCCCATCATGCGGGCACCTAACACGCCATGGTGCGGCCGGGCAATGTCGACCATGATATCCAGTTCGGGGCAGCTTACTTCGTACATCTTGCTGAGTCCTTCGTGGGAGCCATACATTCGCTGTCCAAAGGCAGCTACATCGCCCCGCTCCAGGTCTTCGTAACCATCGAGCAGTCGCTGGTTCTCCTGCACAACGTACGCACAGCGCCGGTAGAGCAGCGGTTCGGTATCTTTCAGGTGCTTGTCGAGCATCTCCATGGTCACATCCCGCAGGCTGCGGATGCTTTCACCGTAGAAGCCCTGCAGGATACGAACACCCGCTTCGCATTCGGCCCGGCGGGTATTGTATTCCGAGGAGGCCAGCGAGTGGGAGACGCGGGTATCGCAGAGCACGATGCGGATGCCTTCCATCCGGAGGGGGGCATACGCGTAGTCCAGTGAGCGGCAGTCCAGTTTAATGGCGTGACCAGCCTTCCCCATCATGCTGGCAAACATATCCATAATGCCGACCTTCACGCCCACAAATTTATGCTCGGCCGCCTGCGACATCTTTATCAACGTCATTTTGTCGATGCCCAGATTGAACAGCTCGTTCAGCGCAAATCCGGTAGTGTTTTCCAGCGCGGCCGACGACGACATACCCGATCCAATCGGAATGGTACCGCCGAAGATGCAGTTGAAGCCACCCACCCGGTGCCCTGCCAGCTGCAACTGATCGATGACGCCTAAGAGGTAGTTGGGCCATCCCTGCTCAGAGCGGGTGAAACCGTCTACCGTTCCTTCGTAGGTCTCATTCAGATCATGAGCAATGAAGTGGAGTTGATTGTCGTTTCTTGAGCCGACAGCTGCGTAGATGGCTTTGTCGATAGCGGCCGGCAAGACGAAGCCTTCGTTGTAGTCGGTATGCTCACCAATAAGGTTGACCCGGCCGGGGGAGCAGATCAGAATGGGAGGAGTGCTTTGGAAACGTTCCTGATACAGGGAAGAAAGCTGGTTGAGTAACTCCATAAACGGGTGCAGGGATTATGGAAATAAAAAAAGGCAAACCGAGTGTCTCACCGCTACAACCGCCTACCCTTGCTTCGGTCAAGACCTGGGGGATTCAGCAGGAGCTGGTAGCACCGATTTGCCGATGCAAAACTAAGCGAATTTTAATGATAATAAAAGCCTGAAGACTACTTTTGTAGAAATTGATTTCGAAAAAAACTGGTATGCGCATCCGTTCATTAGGTATCATACATTATATAGTATTCATTCTCACCGCCTGTACGTCGTCCGATCAGTACATTGGTCAGGCGCGGACGCTGATGCAGCAGGGCAAACACCGTGAGGCCATTCAGGCCTTAAACAAAGCCATTGAAGCCGACGACGACAATGTGGAGGCTTTCAATATGCGTGGGGTGGCTTATTTTGAACTAAAAGAATACGCCAACGCCCAGCTTGATTACGAGCAGGCGATTAAGCTAAAGCCGGACTTCTATCGCCCGTATTACAACCGGGCCTTGTTAAGAACGGCTCAAAGTAACACGGATGCGGCCCTGAAAGATTATTCAGAGGCCATTCGGCTGGCACCGGATACGAGCCGGGCGGTAGGCGCGGAGATCTACCTGAACCGGGGTCAGGTGTTTGCGGCCCAGCAGCAGACCCTGGCGGCTCTGAATGATTTTAACAAGGCCATTGAGCTGAATCCGCGTAACGCCCTGGCGCTGTACAACCGGGGCAATCTGCTGTTTCAGCAAAAGCAACTGGAGCTGGCCGTTGCCGACTTCCAGCGTGCTGTTGAAGCTGATCCTAAATTTGGCAAAGCTTTTTACGGCATGGGTATCGCTCAGGTGCTGCTGAATCAGCGCGAGAGCGGCTGCCTGAGTTTAAAACAGGCCAGGCAGGTTGGCTATACCGATGCCGATGCCGCTATTACTGAGTTTTGTCAATAAAATAATCGGAGAAGGCTGACCCGGATTTAGCTTTATACGTCGGGTAGCCTCGCTCAGACTTCAACCCTTAAACGACCAACATGCGCAAGACCCTGTCCATCGTTTTCGGCTTACTCTTTGTTCTGTTTGCCGCTTTTCAATACAACGATCCCGATCCGGAAGTCTGGGTGCCAATTTACGGGTTTGCCGCCGTGGCCTGTATGATGGCCTATGCCCGAATGGCCCGTCCCTGGTTCTTTATCCTGATGGCGGTGATCTATCTGGTGGCTGCCTTCTATCAGTGGCCGCCGGTGTTTGAAGGCTTTCTGCTGGACGAAATGGGCATGAAGACCTTCAATGTGGAATTAGCCCGCGAAGCCGGTGGCCTTGGCGTCTGTGCTGCGGCTATGCTGATCCTGGCCTTTTTCAGCCGCAACGCCCGGAACATAGGACCGATCCGGAGGGCGGAATGAAGAAGAATGACTGAATGGTTGAATGACTGAATGATTGAATTCGGTAGTTGTCAATGAAGATGTCAGGTGCCCTTCTGCTCATTTACCAATTCAGTCATTCAATCATTTAATCATTCACTTGGTAACGCTATGTGGTTCGATAATCTTTCTGTGCTGTTCGACGTAGGTGGAACCGTTTCGTTTGCGGTTTCCGGAGCCTTAGCGGCTATGAACAAACGGCTTGATCCATTTGGCGTGCTGGTGGTTGCTTTTGTAACGGCTGTGGGCGGGGGGACCCTGCGTGATATGCTGTTAGGCGATACACCCGTAAGCTGGATGCGTCACGAAGGGATAACCCTGCTGATTGTGTTTACGACCACGGTGGCTATGTTTTTGAAGCGATATGTTGAGCGCCTGCGCTTTACCCTGCTGCTTTTTGACTCACTGGGACTAGGCCTTTTTACCACTATAGGTATCGCGAAAGGAATGGCTTATGGATTGCATCCAGGTATCTGTATAGCATTAGGAACCATGACGGGCTGCTTTGGTGGAGTGATCCGGGATGTTCTCCTGAATGAAGTGCCCGTGATTTTTCATAAAGAACTCTACGCTTCGGTTTGTATTATGGGCGGGCTGTTGTACTACCTCCTGAAAACAGTGCCTTGGCTAAATCCCCTTGCCGGCGTGCTCACCATCGTTTTCATTCTGTCGGTACGACTGATTGCTGTTCGCTATAAGCTGGCCTTACCCAAATGGTATATGTAACCATAAAATCGGCTGACTGCTTATGATGCTTTCTCTTCTCCAGGGTTTTACGTTAGGTGAGGAGTATATCCCATACGGGACGGAGGTATCCCAATACCAGCTAGAACACCAGTCCGGCGAGCCGGTTACCGTTCAGGAAGAATTGGCCTTTACCCGTTCACTGGCCATTCTGCTGGAAGTGTGTTTTCCCCGGAAGCTGACGATAAACCTGCCTGCCAAAGTGTCTGATCCCCACTACCTGATGTTGCCGTTTACGCTGGAGGCATTGGTGGAAGCTGCTTTTCAACCGAATCCGATGGATGACGCCGAGCCACTGGTCATGGATGTGATACTATCAACCGGTGAAACACAGGGTACAGAGGGAGGTTCAACCGCCTGTCTGCTTACAGAAGGGCCTGCCCTAACGGTGCTTTTAAGCCATCTGGGTGCGAGTGGACCGCAGGTCTTTTTCACCGGCGACGATAAGCAGGGCGGGGTGGCTGGCCTGCAGCAACGGTATGCCGGGTTTACCAGCCGGCCGCTGACTATCAACTACGAAGCTCACCGGGTTATCATACAGGTACCTTTGTTGAGCAGCGAATTCCGGTATTTATGAATTGTGCTCTACGAAGCGCATAAAAAAGCCCTCCGAACGTTCGGAGGGCTTTTTTATGCGTTACCAACTCAGTTACTACATCGCTTGCGGCTGGAACTGGATCCAGTCGACGGAGAAGAGGGGTTTGTTATTGTTTTTCGGGTTGACAAACACGAAGTACAGCTTACGTGGTCCGTTGGATGACGGATTCTGCAGCGGAATCTCAACCGGATTAGTGTTATTCTGCGGAACGTCGGCTTCGCCCACCAGCGGACCGGTTGGTGAATCCATACGAACCTGCAGCTTGCCACCCGCCGTGAACTTGTCAGATGAGAATACGGCCGCCGTAATCCCCCGGATGTTGGTCAGGTCGATGTCGTTGAAGGCTATGTAGCTGTTGTTCTGATTCGCCACCACCACATCGCTGCCGGTGTTCGGCGACTTGAACGTGGCGATGTCTTTCTTCTCATCATTGGCGACCGCTTTCACCTTCGGATTCCGCAGCACAATTGTAGACGTACCCGTTTGCGGGCCGATGCCGTTACCACCCTGATCGGTATAGCTGGCCATGATGATGTACGAGCCGTCTTTCGCCTGCGATTTTGTTACGTATGGTCCTTTCAGCGGCTGCTTTTCTACTTTCTTCTTATCGCCCAGTGACAGAATGTAGCTTACCATTTCCTTCGCTTCGTCTTCCTTCAGTTGCGGATGCGCGCTCATCGCCTGCTCACCCCATACACCTGACCCACCGGCAATCACTTTCTTTGCCAATTGGTTTACGGCAGCGGCCCGGCGCTCTTTTGAGTAGCGCTCCGCCACGGCCAAATACGACGGCCCTATAGACTTCTGGTCGATGCTGTGGCAGGCTTTGCAGTCTGACAGTTCGATCAGGCGACGGCCGGTCGCGTTGCCGGTGTTCACCTGGTGACCCTGCGCCAGCGCAGCTTTATCAAAGCCCTCCATGTAGTTGATCGTTACCATCACATCTTCCGGCTTTATCTTGCCGTTGGTCAGGCTACCGTCTTCCTTATCGGCCACTTTAACTTCGTAATCAACCGGCTTGTCGTTGAAGTAGAAGGTCCGGTTGCCTTTTACGGCTACGTCCACTTTCGGTACTTCGTTTCCTACTTTAATTTCCATGGTCCGGGTGGCCACGCTGCCTTTGGCATCCGTTACTTTCAGCGTTGCCTCGTAAACACCGGGCTTGGTGTAGGTAAACGACGGGTTGGCCTGCGTACTCTTGGGTAAGCCTTTGCCAAACGTCCATTCGTACTTCAGCGCATCGTTGTCGTAATCAACCGTGCCTTTGCTGTCGAAGGCAACGGCCAGCGGAGCGGACCCAACGGCCTTGCTGGCATTGATGAACGCTACCGGCGGGCGGTTACCGGCATTGTAGGTGATGTGTACCAAGCGCGCGTCGTCGTTCTGGGCAAACCAGTTGCTACCGTATTCGAGCATGTACAGCGAACCGTCTTTGGCAAACTGCATGTCCATGGGGTGGTTGAACGTGGTATTCGGCATAAACCGCTCCATGTTCACAAAGTCACCCTCCGGTGTCATGGTAACCGGGTTGATCCAGCCGCGCATCCACTCGTAAGCGAATAGCTTACCGTTGTAGTAACGGGGGAACTTCACCGGGCTGTCGGCGTAGTCGTCGTAGTAATAAACCTGTCCGGCCATGGCGTTCCGGCCACCCTTACCCACGATCTCGCCAAACTCCGGCGACTCCACATAGGGATAATAGATAAAGGCTTTCTGCGCCGGTGGCAATTGTTTCAGGCCTGTGTTGTGTACCGAGTAGTTGATTGGTTTCGCCGGATCATTGTACGGGCCTGAGGTGCTATCGGCAAAGTTGTACTGCCGGTACGGGCGGTTATCGGCCACAAACAGCGGCCAGCCGAAGTACCCGGCCTTGCGGGCCTGGTTAACCTCATCGTGGCCCCGTGGTCCCCGCTTGTCATTGTTTTCAGCGGCATCCGGACCAACCTCACCCCAATAGAGGAAGCCTGTCCGCTGGTCCACCGAGATCCGGTAGGGGTTCCGGTTACCCATAACGTAGATCTCTGGGCGGGCACCCGGCGTACCCTTCGGGAACAGGTTACCTTCGGGAATATCGTAGCCACCTTCCGGACGCGGTTTGATCCGCAGGATCTTACCCCGCAGGTCATTAGTGTTGCTGGAAGACGTCAGGGCATTGTATTTCTTGCGGCCCGGACGGTCATCACTGGGTGAAAACCCGTTCGAGAAGAAGGGGTTGGTGTTGTCACCCGTCGACAGGTACAGGTTACCCTGACGGTCCCAGGCGATGGAACCACCGGTATGGCAGCAGTCATCTTTATCGTACGTACGGTGCTCGGTTACGGTCAATAATATTTGCTCCGTATTCAGCAGCAGTTCGTCTTTGGTATCGTCCCACTTCATGCGCACCAGCCGGTTGTTGGAGTCGGGCTTTACGGCCGAGTAGTACAGGTATACCCACTTGTTTTCGTTGAACTTCGGGTCGATGTTTACACCCATCAGGCCATACTCGCGGTCGAAGTGAACGGGTAAGTTGGTGACCAGTTTGCTGGTTTTCTTCTTTGTATCGTACAGCTTAACGGCACCTTTCCGCTCGGTAAACAAGATTTTGCCGTTGTCCAGAACTACCAGTTCCGTGGGCTCGTCCAGTTTCTCCATCAGCACATTCTTCGTAAACCGGTTTTCTTCCGGCGGAGCCATCGAGTGCGCCTTGCTGTAGTCCAGTTTCTCGGCCATCACCGACTGAATACCCCCCAGCAGGTGCTTCACAAAGACGGGCTCACTGAAGGTCTCGTTGGTGTGACCAAAGTTGGTGTAGAACGCCTTGCCGCCATCGAAGTTATGGTACCAGGCCATCGGGTGGTCGTCACCCATCTTGCCATCCTTGTACGTCTTCTCGTCGATTTTGGCCAGGACCTTAATGGCCGGATTGATCTTCTTGAAGTCGTAGAACTCATCCTTGATCTTCCAGCGGTCGGGGAATCCGAACATAGACGGGTGGTTCTTGTCTACCGGGAACACTTCACCATTTTGCACATTGGGGTTACCGGGATGGCTGGCGAAGTAAGCACCGGCGAGTTTGTTGTACCACGGCCAGTCGTATTCGGTATCGGCGGCTGCGTGGATACCGGCGTAGCCACCACCCGCCTGGATGTAGCGCTCAAACGCCACCTGCTGCTCCTGGTTCAAGACATCGCCGGTGGTGCTCAGGAAGATCACGGCATTATACCGCTTCAGGTTGGCTTCGGTAAATTTGGCGGCATCTTCGGTCGTGTCTACGGCGAAGCCATTTTCCTGACCCATCTTCATAAGGGCCAGTTTACCGGTTGGGATCGACGCGTGCCGGAAGCCTTTGGTTTTGGAAAACACCAAAATCCGCTTGCCCGCAGTCTGAGCCCAGGAATAGGAAGAAAGCATTACGCAGCCAACCAGTAACAGGGTGGTCCAGCGTAAGCAATCAGAAAAAACATCTGATGGTTTTCTCATCATGGGTAAAAGTTGAAAAAATCTAAGTTAGGGATACTGACTATCAGGCCTGAAAATTGACCTATTACAAGTTACAAAAGTACAAAGAATGGGCTTTCTACCGGTAAGAAATGGTAAAAAAGGTTGACGGTCTTTGTTAATAACGAACCTGGGGGCAGGCTGTCAGATAATACCCGCACCCAGCAATACCGCGAATACCAACAGCATACTGCCTACGATGTGCTGTACAAAGCGAATGGTTACTCTTTTCAGGAGTCTGTTACCGGCAAACGCTCCCACATACGCGCACAGGGTTGCAGTTAGCAGCAGGGGGTAGTTGAGCTGTTCCGAAAACTGACCGACCCGGGTGGCGTATACCGTTAGTCGTGATACATCGATCAGGCAGGCGATCACTATGCCGGTGGCAATAAAAGCCTCTTTGCTCAGATGGGTTCGGAGCAGAAAGGCGCTGCGGAGCGCCCCCTGGTGGCCCGACAAGCCGCCAAAAAAGCCGCTCAGTAATCCGCCCAGCGGCAGGTACTTCGGATCAAACTGGAGCGCAGAGAGCCTGGGGACCAGATCGAACAAGGCAAAGACAATCATCAGCAACGCCATAATGAGTTTAACGGGCAGAATCGACAGCGTGGTGCCGTTGAGGCTGTACGTCAGCAGTGGCCGGGCGTCAGTTAACAGTGTTAGTATATACGCTCCGGCAATGGCGGCTACGATAGACGGCAGGCCAAACCGCAGGATAACGGCTTTATCGGCATGGCGACCCAGCAGCGCCAGTTTGAATAAATTGTTGAGGAAGTGAACAATAGCCGTCAGCACCACGGCTAGTTCGATGGGGAAAAACAGGCCGAACACCGGCAGCAGCAGCGTACCCAGGCCAAAGCCGGAGAAAAGAGTGAGGCCGGAGCCGATGAGCGCGGTAAGACCAATTACGATGTACTCCAATTGCTATGTCGGTTTGACCATGCAAGACTGCTTGTGGGTGCAAAGAAGATAAATTATGGGTATTTGTTTTTATCAAACACACCAAAAAATAGCTGCTCCTGTACGCTGGAACAGCCAGTATCCGACTAGTCCTGGCTGTTCCAGCGTACAGGAGCACAGCAGGAATGCGTGAGAAAATGGGTTATTGCTGATTAGTTATTACGGCTCAGCTTCTCGTATTCCTTTTCAACCAGCGACCGTTCGCCGAACGTGTGATAGGCCCGAAAATAGTGCATAGCTAATCCAATGCCCCAGCCGAGTGTTACCCAGATCGGCCACGGAAACCGGTAGCCAGGCCATTGCGCGTTGGTGAATAGCAGCTTGCCCACTAGCCAGAGAAGCCAGAGAAAGGCATTTATGATCAGGTAATTACGCAGGTGATATTTGAATCCTACGCGCACTTTGGCTTTTTTCCAGAGAAATTCATCCCGATTTTCCATTGTCAAAGAGAAGTTTACAGGTTTTTTGTTACTTGAATGACCTAAAATTGGCAGTCTGGGCAGCCTGCTTCAAGCCGGACGCGACAAACCCAGGAATCTGCACGACAAACCAGGATTATAGCGTAGTGAACCGGTTAAGGGACTTTACGTTTTGAGATACGGAAAAAAGTGGCCTATTTAGCCTGATAATTATTTCTCTACCTAACCTTGATTTTTAATGTTCTTGAAACACTGCTTACTCCTGCTCGTCCTATCTGGCACGCTGACTTGCTCTGCCCTGGCTCAAACAAGTACAACAAAGGCTGCGCCTGATAGCCCGGCCGCTTTTGTCGGTAAATGGGCCGGTACGTATGAAGGCGCATCGTCCGGCAAATGCGAAATGCAAATAACCCGCAACGCCGACGGAAAATACGAGGGTACTATCACGGTTATTCCGGGGGAGGAAGCCCGGTACAACATCAAGTTCAAGACATTAACGCTGGACGGCAATAAGCTCAAAGCTGCTTACAACGAGCCGGGTGAAGGCACTCCGATCTCCATGGAAGGAACGCTCACGGGAACTACCGTTAAAGGAACCTATGACGCCAATGGAGGTGAGGCAACCGGTACCTGGACCATGACGCAGCAGCTGAAATAAGCAAAAGAGCTACTCGTCGGCGGCCAGCCAGACGACCTTCTGCTCCGACTGGTGGGGTTGGCTGATAATGTCGGCATATAGTTCGGGCCGGCGGGCTTGCCGGTAGCGGTAGCCGCCGGCCTGCTGTAGTTTTTCGGGCGTGCAGAGCGCCGTTACCACATCGTCGCTCAGGTTGCGGCATTCGGCCAGAATATCGCCGAAGGGGTCCAGAATCATGGAGCAGCCGTTTTTTAACTGGTCATCATCCATGCCGATGGGGTTGGAGAAGACCACGTATACGGCATTGTCGTAGGCGCGGGCGGGGAGCCACTTCATCAGCCAGGCTCGTCCTTTCATGCCGTCGAACTCCAGCCGCAGCGAGGTGGGGTCATGCTCGCGGTTTTCCCAGAGTTTAGGGTTAACGAAGCCGGCACCGGGTCGGGTTGAGGGCGTACACATCGTGACGTGCGGCATGAAGATGATGTCGGCACCCATCAGGGTAACCGCCCGGACGTTTTCGATGATGTTGTTGTCGTAGCAGATCAGGATACTGCATGTCCAGCCGTAGAGGTCAAAGATAACGTACTCGTTGCCGGGCGTCAGATGCGGGTTAATGAACGGGTGCAGCTTGCGGTATTTGGCGACCAGCCCGTTTTTATCGACGCAGACGTAGCCTTTATACATCTTATCGTCTTTGTCTTTTTCAAACAAACCGGCCAGCACGGCAATGTCGTGTTTCCGAGCAATGTCGGTGAGTTGCTGCACACTATCACCTTCCGGAATGTATTCGGCGAGGTCCAGCATTTCTTCGCGGGACAGATGCCGGGCGAAGGTGTAACCGGTGATGGAGCATTCGTGAAAGGTCACGACATGGGCTCCCTGCGCGGCCGCCTGGCCCGCCAGTTTATCGATAACGCTGAGGTTATACGCTTTGTCTCCGCTCCGGTTTTCAAACTGAGCGGTAGCAATTTTTAAATTGTGCATAAGTCTATATGTGGTGTGGGTTAGCGAACAGAAAGCTGAGACTCTATTCGTCGCTCCGCCCTATTGCCAAACTGCCTGTCAGCGGTTCGTTGTTATTTTTTCGTCATTTACATATTCCAGAATGTCACTCGGTTGACAGTCTAATGCTTTACAAATGGCCTCTAAGGTGCTAAAACGTATTGCTTTCGCCTTCCCGGTCTTTAAGATAGAAAGGTTTGATAATGTCAAATCAACTCGTTCAGAAAGCTCATTCAATGAAATTTTTCGCTTTGCCATCATCACGTCTAAGTTTACTATAATTGGCATAGCTTAAATTGTTAAGTCATTTTCAGATTTCATATCTATGGCATTTTGCAGGAGTTTTTCAAATATTGTCGCAGCAGTTGCCACTACGATAGAAGCAAACGTGGTCACGATACAAATGGCAAGAAAACCCGCCGGATCGTCTTCTTTGCTGTGAAATAATTTTATGTACAGTCCCGCCAACACAATTAAAATACTTAGTACGATTGCACAATACCTGATACTCCTTAAAGTCTTAACAGAGTTTGTAGAGAAAACTTTATTTTGTCCGATGTATCCAAGTAACTGGATCGACTTGTACAGGGCAACAAAAAAAGCGATTGATGCTGCGTATCCATACAGGATGAACGGGTCAGCGTAAATGCTGAACAAGTCTAAGTTTGCGGCTCGTCCCTCCGTTAAGGGAAACCAAAGCAACATGGCAAGTGCTACAAGGCCGATAAGCACGATGACTGCCTGAAGAAATAGTATTGAAATCCTATTCATGTTTATTGCAGGAATTTTATGCTACGCTGTAAATTTAATAAATAATTATTGATAAACAATAAAAATTTGTTGTTTTTAGGGGGTGTAAGAAAATGTTTATGTAGACCGCCATATTGGGAGCTATGTTTACCAGGCCATATGAATCGGGAGGGTTACTGGTTCTCCAGTGAATTTATAGGTGACGATGCCGGTGTATAGGTGTGCTGGTAATCGGCCAGCGAACGGGCGGCCAGCAAAACGCTGATGAAGATCAGCACCGCGCCCATAATGTACGGTGCGCCCGGAAAAAAGACTGGCGCTTTAGGACCGGTAAAGTACGCAAACAGGTTGGTCATCAGCAGCGGCCCCACAATGGATGTCGCACTCATCAGGCTGGTCAGCGCGCCCTGCAACTCACCCTGTTCGTTGGGCGGTACCTGCGTGGAGATAATACCCTGCAGGGCCGGACCGGCAATACCGCCGAGGCAATACGGCACCAGAAAGGCAAACATCATCCAGCCTGCCGTGGCAAAGCCAAAGAGCACCAATCCAAGGGTATACAGCGACAGACCCACGTAAACGGCTCTCTTCTGCCCCAGTTTTGGTATGGCCACCCGGATCAGTCCGCCCTGCACCAGCGCCGACATCAGCCCGATAAAACCCAGCGAGTAGCCTACCCAGGCTTCGTTCCAGTTGAACTTCAGCATGGTGTAGAACGTCCAGACTGACTGCACCGAGTGGGCCGCAATATACACCAGTACCAGTGAAACAATAAGCCCGGAGATGACCGGGTATTTCCGCAGCTGCATCAGCGAACCCACCGGATTGGCACGCTTCCAGCTAAACGCCCGGCGATTCTGCGGCAGCAGCGACTCCGGCAGGATGAAATACCCATACATAAAATTCAGAAGAGTTAATCCGGCGGCTGCCAGGAACGGTACTTTAGGGCCAAACTGACCCAATAGGCCTCCGATTACCGGGCCAACAATAAAGCCTAGTCCAAAAGCGGCCCCGACCAGACCGAAGTTCTGTGCCCGCTTTTCGGGCGTACTGATGTCAGCAATATACGCGGCTGCCGTGGTGAAACTGGCTCCCGTGATACCCGCCAGCACCCGGCCGACAAACAGCCAGGCAATGGTCGGCGCGAAGGCCTGAAAAATGTAGTCTATACCAAAGCCGAACAGGGAAAACAGCAAGACAGGCCTCCGTCCGAATTTGTCGCTCAGCCCGCCCAGCACCGGCGAAAACACAAACTGCATACTGGCGTAGGCAAAGGTGAGCCAGCCCCCGTATCTGGAAGCCTCACTAAGGCCTCCGTGAATGAGGTTTTCGATGAGTTTAGGAAACACGGGAATGATGATTCCCAGCCCAATTACGTCAACCAGTATGGTAATAAAAATAAAGCCGAGCGCAGCGTTGCGTTTTACGGTCATGAAGCCAGTTGATTTACCCCGCAAAGGTCGGGCGCTGCCAACTGTAAACCAAATAGCCTATAGGTACCGCAGTATCATTTTTGCCAATTTATAACCTGGCGCGCTCGCTCTGGTTGCGACGCTGATGAGGGAAACCTTTGCTGGTGAGCTTTCTCCGGTGAAGTCATGAGAAAATGTGCGGGTGCTGCGTCAATACATCGCGCCAGAGTTCATACCCTTTCCGGTTGAGGTGCAGGCCATCGGCTTCAAACAACTCCCGGCGGGGTTGTCCGGCATCGTTCAGCATGGGTGTAAACATATCTACGAAAAAATAATTGGGAAACTCTCCGGTCTTTCCGCGAATAAGATCGTTGGTCCGGCGGATGTTTCCGGCATTGTGCCAACGTGCCGGACTGGCTTTTACGGATAGGTAGGTAAAGGGAATAGCCGGAAAATACTGCTGAACTTTGTCGGAGAAAGCACAGAAGAACAGGTAAACTTCTTCGGGGTGGCGGTTGTCGCCGAGGTCGTTATCACCCGCGTAGAGAATCAGTGAAGAAGGCCTGGCCGGCACTACCACGCGTTCAAAAAACCAGGTGCAGGCCGCCAGCGTTGACCCGCCAAAGCCTAAATTGAGCGATGTGCAAAGAGGAAAGTCTTCGGTGAGCTTATCCCACAGGCGAATACTCGAACTGCCGTAAAAAACAACGGGCTTATTGTCTGGAGACTGGGTTTGTATCTTTTTTTCAAGTTGGCGTATTTCGTCTTCGTACCAATTCATGTTTTAGATAATAGCGTTGCACAAAGGTAATCGTATGTTAGGCCATCAGTAAGCACTGCGATCCACTTTAACCAGATCTACCTGATAAGGGGCTACGGGAAAAGCCTTAGCTTAACTTAAAAAATCAGGACTTGGTTAGAACAGATCATCAAACGATAACTGAGTGGTTCGCAAAAATCAAGGTAGAAACTGGACTTATTCTGCTTATTTTTGGCAAATACAAACCGTCAAATGAATAATCAAGGCTTTTTATGCTTCTCTACGGCCGCCATTTTAATGGCCGCTGTATCAACCGGTTTTTGCCAGAATAACGCTGGCAGTCAGGCTAAACCGATCGCCCAGCCGCTGGTTACAAACATCTATACCGCTGACCCCTCGGCTCACGTATTCAACGGCCGGATTTATATATACCCCTCGCACGACATTGAAGCGGGTATCCCCCAGAACGACAACGGTGACCATTTCGACATGCGCGATTATCACGTGCTGTCTATGGACCGGATCGGTGGCAAGGTAACTGACCATGGTGTTGCCCTGGATAAAAAAGATGTCCCCTGGGTAGGCCGGCAGATGTGGGCTCCCGATGCGGCTTACAAAAACGGCAAGTACTACCTGTATTTTCCGGCTAAAGATAAACAAGACGTATTCCGGATCGGGGTAGCGACCAGTTCATCACCCGCGGGGCCGTTCAAAGCAGAACCGAAACCCATCGCAGGCAGTTACAGCATCGACCCGGCGGTGTTTACCGATGCCGACGGTAATTCGTACATGTATTTCGGCGGTATCTGGGGCGGTCAGCTTCAGCGCTGGCAAACGGGGAAGTATAATCCGAAAGACGAATACCCGAAGAATGACCAGCCGGCTATCAGTCCTAAGGTGGCTCGCCTGAGTAAAGATATGCTGAGCTTTGCGGAGCCGGTGCGGGATGTGAAGATTGTCGATAAAGACGGAAAGCCCCTGCTGGCCGGTGACAACAAGCGACGCTTTTTTGAAGCGGCCTGGCTGCACAAATACAAGGGCAAATACTATTTCTCGTACTCGACCGGCGATACCCATTTCATTGCCTATGCTACCGGAACCTCGCCATACGGTCCGTTTACCTACCAGGGTGTTATCCTGAATCCCGTAGTAGGCTGGACCAATCATCACTCTATTGTCGAGGTCGGCGGCAAGTGGTATCTGTTCTACCACGACAGTGTCCAGTCTGGTGGCAAGACGCACCTGCGCAGCGTCAAAGTAACCGAGCTGAAGTACCGCCCCGACGGCAGTATCGAAACGATTACGGCGTATCAGAAGTAATTATTCTTCGCTGAAGTAATCGTTATCAATTCGCTTGACTTCAAATACCTGCTGTACCGTAACACCAAGGTTGTAATCGATCATCAGTTGAGCTAGTTGTTCACCATCGATCAGAACAATCTTGGTTTCATTACGGGGCACAAATTCCAGCGCTTCCCGCGTGAAGGATGAGGTAGTGATAAATATACCTTTCTTGGCACCCTGCCCAGCTAAGGCGCCAATGAATTTATGGATTTCCGGGCGACCTACGATGTTGCCCGGCTTCCACCTTTTGGCCTGAAGGTAGATGATATCCAGGCCAAGTTTATCCTCTTTAATAGTACCGTCGATACCCTCATCTCCACTTTTGCCGATAGCTTTGCCGGCGTCTTTTATTGAGCCGCCATATCCCATTCTCACCAGCAGTTCTACAACAAGTTTTTCAAAGAAGGCAGGAGGGAGGTTAATAATTCTGTCGATAAGATCCTGAGCAAGACTACGCCGAATGCTTAGGTAAGCAGTCTCTAAGGTCTCTTCAGGAGTCTGTTGAGGATTAATGATGATATCAGGTACGATTTCTCCATTTTCTGGCTTTTTAGTATTCTGAAATTCTAGAAACTCTGGGTATTGTTTCAAGAAGGCCACATTAATCTGCCCGGGTTTTTGCCTAAGTACCTCCTTACCTCTTGGTGTAATAAGGATCGTTCCACGTTTAGGGGAGTCCAGCAATCCTGCTTTCTTAAGGTAGGTCCGTGCCCAACTTACACGACTGCCAAATGTGAAAGTTTGTCCGCTAGGTAATAGCTCTGTACGTTCTTCTTCGGTAAGTTTAAACGACTCGCTTAGAGTATCAACTAAGCCAGTAAACTTATATTCCTGCCCATCAGCAACAAGCTTTAAGAGGGGCAGCATCAGTGTCTGATAATCTGGGATAGGCATGCGGCAAATAAAGAAAAAAGGTGCCGGACTCCAAAGCCCGGCACCTAATTCTCAAACGTTACAACCGCCGAAACTAAGAAAGTCCCAATACCCGCTTGTTGAAGTCTTCATCGGCACCGGTTCCGGCGAAGTCGTCGAAGGCCCGCTCGGTCACGCGGATGATGTGGTTCTCGATGAACGGGGCTCCTTCGGCCGCGCCCTGCTCGGGGTGCTTGATGGCACATTCCCACTCCAATACGGCCCAGCCGTCGTAATCGTACTGCGACAGCTTGCTGAAAATGCTGCTGAAATCAACCTGCCCGTCGCCCAGCGAGCGGAACCGGCCGGCCCGCTCTACCCAGCCCTGATAGCCCCCGTACACGCCCTGCTTGCCGGTTGGATTGAACTCGGCGTCCTTGACGTGGAAGGCAAAAATCCGGTCGTGGTAGAAGTCGATGAACTGCAGGTAGTCTAACTGCTGCAGCACAAAGTGGCTGGGGTCGTAGTTGATACCGGCGCGGGGGTGCCCGTTCAGGTAGTTCACGAACATCTCGAAGGTAACACCATCGTGCAGGTCTTCGCCGGGGTGCAGCTCATACGCTACGTTGACACCCGCTTCATCGAACGCATCCAGAATCGGTTTCCAGCGGTTAGCCAGTTCCTGGAAGCCGGTGGTGACCAGTCCGTTCGGGCGCTGCGGCCACGGGTACATAAATGGCCATAGCAACGCGCCCGAGAACGTCGGGTGCGACTTCAATCCAAGGTTTTGGCTGGCCTTGGCACACCACATCAACTGCTGCGTCGCCCATTCCTGCTGCGCTTTAGGGTCGTTCGCCACTTCGGCCGGACCGAAGCCGGCAAACATAGCCGCATACGCCGGGTGAACGGCCACCAACTGCCCCTGCAGGTGCGACGCCAGTTCGGTAATCTCCAGGCCAGCTTCTGCTACTTCGCCCTTCAGGTCATCGCAGTAGGTCTGGCTTTCGGCCGCCTGTTTCAGGTCAATTACGCGAGGGTCCCACGTCGGTAGCTGAATACCTTTATAACCGAGATCGGCCATATACCGGGCAATGGAATCTAACGAATTGAACGGCGCTTCATCGCCCATGAATTGCGCCAGAAAGACGCCGGGGCCTTTGATTGTCTTCATAGTAGTTAAAGGTGAAAGAGCGAAAGAATGAAAGAGCGGGTTGGCTGCGCTTTCACTCTCCGCTGGATGTTTTACGGGATTTAGCTAAAATTTTCAATACCTGATATCCTTCGTCAATTAAGTCGTGCAATCGGCCTTCGACTACTGTCTCGGTGAAAGTCAGCGTTTCAAGCCAAAACAGGGACTCGTCTAGCTCCTCAATTACCACGCTCAGTTTCGCGTAGTATTCTTTCTGGCTGCGGCCCCTTCGAATGGCTCTGAAATTTGCCGCCGACGAAGATGATGAGCGAATAAGCTGTCGAGCAAAATGCTGAGCGTCGTAAGCATCTGGTAAGGATTGGCAGACCTTGATACACCGAAGCATGAATTGTTTCAGACGACGTTCAATATCATCCAGAAACTGCCCTTTTGTATACCCTGAGTACTCAACAGGTGGCTCTTCCACCCATTTACTATCCCTAAAGTCGTCTGCTTCCATGTCACTAGACTACGCACCCCACTCTTTCGCTCATTCGCTCTTTTACTCTTTAAACCTCCACCCAGCTCTGCTTCCGATTACTCTCCAAAATCTTCTCGCAGATCAGCAGTTCGCGGTAGCCATCGGCAAAGGTCGGGTAGGTGGGGTTCTCGGGCTGCTTGCCGGCGGCAACGGCTTCGTACACCTCCCTGAACATCTGCTTCGACGTATCCGGGAATCCTTCGTTGTGACCGCCGGGGAAGCTGATGACCGACCGGGCTTCGGCGTATACCAGCGATGGATCGTCCGTCAGCGTCTGGTTGTAGCCGTCGCGGTTACCTACCCACATTTCGTTCGGAGCTTCTGAGTTCCAGGCGAACGTTTTCTTGGAACCGGCAATCTCCAGCTTCATCTGATTCTTACGACCGGCCGATACCTGCGATACTGTAATAACACCCCGGTTGCCGTTATCGAACCGCAGCAGCACGTTGGCGTGGTCTTCGGTGTTGATGGGCACATCGGCATAGTCTTCCGGTTGCAGCATCTTACCCGAATAGGTTTCTACAGGCTTCAGCGGCTTCTTGCGGGTTTTGTGGATGGTGTTGAAATCGGCCATCACGGCAACCGTCTTCAGGCCGGTGATGTACTCGATGATGTCCATCAGGTGCGAACCAATATCGGCAATGGCCCGTGAGTCGCCCGATTTATCGGGTTCCAGACGCCAGTTGTAATCGGTATTATAGAACAGCCAGTCCTGCAGGTACGATCCTATAATGGAATACACCTCGCCCAGGTCGCCTTTCTCCCGCATCACGCGCATCTGACGCGCCAGCGGGTAATACCGCAGGTTGAAGTGCACGGCGTTGACCAGACCGGTTTTGGCAGCCAGTTCAACCAGTTCTTCGGCTTCAGCCAGGTCTTTGGCCAGGGGTTTTTCGCAGATCACGTGCTTACCAGCCTCCAGCGCAGCTTTCGATTGGCTATAGTGCAGGAAGTTCGGCGTACAGATATGGATCGACTGGATATCGTCCTGTTTCAGCAGTTCCTCGAACGTATACGCCCGTTCGATACCGAGCTGAGCGGCTTTCGATTCGGCCAGTTCCTGGCTTACTTCGCATAGGGCAGCCACTTCAACGTTTGGAAGCCGGCGCAGGGCTTCAATGTGGGCAGGTCCGATAAAACCCGTACCAACCACACCAACTTTAATTTTTGACATGAGGGTTTTTAAATGATTGAATGAACGAATTTTTGAATTATTGAATGGTTGAGTTTGCCATTGCTTTCTTGTTGATGATTGTGTTTTTACGAGCTGAAGAAAAAATAGCCAACAGTTCAGTGGCTTCCTCCACCAAGCTTTTAAGCTTGACTTCAGGTAAGATTTCAGCTGCAATCATAATTTCGAGCCAAAACAACGCTTCATCTGTCTCTTCAACTACAATACTGAGTTTGGCAAAATATTCAGCTTTGCTTCTGGATCGGCAAACGGCACGATAATTAGCTGCCACTGATGTTGCTGCACGCAAATACTGTTTTCCTATCAGTCTGGCTTCTTCTGTTTTAGGCAAAGCCCGAAATAACCGAATACTACGCAATGCAAAATCTTTTGTTCTGCTTTGCATCCGTTGAATGAACTCGATTTTGCTGGTCATGTAAGGTCCGCAATTCACTTGGTGAGCTATTTAAGACTCAGCTGTGAATGGTCCCGTCACTCTATCATTCAGTAATTCAATCATTCAGAATTATTACTCGACAAACTTCGTCCACTTCTCGTTGGATTGGTTGGATTTGATGACGGTATCAATGAATGCCAGACCACGGACGCCGTCCTGTGCAGACGGGAAGTCGTAGATCGGATCATGCGGCTGACCGCTCATGTGAGCACGGAGGGCGAAGGCGAAATTGCGGTACAGGTTGGCAAAAGCCTCAAAGAACCCTTCGGGGTGGCCCGATGGCATCCGGATATGGGCTTTGGCGGCTGCTGATAACTCACCTACCGACGGGCGGAAAATCCGCTGGCCTTCGTTTGACTTGTAGATCAGCGTGTTGGGCTCCATCTGGTGCCACTCAAGGCCACCCAGTTCGCCGTAGATGCGAATGTTCAGCGCGTTTTCTTCGCCGTTGGCAATCTGACTGGCGTGCAGTACGCCTTTTACGCCGTCCTCGAAATGAAGCAGCACGTTACCATCGTCGTCCAGCTTGCGGCCTTCCACAAAAGTGGTCAGGTCGGCACAAAGTTCGGTAATTTTCAGGCCGGTTATGTATTCGGCCAGGTTTTCGGCGTGGGTACCGATGTCGCCCATACAGCCGGCGGCTCCGGACTTGGTCGGGTCGGTGCGCCAGATGGCCTGTTTGTAATCAGTCGCTTCTTCCAGCTTGGAGAGCCAGCCCTGCGGGTATTCAACCACAATCTTCCGCAGTTTACCCAGTTTACCGTTGCGCACCATATCGCGGGCTTCTTTCACCATCGGGTAGCCGGTGTAATTGTGGGTCAGGCCGAAGAGCAGACCGGTTCGTTCAACGATGGCGGCCAGTTCTTTGGCTTCTTCCAGGTTGAGGGTCATCGGCTTGTCGCACATGACATGGAAGCCGTTTTCCAGCGCCATCTTGGCGGGCGGAAAGTGCATATGATTGGGCGTTACGATGGAGATGAAGTCCATGCGTTCGCCTTCGGGGAGTTCTTTCTCCCGCATAATCATCTCCTCGTAGCTGGTGTATACCCGGTCTTCGGGCAGATACAGGGCATGGCCGG
Organism: Nibrella saemangeumensis; assembly: GCF_039541915.1. Taxonomy (NCBI): domain Bacteria; kingdom Pseudomonadati; phylum Bacteroidota; class Cytophagia; order Cytophagales; family Spirosomataceae; genus Nibrella; species Nibrella saemangeumensis. Next base: position 156,062 of record NZ_BAABHD010000032.1, read on the forward strand.
TTTGTTTCGATTTTTCCGGGTTTGAACTGAATACCCCGCAAACGAGTTCAATTTCGCCGTCGAAGACAGCGGCCCGGCGGTGTACGGCTCCTATAAAAGCTTCCAGGCTGCCGCCTACCATACCCATGCGCATTTTACGATGTGCCATATTGTAAGGGAAAAGGTAAATGATCGTGTAATTATGAAACAGACAAAGACCGACACAGCGGTTGCGCGGCAAAAATAGGATAAGTTCGAAGGGACACAAACAGAATAAGGCGTAAAAACAAAAACGCTCCCCAATGGAGAGCGTTTCCGAGAGCCAAAATCAGCTTCCGGCTGGCTGGTTTACTTGATCCGCGTCCAGGTTTGTGTCTTGCCGATCAGCGAAATGCCCACGTAACCGCGTACATCCAGCGTATTCGGGTCTTTCAGCGTCATTTTGCAGCTATACTCTTTACCATCCTCCGGGTTATAAATCTTTCCGTCTACCCACTCGTTGTCACCGTCATATTTGAAGCCCTGCATAATGTTCAGGCCCAGTATGGGGCGGTTCCGTAAAGAGGCATTGGTGTTTTTGTTGTCGGTTTTCGGTTTACCGGTTGCCGGATCATTCGGCTCCGTCAGATGGATTAATTTACCATAATACCGGTCCCCCTGTTTATAAATCTGCACATGTCCCTTTTTGGTGCCGTTTAGCCAGGTGCCAACTACGGCATCGGAACTATTCGAAGGAGCGAACGCCGTAAGGACGACAAATAGCAGGAAAAGCGATAAGATCAAACGATTCATTTTTTTAATTGGATTGGTTTTGTGTACACATTTACTAAATAATCAACGCAAATAGAGGGGCTACGGTTACGCCGGTAGTATGATTTTACCATTTTTGCGAAACTTTACAGCCCGGTAGCGTTATCTCTTTGTTAGAGTAATTTCAAGGTAAAATGTTTAAACGAGATCCTAATAAATCTTACCCGACCGAAACCGAATCGCGGGTAATCATTCGTTTCCAGGACTGCGACCCGCTCCAGCACCTGAACAACGCCAAGTACCTGGATTATTATTTCAACGCCCGAGAAGACCAGGTGGCCAAGCACTACGGGTTTGATCCAGGGCAGTTGTTCCGTGAACTTAAGACGAGCTGGGTGGTGTATCAACACCAGATTGCCTACATCCGGCCGGCGCTGGTCAGCGAGTGGGTACGCATCATGTCGCGGATCATTTATGTCAACGAGGATACACTCATTACGGAGTTCTACATGACAAATGACGCCCGTACTCAATTGAAAAATGTCCTCTGGATGACTTCCAAATACGTCAGTGTGCTGACCGGCAAGCGTATTCCGCACGATCCGGTTGTACTGGAATACCTGGAGACCATCCGGATGCCGGACGTGGATTTTCATAATCTGAACTTCAACGAACGCATTCGGGATATTAAAAGCCAGCTTACACCAGTGGGAAGTGTGCAGTAAGCTATCTTGATCAGGCAGTGGGCAGTTCGCAGTAAGCAGTAAACGTGCCACGGCTTTGCTCAAATTGCGTTATACGAATAAATCATCTGCCAACTATTGCTAAATTGCCTGCAGCAAACTGCCCACTGAGTACCGCCTGCTGCTGACTGTAAACTGCCAACTATTTTGAAGCTCCTGAACAACCTGACCTTTCGCGTGCTGATCGCCATTACCCTGGGTATTCTGGTCGGTCATTTCTTCCCCGAAACAGCCGCGAAATTAAAGCCCCTCGGTGACTTGTTCATCAATCTGATCAAAATGGTCATTGCGCCCATTATTTTCCTGACCATTGTGTTAGGCATCAGTAATATGGGAGACCTCAAGAAGGTAGGCCGGGTAGGCGGGAAGGCACTGCTGTATTTTGAAGTGGTTACCACCCTCGCCCTGGTGATTGGCCTGGTGATAGCCAATTGGGTACGGCCGGGCGAGGGCGTGCAGACTACGGCCGTGGCGGGTGGGGCTGCCGATACGGTTTCGAAATACGCGGAGCAGGGAAAAGGCATGGATTGGGTAGACTTCTTTCTGCACATTGTACCCAGTAACGCAGTTAAAGCTTTTGCGGAGGGCGAGATTCTGCAGGTACTGGTGTTCTCCATGCTGTTTGGGGTTGGGCTTACCCGCATGGGTGAGCGCGGTCTGCCCCTGATCCAAACCTTCGAACGGTTGTCGCGGGTGTTTTTCAACATCCTGAACGTAGTGATGGTGCTGGCCCCGCTGGGGGCATTTGGTGGTATGGCGTTTACCATCGGTAAGTATGGTCTGGCTACGCTGTTGCCACTGGCTAAACTGATGGGTACGGTTTATCTGACCATGTTCCTGTTTATTTTCGTGGTACTGAACCTGATTCTGCGCTACTATAAAGTCAGCCTGTGGGCGGTTCTGAAGTTTATTAAAGAAGAAATTCTGATTGTCCTGGGAACATCATCGTCGGAGTCGGTGCTGCCGCAGATCATGGATAAACTGGAGTCGCTAGGGTGTTCTCGCTCGGTTGTCGGACTGGTGGTCCCGGCGGGTTACTCCTTCAACCTCGATGGCACCACCATCTATCTCTCCATGGCTACCATCTTTCTGGCGCAGGTGTTTCACATCGACCTGACGCTGGGGCAGGAGTTGACCATCATTGGTATTCTGATGATTACCTCCAAGGGGGCCGCCGGGGTAACGGGTAGCGGTTTTATCGTGCTGGCGTCCACGCTTACGGCTATTCAGGTAATCCCGATTGAGGGGCTGGCGCTGCTACTGGGCGTCGACCGGTTTATGTCCGAAGCCCGTTCCATTACCAATCTGATCGGCAACACGGCGGCCACCCTGTTTATCGCTAATAACGAGCGGGAGTTCGACCGTCGGCGCTACAACCGGGCCGTCGGCAAACTGGAGCAGGATGAACTGGCAAATTATGAGTATTAAGCCCAATGAAGTTACCGACTGATCTGCTTGTTACTGGAAATGCTTATGCCGATGGAGCACCCCGTGGCGGCTGGTTCGTAGCCCGGTTTATTGATCCGGAGCATGGCCTTCGCTGCCGTTTGGGCCGTCATGGGGTATTTGAGCAGGCACAGGGAGATTTTGAACTCAAGCTCTTTTCCCATCCGGCCGGTCACCACGAGGCTAAATCGTTTCCGTTTAATCAGACGGCCACCACCATGTCTATGCTGATTGGTAACGGGCGTTTTGAGATCTATTTCTGCGCCGGGGGGAAGTGGCAGCACGTTTTATTGCAAAACGATGGTGATTATGTCATTTGGGCGCCCGGTGTCGGTCACCGCTGGTTTGCGCGCCAGGCGTCATCCATATTTACGGTTCGTTGCCCCGCTGTGGATGTAACCGATCAGGCCGAAACGCCGACACACCTGATCCCCACAGACCTGCTGTTGCATTGGGATAAATATGTTTTACACTAAAACTCAACTTTAGATGGAATACAGACAACTAGGAGATTCTGAGTTACAGGTCTCAGTAATTACGTTTGGCGCCTGGGCCGCCGGTGGCTGGATGTGGGGTGGCACCGAACGGAAAGGAGCAATTGACGCTATCAAAGCCGCCTATGAGTTAGGCGTTACCTCCATCGATACGGCTCCCATTTATGGACAGGGGACCAGCGAAGAAATTGTCGGCGAAGCGATCAAAGACTACCCGCGTGATCGCGTGCAGATACTGACCAAATTCGGTATGCGGTGGGATCTGAACCAGGGCGAACTGGCTTTTAAGAGCGAAAACAACGCGGGTCAGGACATCGATGTTCACCGCTATGCCGGAAAAGAAAGCATTATCTACGAATGTGAGCAAAGCCTGAAACGGCTTGGCACCGATTATATCGACCTGTACCAGATACACTGGCCCGACAAAACTACGCCCATCAGCGAAAGCATGGAGGCCGTGCAGCGGCTGATCGAACAGGGTAAGGTGCGCTACGCCGGTGTCTGCAACTACAATGGCGGGCAGATGCGGGAGGCTGAGCAGACCATTAAACTGGTCTCTAACCAGGTACCGTACAGCATGGTCCGCCGGGAAATTGAACAGGACGTAGTGCCCTACTGCCTGGAACATAACAAAGCCATTCTGGCCTACAGTCCGCTGGAGCGGGGTTTACTAACCGGAAAGATCAGGCCGGGGCATGTCTTTGCTGAAGGTGATCACCGGGCAGCTTACCGCTATTTCAAGGAGGAAAATATAGCCCGCACCAACGCCATACTGGACAAGATCAAACCGATGGCCGATGAAAAAGGGGTAACGCTTAGCCAACTGGTGCTGCGCTGGACAATCGAGCGGCCGGGTATCACCATTGCGCTGGTGGGTGCCCGTAATGCCGAACAGGCCATCCAGAACGCAGAAGCAATCCGGGTGCGACTCTCTTCCGACGAAATGGAGTTTATTACGGCTCAGTTGGATGAATTAGAGCTGGTACAATAGCATGGCTATAACCCAAAAGAGCCTGCGGCCACTGGCCGCAGGCTCTTTTGGGTTATACAAATCAGCTTACTTCGTGCCTTTAAAGCTGGCCACCATGGCGTTGTGCAGCGTTTTGGGGCTCCAGTAGCCGCTGGCGATAATCCGGCGAACCGTATAGAGCGGCTCCTGCGGGTCACGCTTTTCGGCCAGTTGGAAAGCCGCCAGGTAGTTACGCTTCTTCAACTCCTGGGTAGCCGGGTAATTCCACAAACCAAACGGATAGGCAAAATAACGCACCGGTTTGCCGGTAATTTCTTCCAGCTTCTTGGTCGGCTCTTCAATCTGCGTTACCCAGTCTTTGCCCTCATACTTCTTCACGTTGTGGTGATCCCAGGTATGGCAGCCAATGGTATGTCCGGCATCCGACAGCGCTTTGATCTGCGACTTATCCATATACGGTTGCTTGCCCCGGCGGCCAATAGCCACGGTCATAATAAAGAACGTCCCTTTAAAGCCATGCTTGTTCATGATGGGTACGGCGTCGGTGTACTGATCCAGATCACCATCATCAAACGTCAGCATGATTGGTTTCGAGGGCAGAGCTGCGCCCGTAGTCAGGTAGGCGTATAGCTGGTCGGGCGAAATAGTATGATAACCGCTGTCGGCCAGCATCTTCATCTGCTGACGGAACAGATCTAACGGTACAATGTAGTCGCGGGCGGTCTTAGAGTCTTTTTCACGCCAGTTGCGAACCTGGTGGTAACATAAGATGGGCACCTGCTGCCGGGCTATGATCGTAGCCGCATCGGCTTTCTTGCCGGGCGGGATCGTGGTTGGATCAACGGTGGATGTCTGGGCGGCCGGCGTTGCTTTGCTGTCTTCGTCGGTTGCGCTGACCGTTTTCACGTCAGCCGACTCCGTAGAGGTTTGGTCGGCTTGCCGACTGTCGGCTTTGCTGCCCGATGAGCACGAAAAGGTTGTTGCCGAAAAAACAGAAAGAAGGGTAAGCAGAAATAAATTCCGGCGGTTAAAATAGGTCATTTTTTTATGATTAATAGTTTTGTTTTCTCATACGAACGCTTCAGGAATACAAATTTCTCTACTCACAAAGCTCCATAGAGCAAAAATAAAAATAAAAAAACATCATCTATTTTCTTCGCAAAAAGATTCTTTACAGCCTTTATAAGTATTTCTGTCCGACCTGCTTAAGTAATTTTCTTGTAAACGTAATGTACTGAAAATTAAAATTTTAAAAGAATTTGTAACTTTCTTTGCCTCAGTGTAAATGATTCATAATTTCGTAAACAGTTAACCTACTTAGCATGATCTTATGAAACACTTATCCTTTGGCCGTGTCTGGTACACGTACTTATTATTAGTTGCTTTAGGCATAGGGGCCGCCAGCCCCGCCTTTGCCCAGAAAGGCGTTGCCAAATGGCTGAATGAAGTTCGCAGCAATCGCTTCTTCCCCCAGGAAGAATTATTTTCGGGAGGCAGTCCCCACCGCCGGAACCAGCAGGTTCTTGAACAGGGAACGGCCCTTCAACTGAATCGGGGTGCCATCAACCGCCTGCTGAACAGCCCGCACCCGGCGCTTACCCTGACAATTCCCGTAGCCGGTGGGCCGGCCATTCAACTGGAGTTAGCCAGAGTTGAAGTAACCACGTCTGATTTCACCGTAGGGACGCGGGGTAATACGCCACAGGAAAATATGGATGTCGACAGAGGGGTTCATTACCGGGGTATTATCAAAGGCAATGCAAACTCACTGGCTGCTATCAGCGTCTTTCGCAATGAAGTATCGGGCATCATTTCCGACGAAACGGGTAACTGGGTCATTGGCCGGATGGATGACGGCTCGGAAGACCATATCCTGTACCAGGAGAAAGACCTGAAGGTGCCGCATAACTTCACCTGTTTTGCCGAAGACAAATCGCCGGTTAATGACAAAGGCGGTCGGGTAGGGGCTACCAGCGGCATTGCCTGCAAGACGGTCACCGTTTACTTTGAGGCTGATTATAAGTTATATCTGGATAAAGGGTCGAGCGTTACCAACGTATCCAACTATGTGAACGGTTTCTTTAACCAGGTCGCTACCCTGTATCAGAATGAAAATATTGATATTCAGATTTCGCAACTCTACATCTGGACCTCAACGGACCCGTATGCCTCGACTACCTCGACAAGTACGGCGCTTACCGCATTCCGCAACCGGATTGGAAGCAATTTTACCGGTAATCTGGCGCACCTGCTGACGACCCGGAGCCTGGGTGGAGGTATTGCTTACCTCGATGTGCTTTGCGCCAAGTCATACGCCCACGGGGTAAGCATGATCTATAACAGCTTCTCGACGTACCCAACCTATTCCTGGACCGTTGAGGTGGTAACGCACGAGTTGGGTCATAATATTGGCTCCAACCACACGCAATGGTGCGGCTGGGTAAGAACGGATGGTACCAAAGGTGCGCTGGATAATTGTTATACAACCGAAGCTGTCAATGGCGTGAGCTGCCCGCCCGGACCAGCGCCAACAAACGGGGGCACTATCATGAGTTATTGCCACCTCACTAGCACGGGTATTAACTTCCAGAATGGATTTGGTCCCGTGCCGGGTAATCTGATCCGCAGCCGGGTACAGAACGCATCCTGCATTGTGTCGGGTGGAAACACGGCCGCCCCAACGGGCCTCGTAACGGCTGATATCACACAGAATTCGGCAACGCTATCCTGGAACCCGGTGCAGGGCGCAGTCAACTACTCGGTTGAATATAAGCTGAGTTCGGCCTCCACCTGGACCAGCGCCGGAACAACCACCTCAACCAGCAGGACCCTTTCAGGATTGACAGCCGGCCAATCCTACAACTGGCGGGTCAAATCCGACTGCTCCGGCTTCTCGACCGCTGTTACATTTACGACGCAGGGAGCGGTTCCCTGTGCAGCGCCTGGTAGTCTGGTTGCCTCTGATCTGACCCATACCTCGGCAACATTGTCGTGGGGGGCTGTTGCGGAGGCTACCAGCTATACGGTTCAGTACAGAATGGGTTCCGCTGCCAGTTGGATTGTCCTGCCTTCGGTTACAGGAACCAGCTACGCCTTAACTGGTCTGTTGGCGACTACTACCTATGACTGGCAGGTGAAGGCCAACTGTTCAGACCTTTCAGTTATAAGTTCATTTACGACAACTGCACCCCCAGCCGCCTGCCAGCCGCCAACAAACCTGGTAGCCACTTCGGCAGGTTCAGGTGCCGTAAATCTAAACTGGGATGCTGTTTCGAGTGCTCAGGTGTATACGGTTCAGTATAAACTCTCTAATGAGAAGAGCTGGACTACTACCATTACGGTTCAGACAAATTCGATAAAACTGAGTGGGCTTAACAGCCGGAAGACCTACAATTGGCGGGTAAAAGCCGATTGCTCCGGCTATTCCGCTCCGGAGTCGTTTTCGCCCTCATCTTTGCCTGCCGGTACTTTATCTCTTTTTAGTACAGATGAGTTTATGATATACCCGAACCCGGCTCAGGATTATATCCAGTTGCGGATCGCCAATGCCGAAGAAGCCGGTGGAAACGCTACGTACCGGATTTTGGACCTGAAAGGCAATGTGAAGCAGGTAATCGGCATCAAGGGGTTTGACCAAAAAGCCGATCTATCATCGTTACCAACGGGCGTATACCTGATCCAGATGACCGGCCGCTCCGGCAAAGTGACGTCAAAGTTGTTTATCAAGGAGTAGTCTTTTAGTATTTTAACAAAAAAGGGGCTGAAGGCCCCTTTTTTGTTGCTTAAAAAATTATCAATGCTCAGCATCGAGCAGTTCGACAAGGTCTCGGTCGATGTTGCAGGACATATATACCCCAATGCGTTGCAGGTAATGCAGTACGGCATCGGCATTGAAGCTGATGGCGTTGTCTCCTTCTTTTTCGGGCCGGCCGTTAAACGCGAACATTTTGCCGTGATCCCACATGGCCAGTACATAGCCGGTTTTATCGAGGTCGCGCAGGCTGATATTGCCCAGGTTCCGGTTCACCACGATCTCCAGGTTACCCGGCTCTTTGGCAAACGCCAGTTGAAACAGTTTTACGCACTCGACATACGTCAGACTGCTGAACTTGCGCAGCAGCAGCTTAAAGTTTTGAATCCGTTCAGGCCCGAGCAGGTGGATATCATCAAGAACAATGGTATCGACCCGGCGCTCAACCCATTCGCTGTCGAGTAGATTTACTTTTTCATAACGGCATTTTGCTCCCCAGTAGGCGGCTACATCGCCAATCTGAAGACGAGTTTGTATAGTTTGTAAGTTGTTCATAAAACGTCAGAGTTAATGCGTTCATACAGTGACGTTCAGGTTTACCCGGTCGGGCATCTTAGGTTAGGTACTTAACGGAGGGTGAAGCCCGATTGTTTAAAAGACGAGCCGATGGATGAAGTTACAAAATCTACTTATTATTTGCGCCTATTGATTGAGTAAAATTATATATTCGTTTCTTTCAATATAGAGCAGATTCTGCATCCCTAAACCACTCTGTAGATTTTTATGAAAGCCTTTGTTTTTACTGCTTCCCTTTTCCTTATGATGGGGCAGACTGTTGCATCGTGGGGACAACAAATTTCCAAAGAAGAACTTATCTTCCTGACGCCCGAATGGAAAGGAGAGCGTTTCGCCGACGGACGTCCTAAAGTACCTGATTCCATTCTGAAGCGGATGAAGCTGGTGACCCACGAAGAAGCCTGGGCCGTTATGAAAGGCGAGGGCTACCGCTACCAATACGCCGAAGGCTGGCAATGTTTGATTAACCCGGATAGTGTACTGGTAGGTCGGGCCGTAACGGCGACGTTCATACCGGGCCGTCCGGATATTCATAATGCGATTGATGCCCGCGGAAAAAAAGCCGGTAAAAGAGGCCAGAACTCCTGGCCGGTGGATCTACTGGTAAAAGGCGATGTGTACGTGGTGGATCAGTTTGGCGCCCATAACGATGGCCCCACCATTGGCGATAACGTGGGTAACGCTATTTTTGCCAAGTCGGGGAACGGGATTGTCTACGATGGGGCTGTCCGCGATATCGGTGGCTTAAAAGAGTTAAAATCCTTTACGTCTTTTATCACCAGCTATCATCCGTCGCACCATAATCCGCAGGGTGATCTAAATACGATGTTAGTTGGGATCAACCATCCAACACGCATTAAGCAGGCTACCGTTATGGCCGGCGATGTGGTACTGGGGCGCGATGGGGCTGTTGCGTTTATTCCGGCTCACTTAGCCGAAAAAGTAGTAAAAACCTCGGAGATTGTTCGGTTGCGCGATATGTTCGGCCACGAGCGGTTGCGCGAGGGCAAGTATACCGCCGGCCAGATTGATGCCCGTTGGTCTGCCGATATTGAAAAAGATTTCTCGCAGTGGCTCAACGCCCATATCGACGAGTTGCCTGTACCGAAAGAGCAGATTCAGGAGCTTCTGAAAACCCGTACCTGGTAATCGAACCCCTTCCCTAAACCCGATCAACCATAATGTCAAGCACAACTTCCAGACGCTCTTTCCTGACCAAGAGCGCTATTGCCAGTGTATTTAGTGCTACGTCGCTGTCCACCTTTGGCGAGGGGCTGGAGCAGGCGGTCGAGCGCACGCCCTTATCGTCCAGCCCATCAGATCTTAAAATTACGGATATCAAATGCGGGTACATCCGCAATGGTCATAGTCTGTTCGTCAAAGTGCATACCAACCAGGGTATCTGGGGGTGCGGAGAAGCCGTTGATGCTACGCCGGGAACTTATCACCTGGTGAAGATGATGGGTGAGCGGATTAAGAATAAGAGTCCGCTGAATGTGAACCGGCTGTTTGAAGATATACGGCGGTCGGGTTTTTTCGAAGGTGCGCAGGCGGGGATGTACATTGCCGTGTTATCGGCGGTTGAGACGGCTTTGTGGGATCTGGTCGGTAAAGCTCTGGGGTTACCGGTGTACCAGCTCCTGGGTGGCAAGTACCGCGACCGAATTCGGGTTTACTGCGATACGGGTACCTACCGCGATACCGATAAAAGCACCGACAACTTTGCGCAGAGCGCCCGCGAGGCTGTCAAGATGGGCTTCAACGCCGTTAAATACGACATTGACGAGGCAGGCGACCCGAGCAAATACGACCGCTATAACTGGACGGCCAGCCCCGGCGAACTGGAGCGGATGTATAACCAGATTGCCGCCGTGCGGAAGGCGGTCGGCCCTAAAGTTGACATTTGCGTAGACATGCACGGCCGCTACGACATGACTACCGGTAAACGCGTCGCCAAGATGATGGAGCCGCTGAACCTGATGTTCCTGGAAGAGCCGATCCCCGCCGAGAATGTGGAGGCTTACAAGATCATCTCTGAGTCGACCAGTACACCGATTTGTGCCGGTGAGAACCATTACCTGGCGCACGGATTCCGCCGGATGCTGGAAATTGGGGCAGTAGACATTATCATGCCCGACTTACAGAAAGCGGGAGGCTTGGGCGAAGGCCAGCGGATAGCCAACCTGGCCAATTTGTACTATGTGCCGTTTGCTCCGCACATGGTGGCCTCGTACCTGGGAGCCATGGCCTCCAGCCACGTTTGCGCGTCGGTGCCGAACTTCATGATTCTGGAGTGGCAGATCTACTTCCACGAAGATCCCATGTTCAAGGAGATCGTTAAGTTCGATGGGCCAATGGTCAAAGACGGCTTTATCCCGCTCTCGGAGAAACCCGGCATCGGCGTGGAGATTAACGAAGAAGGCATGCGTAAGTACGCGCCGAAGGATGTGCCGTTCTTTGTGTAGGTTTTTCTGTTATGTGGGCCCAGGCCGGCGTAAAGCTGCCGGCCTGGGCATTTTTATGGATAAACAGCAAAGGAAAATGTAACTTTACAATTAAGAACGCTGTTCAATGCTTTACTGGTTATGTTGACTCTGAAAGACATTATTGAAACCTTGCAGCAGCATAAAGCTGTGCTTCAGGAGAAATACGGCATCGTCGCATTAGCCGTATTTGGTTCTTTTGTCCGGGGAGAGCAGACCCCTGAAAGCGATATTGATATTTTAATTGAACAGGGGCAACCGTCACTTGGCTGGAATTATTTTGCCTTAGCCTATGAGCTAAATACCATTTTACAGCATAAAACAGATATGATTACCAGAGACGCTATCAAGCCCAGGTATTATGATGCTATAAAAAAGGAATTGGTATATGTCTAAACGCCTACCAACTCTGCTTATCGAAGATATGCTGGAGAGTATCGAAAAGATAGAGCGTTACACAGGAGGGATGAGTTTTGATAACTTTTCAGAGGACGAACGGACAATAGATGCCGTAGTGCGCAATTTTGAGATAATCGGTGAAGCTTGCCGGCAATTACCTCAGGAATTTAAGGCTGTACATACTACGATACCCTGGCGAGAAATAGCCGATTTTCGAAACCTCCTGATTCACGACTATTTCGGTGTTAGTCTCCCGGTAGTTTGGAATATAGTTACGCAAAACCTGCCGGATTTAAAACGACAACTAGCTTTCCTTAAAACGTAAAAAGCCCCTACGTTTCCGCAGAGGCTTAAATATAGTAAAACTCTTCTGTTCAATTAACCCACCGAACCCTCCAGGCTGATCTCCAGCAGTTTCTGGGCTTCAACGGCAAACTCCATCGGGAGTTGATTCAAGACTTCCTTGGCATAACCGTTAATGATGAGCGCTACGGCCTGCTCAGTAGGAATACCACGCTGGTTGCAGTAGAACAACTGGTCTTCGCCAATTTTGGACGTTGTAGCCTCGTGTTCAACCGTAGCGTTCGGGTTGTTCACCTCGATGTACGGGAACGTATGGGCTCCGCATTTATCGCCAAGCAGGAGGGAGTCACACTGCGAGAAGTTCCGGGCGTTGTCGGCCCGCTTAAACACCTGCACCAGTCCGCGGTAAGAGTTCTGGCTCTTACCGGCCGAAATACCTTTCGATACAATGCGGCTCTTGGTATTCTTGCCGATGTGAATCATCTTGGTCCCCGTGTCGGCCTGCTGCATGTTGTTGGTAACTGCTACCGAGTAAAACTCGCCGATGGAGTTATCACCCTTCAGGATCACCGATGGGTATTTCCAGGTGATAGACGAACCCGTCTCTACCTGCGTCCACGAAATCTTCGAATTCGGGCCGTCGCAGATACCACGCTTGGTGACAAAATTGTATATACCGCCACGGCCTTCTTTATCGCCGGGGTACCAGTTCTGCACCGTCGAGTACTTGATCTCGGCATCGGCCATAGCGACCAGTTCCACCACGGCCGCGTGCAGCTGATTTTCGTCGCGCATCGGAGCGGTACAGCCTTCCAGGTAGCTTACGTAACTGCCGGCATCGGCCACGATCAGCGTCCGCTCAAACTGACCCGTACCGGCTGCGTTGATCCGGAAATAGGTCGACAGTTCCATCGGGCAGCGTACACCTTTCGGAATGTAGCAAAATGAGCCGTCAGAAAATACCGCCGAGTTCAGGGCGGCAAAATAATTGTCTTTGGGCGGCACCACCGAACCGAGGTATTTCTTCACCAGCTCGGGGTGTTCCTGAACAGCCTCGGTCATGGAGCAGAAAATAATGCCCAGGTCCATCAGCTTATCTTTAAAGGTAGTCGCAATAGACACCGAGTCGATCACGGCGTCGACGGCCACGCCGGCCAGCCGCTCCTGCTCTTTTAGGGAGATACCCAGCCGCTCAAACGTGTCGCGCAGTTCGGGATCAATATCGTCCAAGGACTTTACTTCTTTCTTTTGTTTGGGAGCCGAGTAGTAGATAATATCCTGATAGTCGATCTTTGGATAGGTTACATTCGGCCAGTGGGGTTCGGTCATCTCCTGCCAATACCGGAACGACTTCAGACGCCATTCCAGCATCCAGGCGGGTTCGTTCTTCTTCGCCGAGATGAAGCGGACTGTATCTTCGTTCAATCCTTTCGGAGCTTCATCCGCTTCGATCAGCGTTTCAAACCCGTATTTGTATTCCGAATTGGTGATGCTCTCTAAGATTTCAACGTCCTTGCTCATAAATTAGGTAAGTCGGATGGTTTCTTTACCGTGCTGTCGTAAAGGATTAACAAGTAATAAGGTGGCTACGTTCCGGTCTGATCGGCAAATATCGCAAAAAAGGTAATGCAGGGCCCGTTCGTCCTGTTATCCTGCCGGTGCAGGCGGGCACAGGCTCGGAATCAGGTCCGCTTCCTCAAAAACTAAAACAATTGGAAAGTGTTTGCCCTGGGCGGGCGTTAGTCGCCACTGCCGAAGGGGATAGGCCGGGCAATGCGTTCTTCCAGGGAGATAAACGTCTCCGTGCGCTGAATGCCACCCACCCGCTGGATTTTGTCGTGCAATACCTCCCGTAGGTGTTCGGTGTCGCGGCAGACGATCTTGGCAAAGATGCTGTAGATGCCGGTGGTGTAGTGAATGTTAACAACCTCGGGAATTTTTTCCAGCTCCGAGGCTACCTCCTCGTAAAGCGAACTTTTGTCGAGGTAGATACCCAGAAACGCGCTGATGTCCCAACCGAGCCGGGTATGGTCGATCACCAGTTGCGAGCCGCGGACAATGCCCATCTGCTCCATTTTCTTCATGCGCACGTGAACGGTGCCGCCCGAAACAAAAATTCGCTTGCCGATTTCAGTGTACGCCATATTGGCATCCTGCATCAGCAGGTTCAGTATTTTCAGGTCGACATTGTCAATTTCTAAATTTTTGTCCATTTTTTAAAGACCTGTTTCGATGAATGCCAACAAAAGTAGTGTAATTTTGAATAAAGCATAAATTTTAAGAATTTTTTATGAGAAATTTGCAAAGAATAGCCAAATGGTTTTAACTTTGCATTGTCAAGTTGATCAAGTAGGTCAGCGACGAGGTCAACTTGATACCGGCTCGCCGGTCCGTTTTTCTCACACTGTAGGATGTCGAAATTGGCAGACGTGCCCTCCTGTCTCGGGGGTGGTGAGTTCGGGATAAACACAGCATAATGCCCGCTTAGGCGGACTGGGGTTGACCACCAGGATTTTGTGCTGCGGCTAACCGCACCGTGGGTGGTTCGAGTCCCCCTCCTACAGCAATTTGGTTTTTAGTTTGTTGATGAAGTGTAATTATAAACACGCCGGTCCAAGTTGAGGTCGGCGTTTGTTTTTTTATGTCTGATCCAATAACCCTCGGTGTCCTCTTCGTTATCCTGGCGGCCGTGTTTGTTACGGCCCAGAGCGCCCGGCCGTTCTGGCAGCGCTTTTATCAATACGTTCCCACCACGCTTCTCTGCTATTTCATCCCGTCGTTGCTGAATACCTTCGGGCTGGTCGATGGCGATAATACGGGGCTGTACCCGGTTGTCTCCCGAATTCTGCTGCCGGCCAGTCTGGTGCTGTTTACGCTCAGTATAGATTTACACGCCTTCCGGCGGCTGGGTAAGAAGTCGGTGCTGATGTTTGTGGCTGGTGCCTTGAGTGTGATGCTGGGTGGGCCGCTGGCGGTCTGGCTGGTGTCGCTGTTTGCGCCCGAACTGGTAGGCGGGCAGGGGCCCGATGCCGTCTGGCGCGGACTGGCTACCCTGGCCGGCACCTGGATCGGGGGTGGTGCGAATCAGACCGCCCTGAAAGAAGTGTTTCAGCCCAGCAATGCCTTGTTTTCGGCCATTGTCACTGTCGACGTGATGGTTGGTAATCTCTGGCTCGCCTTTCTGTTATACGGAGCCAGTAAGTCGACCGTAGTCGACAAATGGCTCAGGGCCGACGCCAGCGCGGTTGAAGAGGTGAAGGAACGGGTGCAGCAGGAAGCCGAAGCCATCCGGCGCATTCCAACATTAACCGACTTTATGGTGATTATGGCGGTAGCTTTTGGTGCTACGGCTCTGGCGCACGCCATGGGCAACCAGATCGGCCCCTGGATTGAAGTCAATTACCCGGCCCTGAACCAGTTCAGTCTCAATGCACCTTTTTTCTGGATCGTTGGGCTGGCCACGGCCATCGGTGTGGGGTTGTCATTCACCCCGGTGCGGAACCTGGAAGGGGCCGGCGCTTCCAAGATAGCCAATGTGTTTCTGTACTTGATGATTGCCACCATAGGCCTAAAGATGAACATCCTGTCTATCGCCGACCACCCGGGTCTGATGCTGGTGGGAGCGATCTGGATGCTGTTTCACGCCCTGCTGATGATTGGCTTCAGCCGGCTGATCCGGGCTCCGTTCTTCTTTCTGGCAGTCGGCAGTCAGTCGTGCATCGGCGGACCAGCCTCGGCCCCCATTGTGGCGGCTGCCTTTCATCCAGTGCTGGCTCCGGTGGGTGTGCTGATGGCGATTCTGGGCTATGCCGCCGGGACCTACATGGGGTACCTGTCGGGGATCATGATGCAACTGGTATCGCCCTGACAAAATCGTACCGGGAACCGTTTACCGAATAATCAAAACATAACCAGCTTAACAGGTAAAAGTGCTACCTTTCAGTAGCTTACCTGGCGAGCAAGTTATGAAACAAATCTCCTTTACTCTTCTTCTGGCCGTTGTGGCCGGGTTGTTTGCCTACACAACGCAGCCTGCTGGTGAAAAAGCGCTGCTTTCGGTGCCGTTTACGCCAGAGATTCCCCGGACGTGGGACAGTACGGCGCTGGCCGACTACGAACTGCCGCTGGCGACCCCCAAAGCCTCACCCAAAAACGTTTCTCCGGACTATTATTACCAGATGCCGGAGATGGTCATCTACAAGAGCTATCCCATCTACGCACCCGGCCGGGAGCCGAAGGGTTACTGGGAGTGGCTCCATCAACAGGAGCCGGAAGTTGTTTTTGATCCGGCTAAACTGAAAACCGAAGAAGACTGGATAAAGGCCGGCGAACTCGTGTTTGATGCGCCAACGGATACCTCCGGGGTATTTACCGCTCGTGAAGTTCGTGATCCGGCCATGTACGCGTACACGAAAATGCCGCTTACCAAAGACGGTATTATGCCGTTTGCGCGGTATGTAGTCCCCAAAAAAGGGCTGGTGGTGGTCAGTGGCCTGGGTTGTGTTATGTGCCACACACGCGTTTTGCCCGACGGATCGGTCATCAAAGGGGCCCAGGGCAACCAGCCGGATTCGAAGCGGGTAGCTTTTGCGTACCGGAATTACAATGTCCCCGAACCCGCTGCCCAGGGATTTATCCGGGCCCTGATGTCGGCTCCGTGGTTGGCCGACGATCCTCATACGCAGTTGAGTAAACAACCCAAAGCAGTTATTGCCGATGCGCTGGATGCCATGCCGCCGGGAACCATGCTGCGGGAAGGCGCCGGTGTGTTGTTTCCCCCGCAGATTCCCAACCTGATTGGGGTGAAAGATAGAAAATACCTGGACCATAGCGGCATAAACCGCCACCGGAACATCGGTGACCTGATGCGGTACGCGGCCCTGAATCAGTCGGTGAACATGATCGCCAGTTACGACGGATTTGTCCCCGGCGGCAAAGGCTTTAAAGAGGTGCCCGATCCGAAAAAAGGCCTTCGGTACAGCGAAGCCCAGTTGTATGCCCTGGCCAGATACATCTACTCGCTTGAGCATCCGGCGAATCCCAACAAACCCACTGCCCTTTCCAAACACGGCGAACTCATCTTTGCCGAACAAGGCTGCGTCACCTGTCATACACCCCCGGCTTTTACCAATAATATGCTGACGCCGGTGGATGGCTTTACCGTGCCGGACGAACACCGGAAGAAGTACGACATCTTTGACATTTCCATCGGTACCGACCCCAACTATACGATGAAAACCCGGCGTGGCACCGGCTATTACAAAGTGCCGTCTCTCAAAGGGCTCTGGTATCGCGGACCATTCCTGCACGACGGCTCCTTGGCCAATCTGGAAGACCTGATCGATCCCCGGCGGCTGCGTGACGATTACGTGCCGACCGGCTTTAAAGGCGCGGGTGTTACGCACCGGGCGGTGCGCGGGCATGAGTTTGGGATGGAACTGCCGGAAAACGACCGTAAGGCGTTGCTGGCTTATCTGAAGACATTATGAAACTATTGCCTGCCCTGTTGCTCCTGCTCGCCTTTGCCTGGTCCGGCGGCCGGACAGAGATCGAAAACTCCGCTGTATCCTTCCAGATTCAGAATGCCGGCATTACCGTTAACGGTACGCTGGAAGAGCTGGAAGCGGATATTACCTTTGACCCCAACCAACTAGGTAACGCTGATATCCGGGCGTCAGTGCCGGTCAGTAGCATCCGGACCGGTATTTCGCTGCGCGATAAGCACCTGCAACGGCCCGATTATTTTCAGGCCGACAAGTACCCCCGGATCGAACTGGCGTCTAAAGTTGTCCGGAAGACCGGCCGTAATAAATACGAAGGGGTATTTGCCCTGACCATGAAAGGTATTGAACGCGACGTGACCATTCCCTTCACGGTATCATCGGCCAATGAGTTTACCGGCAGCTTCCGCGTCAACCGGCTCGATTTTGGGCTGGGACAGGAGAGTCTGGTGCTGGCTGATGAGGTAGCGATCCAGATTCGGGTAAAGCTGAAGGAGTCCATGCCGGTATCGGTCAGGTAACGTCGCGGCCAGCACCGAGGTGTCCGGTGCGCCGGCATGGGACCACCTTGCTGGCCTTTCTGCTTTCTTAAGGTGCCTGTGACAGGTCGGCAGGGATGCTGGCCGGGACAGAGCGCAGAAACGTTACGGTAATCCGCACTTTTTTAAGTAAATTTGTGGTTTACAAGAAAAGAGACAACCGTTACCATAACGTGAAGCATATCCGCAATTTTTGCATCATTGCCCATATTGACCATGGCAAAAGTACGTTAGCCGACCGCCTGCTGGAGTTTACCAAAACGGTTTCTGACCGGGACATGCAGGCGCAGCTACTGGACGATATGGATCTGGAGCGGGAGCGAGGCATTACCATCAAGAGCCACGCCATCCAGATGAACTATACGTACAAAGGCGAAACCTACACGCTGAACCTCATTGACACCCCCGGTCACGTTGACTTTTCCTACGAAGTATCCCGGTCCATTGCCGCCTGCGAAGGGGCACTGCTGCTGGTGGATGCGTCGCAGGGAACGGAAGCCCAGACGATCTCGAACCTGTACCTGGCCATGAACAATGATCTGGTGATCATTCCGGTACTGAATAAGATCGACCTGCCCGGCGCCATGCCCGAAGAGGTGAAGGACGAGATGGTAGACCTTATCGGCTGCGAGCGCGACGAGATCATTCCGGCCAGCGGGAAAGAAGGTATCGGTATCGAAGAAATTCTGAACGCCATTGTGGAGCGGATACCGCCCCCGACCGGCGATCCCAACGGTAAACTCCAGGCCCTGATCTTCGACTCGGTGTTTAACTCTTACCGGGGTATCGAAGTAATTTTCCGCGTGGTAAACGGCCGAATCCGCAAAGGCGATCGGGTGAAGTTTATGGCGGCCGGTACCGAATACAACGCCGACGAAATTGGTACGCTCCGGCTCGGTAAAGAACCCAAGGAGGTGATTGAGTGCGGGGATGTAGGGTATCTGATCTCCGGAATTAAAGTAGCAAAAGAAGTTAAGGTAGGGGATACCATAACGCATACCTTAAGTCCGGCCGACAAGCCAATTCAGGGTTTTGAGGACGTAAAGCCAATGGTATTTGCCGGTATTTATCCGGTCGAGACTAGCGAGTTCGAAGACCTACGCGAAGCGATGGAAAAACTCCAGCTCAACGATGCCGCTCTGGTCTGGGAACCCGAAACATCGGCTGCCCTGGGCTTCGGTTTCCGGTGTGGCTTCCTGGGTATGCTGCATATGGAGATTGTGCAGGAGCGGCTGGAACGTGAGTTCGACATGACGGTTATTACCACCGTGCCATCCGTGCGGTTTGAGGTGATTACCACCAAAGGTGAGACGCTTCAGGTATCGGCCCCGGCCGATATGCCCGACCCCAGCACGATCGATTGGATTGAGGAGCCATTCATTAAAGCGCAGATTATTTCTAAATCCGAATATGTAGGCGCTATTATGGGCTTGTGTATGGATAAGCGCAGTATTCTGAAAAACCAGGTCTACCTGACGTCAGATCGCGTCGAACTTCAGTTTGAGATGCCGCTGGCCGAAGTTGTATTTGATTTCTTCGATAAGCTCAAAACGATCTCTCGCGGCTATGCTTCTCTCGATTATGAGTTCCTGGGCAACCGGGAATCCACGATGGTGAAGCTGGACATTATGCTCAACGGTGACCGGGTCGATGCACTTTCGGCCATTGTCCACCGTGACAAGGCCTATGAGTGGGGCAAGAAACTATGCGAAAAGTTGCGCGAATTATTGCCGCGTCAGCAGTTCGAGATTGCTATTCAGGCGGCTATCGGGCAGAAGATCATTGCCCGCGAAACCGTGAAAGCCCTTCGTAAAGACGTTTTGGCCAAATGTTACGGTGGTGACATTTCGCGGAAGCGGAAGCTGCTGGAGAAGCAGAAGAAAGGAAAGAAACGGATGCGCCAGGTGGGCAACGTCGAGATTCCGCAGGAAGCCTTTATGGCGGTTTTGAAAATTAGTTAATTAGTTGACAAAGGGTCAATTATTGTCATAACTTGAGGACCCCGTCCAAACCTGGACGGGGCCTCTTGTTTTTAAACCAATTGAACCTACATTTCCATGTCAGAAAAAAAGATCATTGCCGTTTTCGGTGCCACCGGTGCCCAGGGTGGTGGCGTAGCCAGAGCTATTCTTAATGATAAAAACAGTGAATTTGCCGTTCGGGCTGTTACCCGGGATGTAAACTCGGATAAGGCGAAAGAACTGGCCCAACTGGGCGCTGAGGTTGTACAGGCCGACATTGACGATAAAGAGAGTTTGCGCCGGGCGCTCGACGGAGCGTATGGTGCTTTTTTTGTTACATTTTTCTGGGCTCACTTCTCACCCGAGCGGGAGTATAACGAAGCCCGCGATATGGCCGAGGCAGCAAAAGAGGCCGGATTGAAGCACGTAATCTGGTCGACGCTGGAGGATACCCGCCAGTGGATTCCGCTGGACGACGACCGGATGCCAACGCTACAGGGCAAATACAAAGTGCCGCACTTCGACGCCAAGGGAGAAGCCGATCAGCTATTTAATGAACTGGGGGTCCCCACTACGTTTCTTCGGGCGTCTTTCTACTGGGAGAACTTCATTTACTTCGGTGCCGGACCGAAGAAAGGCGACGACGGTAAGCTGTACCTGACCCTGCCGATCGACGACAAAAAAATGGCTGGGGTGGCTTCAGAGGACATTGGCAAATGCGCCTACGAAATCTTCCGGCGGGGACCGGAACTGATTGGCAAGACCATCGGTGTGGCCGGTGATCAGCTAACGGGTCAGGAAATGGCTGCGAAACTGTCGACGGCTATGGGGCAGGATGTCGTTTACAACTACGTAACGCCGGAGGTGTACCGGGGCTTTGGCTTTCCGGGGGCCGACGATATGGGTAATATGTTTCAGTTCTACCGCGACTTTGACGATGTCTGCAACAGCGTCCGGGATGTGTCATACTCTAGGGAGCTGAACCCCGAATTGCAGTCCTTTGATAAATGGCTGGAGCAGAACGCCCAGCGTATTCCGGTGGATTAAGAAAGCGTAAAAACTGTCGATATTGCTAATCGGCTGATCGTTCATCAATTGATGCCCTGCTGGAAAGTTCAGCGGGGCTTTTTTTGTTTTAACGACGGTCACTATATTGCTGCTTTCTTATCGTTTTACGCTACACCCACCATGCACGCCGGTAAAAAGTATAACTTGCTTGAGTTTGTTTACTGGACCCGTCGGGATGTTTACAAACTCCTGATTTTGGCCACTATCCCAACGGTTCTCTATCATTTTTTTGACTTTACCTTTCTGGCTCTACCCTGGGTACCTGTTGGACTAATGGGAACCGCCGTTGCCTTCATTGTCGGGTTTAAGAATAATGCCAACTACAACCGCCTGTGGGAAGCCCGGCAGATTTACGGCGGTATTGTTAATAACAGCCGGTCATTTGGGGTAATGGTGCGTGATTTTCTGCCAACCGCCAGCGAACAGGCTATTCAGCAGCTATTTTACCGGCATTTTGCCTGGCTTACAGCGCTGCGTTTCCAGTTGCGGGAGCCACGGGTCTGGGAAACCCTCGACGAGCCAGATGGTATTGACTTTCAGCATTGGTATACCATCCCCGAACGGGAGAGTAAACTTGATGTAGAGCTGAAGTCCTACCTCTCGGTGGAAGATCTCGCTTATGTCCTCAAGAAAAAAAACCGGGCTACGCAGCTCATGGCGCTTCAATCGAAGCACATTAATGCCCTGGGCAGCGAACTGAATGATTTTCAGCTTATGCAGCTGCAAACGGCCGTTACAGGCTTTTATGATCTTCAGGGACGGGCCGAGCGGATCAAAAATTTTCCCTACCCGCGTAACTTTTCTTCGGTGGCTACCTACCTGCTGTACCTGTTTGTGCTGCTGGTGCCTTTCGGACTGCTCAAAGAGTTCAACGCGATCGGACAAGGTACCTTTCTGGAAGGCTATTCGGTCTGGTTCAATATTCCCTTTGCTACCTTGCTGAGCTGGGTATTTGTGGCGCTGGAACGCGTCGGCGAAAGCAGCGCCAATCCGTTTGAAGGGGGAGCTAACGATGTTCCCATCACCAACATTTCGCGGATGATTGAAATTGATATGCGCGATATGCTGGACGAGACGGATCTGCCCGCTCCTATCACGGCCGTCCGAAATATTTTATTATAACTGGGTTTTTATCTGCCTCCGGGGGAGGAGCACCGTGAAGACGGATCCTTGTCCGGCTACGGAACTGGCCAGTATTTTACCCTTGTGGTTTTCGACAATCTTCCGGCAGATCGACAGGCCCATGCCATTGCCCGAGTAATCATTTCTGTCGTTCAGCCGTTGGAACACAGTAAATATTTTTTCGGCAAATTCCTGCCGGAAACCAATGCCGTTATCGGTGATGTCAATCCGATAGTAGCTGTCAGGACCTGAAAGGCCGTAAGATTGCTTTTCGGCCTCAGTCAGGTTCGTGGTTTTTAGCTGGATGCGGGCTGGCACTCCGGGTTTGCTGAACTTTAACGCATTGTTGACCAGGTTGTAGAAAAGCTGATTGATCTGAACCGGTATACCTTGTATGGCAGGAAGTTTGTCGGCCTGGATGATTGCTTTTTTCTCCTGAATCAGCAGTTCCGTATCCTCTTTGATGTGTTGTAACACCTGATTGAGATTCACGTCCTTGTATTGACGCTCCGGGTTGGAGAGCATGGAGTAGTTCAGCAAGTCAGACAATAAGCCGGACATCCGGTTTGCCGACACCCAAACCTTGTATAAGTATCCCGCTAACTGGGTATTGGCAGGATCGGCTTCCTGCTGGGCTAGTCCGGTAAATATCTGGATTTTGCGAAGGGGTTCTTTCAGGTCATGACTGGAGACGTACGTGAACTGCTGGAGTTCGTCGTTCACGCGTAGCAGTTCGGCCGTGCGTTCCTGCACCCGGCGCTCCAGTTCCGCTTCCATGGTTTTCCGTTCGGTTATATCACGGCTTACAGTGGCCATGACCGACGGCTCTTCCTGACCGTTGTGAATGATAAACACGCTGTAGATCACCCAAACCGGTTGATTCGTCTGAAAGTGGCGGAACCGGATCTCTACTTCACCGTGGCCGTCGCGTTTCACCTGCGGGAAGAAATGATCGTTCAGATAGGCGTGATCTTCCGGAAAGAAGCAGTCCCATAAACTCGCATCCTGGATGTTACCTTCAATTCCCAGCATGTCAATACCGGCTTTGTTGACATAGAGCGTTTTCAGATTCATATCGCACATGCCGATAAAGTCGCGGCTGTAGTGCGACAGCGACAGAAACTTCTCCCGTTCTTCTTCCACTACCTTCGCCTGGGTAATGTCCTGCACAATACCGATTATCTTATACGGCTGCTGTTCATCGTCAAAATACACCTGCCCGAAAATCTGCAGCCAGGTCAGTGAGCCGTCCCGGCGGTTAATCCGGCATTCGTATTCCAGCTTTCCGGTTGTCAGTGACAACGCATGCGCTTTTTTACGTTGCGGCATGTCATCCGGATGAATTTGCGACACATAATCAAACTGGCCGCCGGTGGTGTTTACGTCAAACAATTCATTAAACCGGGGCGATGGAATTACTTCCCGGGTGAGCAGATTGACCTCGTAGGTTCCCAGTTTAGCCGAGTCCACCGCCAGCCGGGCTCTATCCGCCACTTCTTTGATCAGATGCCGGGATTCGACCTGCTGGGTGATATCGATGGCCGTCACCAGTACACTGTGCGCTTTGCCGTTTTCGTCCAGCAGCGGCTCGTACACAAAATTGACGTACAGGGTCTCCGGTTTTCCCTTTCGGATCAGAAATACCTCGTGTTCATACCCGAAATAAGGCTGGCCGGATTCTTTTACCCCACTCAGCAGCCGGTCAAATCCCTGCGCTTTGGCTTCCGGCAGAATGTCCCAGATGGGTCGGTGCAGGTCATCTTCCCGTTTCCGGCCAATAAGCTCCAGGTACTGGTCGTTGGCAACTTCCATGATGAAGTCGTCACCGGTCAGCAGGCAGATCCCAACCGGAGCCTGCATAATCAGGTTCCTGAAATTCTTTTCGCTTTCTTCCAGCCTGCGTTTTGTCTTAACCTGCTCGGTTACGTCGATGGCCATGTTCAGAATGCCATAGACCTTGCCTTCGGTATCGCGCAGGGGTTTGTAGCTGAAGTTGAAATAAAACGTCTGTAACACGCCATCGACAACCAGATCGCCCCGGTCTTCCGACGCCTGGTACATGGTACCGCTGGTGTAAACACCTTCGAGCAGATCAGAAAAGGGCTGACCTTCCAGTTCTGGCAGGGCTTCGCTCACCGTTCGGCCGATAACGGTTTTGTCTTTGCCCCAGAGCTTAATCATCGCGTCGTTGGCCCACTGAATTTTCATCTCCCGGCCAACATAGATCGCAGTTGCTACCGGGGCTTCCTGCACTAGGTTCCGGAAGCGCTTCTCGCTATCGTCCAGTTCTTTCCGGGTCGCCAGTTCTGGGCGCAGGTCGCGGAGGGTAAGCGCCCGGGAGATAACCTGCCTGGTAATTGGATCATGCACCAACGCATAGTTGCCATAGCAGGGGATTTCTTCACCGGTTTGCTGGTGTTTGATCCGGACCAGGCCAGACCAGTGGCCTTCCTGCGTAAGCGTGGGAATGATTTCATGTTTTACCACCCGGAACTGTTCATCGGAGTAGAAGTCCTGAATGTGGAAAGGATTGATGTCCTGTTCTGGTGCTAAACCCACCAACGTCCGGCCGGCGGCATTCATATAGGTCATCTGGCTGTCGATTGAGGCCATAGACATATAGTCTTTGGCCTGCTCGACCAGATGCTGTAGTATTTCCCGCCGTTGATAGGGGGTATTTTGAACTTCCTTTGTCATTGATAAACAAAACTTGCCGGGGATCAGACCGATTGAAAGTAAAAGTATCTGATTCTTAAGTTACTTGCAGATTAAGATTTCATTAATGTTATTTAAGGCTGACTCGCCTTAACCAAATCGTTTGCCGATAGGACATCAGCAATAAAAACAGAGCAGGCATACAAACCGGTCTGACGGCTTATATGCCTGCTCGTGAACAAAGTCTGGGTTGTATTTCCGGCGTTGGTTAGTTTAGTACAGCATCACCCACGGCCTTCTTCACCGCCGGCCCCACCACGGTGCCCAACAGCTCGATGGCCCGCATGACGCTTGCGTGGGGCAACGTACCTACGCTGATGTGCAACAGGAAGCGGGTATTGCCAAACAACTCATGCTCGTACAGAATCTTGTCGATCACCTGCTGCGGGCTCCCCACCAGCAACGAACCCTCCGGCGAGCGCATCCACTCATACTGCTTCCGGGTCATGGACGACCAGCCCCGCTCGCGTCCAATCTTGCTCATGACGTAGGCATACGGTCCATAGAACTCGTCAGCCGCTTTCTGCGAATCATCGGCGATGTAGCCGTGCGAATTGATCGCCAGCCGCAGGTTGGCCGGATCATGGCCGGCTTTCGTCCAGGTGTCTTTGTACAGGTTGGTAAACGGCACAAACCGGTCTGGGGAGCCGCCAATAATGGCCAACGCCATGGGTAATCCTCTGGTGGCTGCGCGCACTACAGACTCTGGTGTACCGCCAACGGCTACCCAGATGGGTAGCTCCGGCTGGTAGGGGCGGGGGTATACACCCCGGTTGTCAATAGACGGCCGGTGGTGACCCTGCCACGTTATCTTTTCACTTTTATTGAGTTGAGCGAGCAGGTCTAGCTTCTCGGCAAAAAGTGTGTTATAGTCGTTCATATCGTTGCCGAACAGCGGAAACGATTCGATAAAGGAACCGCGCCCGGCCATGATTTCCGCCCGTCCTTTCGACAGCAGATCCACATGGGCAAAGTCCTGAAATACCCGCACCGGATCATCCGAACTGAGCACGGTGACGGCACTTGACAGCCGGATGCTTTTGGTTTTCACGGCCGCAGCGGCCAGCACAACGGCAGGGGAGGAGACGATAAAGTCCGGCCGGTGATGTTCGCCGATGGAAAAGACATCGAGCCCGAGCTGGTCGGCCAGTTCAATTTCTTCCATCAGGTTCATCATCCGCTCGTAGGGGCTCAGGAGCTTCCCGGTAGCCGGATCAGGGGTATTTTCAACGAAGGTGGTGATGCCAATTTCCATAATTCATGTATCTACATCTATTTTATAAACACCGGAACGCTCGTAAATCGTTGCAATAGCGTCAAAAAATTATCAACTATGTTTTCCCGCTTAGTATCGGCACTACCATAAACACTGATCGTATGAACAGCAGAGAACAGATTATTGGGAATTACGTAGAGGGGTACAATCAATTTGATGTCGATAAAATGGTCCTGCATTTTGCCGAAAACATCCTGTTTGAGAATGTATCAAATGGGGAGATAAACCTCGCACTGACCGGGCTGTCAGCGTTTAGAGAGCAGGCCGAACGGGCCATCGCTTACTTTACCGTGAGGAGGCAAACCATCACCTCGATCAAACACATAGGTAACCAAACCGAAATCGACGTTGACTATTACGCCGTATTGAAGGCTGATTTTCCGAATGGATTGAAAAAAGGAGATGAATTGAGGGTACAGGGGAAATCTGTTTTTACATTTTTAAATGAAAAAATCATCAAGCTGACAGATGTCGCCTAAGAGCGACCAAATGAATAGCTGCTGCTCAACCTGAAGCTACCTGTTTTTGTCCGATCCGAAACTCATACGGCGTAGCGGGTCGTATAATTCAATTGCTCAGGCTGACAAGATGGTTTGGCAGCGCATCTTTCTGTATATCAGTTAATCCATTCAGTAGGCCTGCGGATGGCTATGTTCTGGAAAGAGTTAAGTACTTGCATAAAGCTCTGGTATAAGCAACAGACTTGGGTTTGGCTACCAGCGTTTCCCGGAAAAGGTAAATCCATTGGATGCGCAAACCGGTTAGTGATATAATTATGACAATTCTCTGGAAGTATCTGAAGCCGCAGCAGTGGCTGATTGTGGTCTCGCTCGTGCTGGCCGGTATCAGTCAGTTGCTGAACCTGGTCGATCCCCTGATTTTCGGCAGAATCATCGACGACTATGCCACCAATCCCGGAACCCGTACGGAAGAAGAACTGGTCCGGGGCGTACTGGGGTGGCTGGGGATTGCTATTGGCGTAGCGGTACTGGCCCGCATTGCCAAAGCCTTTCAGGAGTACTTTACCCGGCTGGCGGTGCAACGGTTCGGGATGCAGATATTCAATGAGGGGCTGAAACAAACGCTGAGGCTGTCGTTTCAGGAGTTTGAGGAGCAACGCAGTGGCGAAACGCTGTCGGTTCTGCAAAAGGTGCGAACCGATACGCAGCAGTTTATCAACGCTTTCATCAACATCATCTTTTCTTCTGTAGTAGGTATCGGGTTTCTGCTCTGGTATTCGGTGACCAAAAACTGGCTGCTGATCCCGGTATTCTTAATTGGCATTCTGGTGCTGGGATCGCTGACCGGGCTGCTCAGTAAAACCATTAAGACCACGCAGCGATCCATCAACCGGGAAACCAACCGAATGTCGGGGGTCATCACGGAATCTCTGCGCAACATCGAACTGGTTAAAAGCCTGGGCCTGATCTTCCCCGAAATCCGGCGGCTGCGGGAGCAAACACTGAAGATTTTTGAGCTGGAGATGGTAAAAGTAAGGAAGGTGCGGACGCTGACGTTCATGCAGGGTACCACGCTCAGCATTCTGAAACAATCCATCCTGTTTATCCTGCTCTGGCTGATCTTCCGGAACGTGCTGACCACGGGCGAACTGATCACGATGCAGTTTATCTCTACCTCGATCTTCGGTCCGCTTCAGGACCTGGGCAACATCATTCTCAATTACCGGGAGGTAGAGGCTTCGATCAGCACCTTCGACCAGCTCATGCACAAGCCAATTGAGCGCCGGCCTGAAAATGCGGTTGATGTGGGGGAATTACAAACCATTCGGTTTGAGGATGTGGTTTTCCACCACAAAACAGCGGCTTACAACGCCATGGACGGTATTTCGTTCGGGGTTCAGACCGGCCAGACCATTGCCTTTGTAGGGCCGTCGGGTTCGGGTAAGTCTACCCTGGTGAAACTGTTGGTGGGCTTGTATAAACCAGTGAGCGGTGATATTTACTTCAACGGACACCCGGCCACTCAAATCCGCTACAATGAACTGCGCAGGCAGATCGGTTTTGTTACCCAGGATACCCAATTGTTTGCCGGCACGATTCGGGAGAACCTCTTGTTTGTGAAGCCCGACGCTTCGGACGAAGAGGTGCTGGATGCCTTGCACAAAGCTGCGTGCGGACCCCTGCTGAGCCGCTCGGCCAAAGGTATTTATACCGTGCTGGGCGAAAGCGGTATGAAACTGTCGGGTGGCGAAAAACAGCGTATTTCCATCGCCAGGGCCCTGTTGCGACACCCCCGGCTGCTGATCTTCGATGAAGCGACTTCGGCGCTGGATTCGCTGACCGAAGAAGACATTACCAATACCATCCGGAGAGTGTCGGCCAGCCGCGAGCAGATTACCATCCTGATTGCGCACCGCTTGTCGACCATTCTGCACGCGGATGTGATCTATGTGCTGGAGAAAGGAAAAATTGTGGAGACAGGAGCGCACGATCAGCTACTGGCGCAGAAAGGGTTATACTATGCCATGTGGCGTCAGCAGGTAGGGGAGCGCCGGGAAAAAACCGTTGGTGCAAAAGAGTAGCCGGTTACTTGGAAAAATAACTGACAAAGTGATACCTTGAGTAGGTGGAAACCTGCCCACTAATTCGGTGAGTGAGTAGGTTTGAACCGACAACCGTAGAGTAAATCTTATTTCGACTATATTGATGAAGCTGCTCCTTCTCCCTCTTTTCTTATCAGCATTGCTCTTCCTCCGGTTAGGGTCAGAAGACAAGGGCGGATACCCTGAAACTCGCGCCGTTCGGCAACCCATCACAACCGGGGCTGACCAGGTGGTCAAATACCTGCCACTCCTGAAAGGAAAACGGGTAGGGATGCTGGTGAACCAAACGTCGGTTATCGGCAGGACTTTAAGCGTCGACAGCCTCCGGTCGCTGGGTGTAACCATTACCCGCATCTTTGGCCCGGAGCATGGTTTTCGGGCTAACGCCAGCAATGGCGCGAGGGTGGCGGATGAGACAGATCCCAAAACCGGCATACCTATCATTTCCCTGTACGGCAGAAAACGCAAGCCTTCGCCGGACGATATGGCGGCTATCGACATTCTGGTGTTCGACATTGCCGATGTGGGTTGTCGGTTCTATACCAACATCAACACGCTGTACGATGTGATGGAAGCCTGCGCCGAATCCGGCAAGGAACTGGTGATTCTGGACCGGCCCAACCCGAACGGCTACGTCGATGGTCCGGTGCTGGATATGAAGCTGACCTCCGGTATCGGCAAGTTTCCCATTCCTATTACCCACGGCATGACCCTGGGTGAGTTTGCCCGCATGATCAACGGGGAAGGCTGGCTGCCCGGTAAGGCGCAGTGTAAGATCAACATCATCCCGGTACAGCATTACACTCACGCTATGGAGTATACCCTGCCAGTAAGTCCGTCGCCCAATCTGAACACCCAGCAGTCGGTGCTGCTGTATCCGTCCCTCTGCCTGTTCGAGGGGACTATCCTGAGCCAGGGACGAGGGACCTATATGCCGTTTACGGTGCTGGGCAGTCCGGAGTTGAAAGGCGTCTTCGACTTCTCGTTTACTCCGGTGAGTATACCCGGCAAGTCGGAAACGCCACTGCACCAGAATCAGGTCTGCTACGGGTTGGATCTGAGGAACTACGACATCTCGGCTTACCGTAAAAAAGGGCAGATCAATATCCGGTGGATGATGGACCTGTACAAGGCCTATCCGAATAAGGAGAAATTCTTCGATAAGAGCCTGAGCAAGCAGATTGGCGATATTGATAAACTGGTGGGTACCACCAAATTTAAGGAGCAGATTATGGCTGGGGTCAGTGAAGAAGAAATCCGGAAGAGCTGGGAGCCGCAACTGACCGATTACAAACTCAGGCGGAAGAAATATACGCTGTATCCGTAGGCTAGTGTTACTTTGCCGGCGAACAAAGGATAAGCTTGTATGGACGTATTGGTTCTTGACGTAACATTTACCCATAACGATTACGAAGATACCCTGCACCCGGTCATACTCCGTGGGTACGGAGAAACCCTTCTGGTCGATTGCGGCTATGCCGGTTTCGGGCCGCTGATTGAAGAAGCGGCCAGCAAACACGGCCTCTCCCTGGCTGATCTGACCGGTATTATCATCTCTCACCACGACATTGACCATGTAGGTGGGCTGCACGAAATCAAAGAGCAGTTTCCGGCGGTAAACGTGTATGCCTCGGAAATCGATGCCCCCTATATCACAGGAAAGTTGAAGTCGGCGCGGCTCCGGCAGGCGGAGGAGATGTTCCCATCTTTGCCCGAGGAGCACAAAGCGGGCGCATTGTCTTTTCTGGAGTTGCTGAAGACGGTGCAGCCGGTGGCCGTAGATAGTACCTTTGCCACCGACGAGAAGCCTGCTTACTGGCCTGGTGTGCAGATTATCAATACGCCCGGCCACATGCCGGGGCATATCTCTATTTACCTGAAGGACAGCCGGACGCTCGTTGCCTGTGATGCGGTTGTGGTGGAAAACGGAGCGTTTGAAATTGCCAATCCGCAGTTTACGCTCGATCTGGAGCAGGCCCTGGCTTCGGTGAAAAAGCTGCAAACGCTGGACATTACCCGCGTGGTCTGCTACCATGGTGGGGTGGTGGAAGGGGATGTCCCGCAGAAGCTTGGTGAGCTGGTCGCCCGTTATCGCTAACCTGTCTCCTGTTTAGCGTGCTGGTAATCAGGTTTCAGGCTGATGGGTGTCATGGTTTGCCGGAGGAGCGCACCCGATCTTTGGGGAACTCTTTACCGAAAGCCATGGAGACTTCTGCAACCCCTTATACCCTCCGCCCTAACGCTTATACCGAAACAGCCCAATCTGTTGTTCAGTCATCCGGTACGGATCAGATTCTGTACACGCTTACCATAGCGATACTCACCCTCAGTTCCATTGCGTCGGGCGTCGGGTTGTTTGCTTCCGGGGGTGGAGAGCCCCATGAAATAGTCAATCAGTACGGCGATGTCGTCAGGATGTACGGTAAGGGACTTTATCAGCACGATTCGTTTTTCCGGGCTCCCATCTTTCGCGGTACAGACTTTACCATGTTCTTTATTGCCTGCCCCTTGCTAATCCTGTCGCTTATTCTGGATGTGCTGAGAAAGACGATAAAAACGCGATTATTTCTGGTTTCGGTGGTAGCGTGTTTCAACTATTATGCCACCAGCATCGCCTTTGGTGTGACGTATAACGAGCTGCATCTGGTGTATATTCTCCTGTTCTCGGCCAGCTTCTTCGGGTTGATCGTTGGGATGATGAGCTTTCCGTACGGCCGACTGGCGCACAGCACCCGGCATACGCTGCCGTACCGGGGTATGTATATCTTTCTGGCCTTAACCGGGGTGGCGCTTTACATAGCCTGGTTGCCGGATATTCTGAGCGCAATGGCCGCCAGGCGCCCCTTGCTGCTGATTGAGACGTATACCACCGAAATTACGTACGTACTCGATATGGGAATTATAGCACCGCTGGCTCTTATCTGCCTCTACCTGCTGAAGCAGCGGAAAGCCATGGGGTATGTGCTGCTGGACATGCTGCTGACGCTATGTGTGCTGATCGGCATTATGCTGCCCATCCAGACAATATTTCAGATGCAGGCCGGCATTGAACTTTCCCTTCCGGTTATAGTTACCAAAGTAGCCATATTCTGTGTGCTGGCCGTGTTTGCGCTCTATTTTAAAATACAGGCAATGCGCAACGTAGTCAACGGCTAACCCTCCGGCCATAGAGTTGGTTGGAGACCTGCGAAGCCATTGCCTGTATAACTGTAATTATAGTGCCTAAGCGGCTACCATTTCCGGTACAGAAACAGAAATGTCGGCGTGGAGGCTAATACCGTCTGGTTGGTGCTTTTCCATAAACTGCCGCGTCTAGTATAACTCCCGCTGCAAATCCTTGATGCGCTTTTCGCGGGTTTTGATGTCCTCCTCGCTGTCGGAGTGCTTAATCTTATTTTCGTGAAACTGAATTTTTACGTATACCATCTGGGTCAGGATGTCGAGAGCCTCCTGCGGGTTGAAGTGTCCATTAATCAGTTGAATCGTCATGGTCGTAGGTTTACCGTGTGATTGGGGTCAATGGTGAAAAGGTAAGGGTGAAGGAATTTACCGAACCGTTAACTTAGATCGTTATTGTCCCTGACCCATCGAAAAGGCGGGCTTGCCGTCGAAGGCGTACAGGTTCTCGGTTTTGATGGTGTCAATATCCTGCTCAATAGCTTTCGAAAGGATGTCGACAATATGCTGCTTGGTAATGGCGTGGCCGTTGGCCGGCAGGTAGCGGCAGCGCCAGTGGTCCGTGCAGAAGGTCTCGTCGAAACCCTCGGGCCATACCTTGATGCCCCGGTTGGTAATCATGCTCAGCCGCAGGTCCTGGGTGTTCACCGGGGTCAGCAGTTGGGCCAGTTCGTCGGCGCTGGTGCCTTTCCAGTGGACAAACACATCTACACCCAGCAGTTCTTTGGCCGATGCCGATTTGCGCTGGTATTTAGGTAATTTCAGCGTGGTTCCCTTCGCATAAGATACAGCTTTCAGGGTCGATGGCTGCTGGCCGAGGTTGGCAATGACCGCCTGGGCAAATTCTTTGGTGCCTACCTTCTGCTTGCTGACGCCATCCTTATAGATATCGTAAGTATGAATACCGTCCTCGATGGTTTTTAGCCAGGCGTTCTGTACGCGTTCGGCTACGTCGGTCTGCCCGATGTGGTTGAGCATCATAATGGCACCCTGCAACAGCCCCGACGGGTTAGCCAGGTTCTGCCCGGCACGTCGCGGAGCGGAGCCATGAATGGCTTCAAACATGGCGCACTCTTCGCCTATGTTGGCTGAACCCGCCAGACCCACCGAACCGGCAATCTGGGCGGCTACGTCCGACAGTACATCGCCGTATAGGTTCGGCATCACAATCACATCAAAGGCTTCGGGGGTATCCGCCAGTTTGGCCGCGCCAATGTCGATGATCCAGTGTTCGTTTTCAATCTCCGGGTATTCTTTCGCTACCTCATCAAATACCTGGTGAAACAGACCGTCGGTTTGCTTCATGATGTTGTCTTTGGTGAAGCAGGTTACTTTTTTGCGGCCGTACTGCTTCGCGTATTCAAAAGCGTAGCGGACGATTTTTTCGCAGCCGGGGCGGCTGATGAGCTTCAGACACTGAACGACCTCGTCGGTCTGCTGGTGCTCGATACCGGCGTATAGGTCTTCTTCGTTTTCGCGGATGATCACCACATCCATGATCGGATGCTTGGTTTTTATGAAGGGATGAAGGCTCATGCAGGGGCGCACATTGGCGTACAGGCCCAGCATTTTGCGGGTGGTTACGTTCAGGCTTTTGTAGCCACCGCCCTGGGGTGTGGTAATCGGCGCTTTCAGAAAGACCTTGTTCTGCCGGAGGCTGTTCCACGACTCCTTTGAGATGCCCGAGGTGTTGCCAGCGAGGTACACTTTCTCTCCAACGTCAATTTCATCAATTTCAAGCTGAGCACCGGCGGCCAGAATAATGTCCAGCGTGGCATTCATGATTTCGGGTCCGATGCCGTCTCCTTTGGCAACAGTGATGCGAGTCATATGGCAGGATTATCTATTTGGTTCGTTGCAAAGCTCCGCAACTTGTCATATAAATAAAAATTTATAATTTTGATGCAAAGCATAAGCATACCTTATGAATTATACATTACACCAACTACAGGTATTTCTTAAAATCTCGCAGACGCAGAGCATCACCAAAGCGGCCGAAGAACTGCACCTGACCCAACCTGCCGTATCCATTCAGCTACGAAATTTCCAGGATCAGTTTGACATTCCGCTGACGGAAGTCATCAGTCGCCGGGTATACCTGACGGATTTCGGGCGGGAAATTGCCGGAGCTGCCGAAAAGATCCTGAATGAGGTCTATGCGATCAATTACCGGACGCTGGCCCACAAAGGCCTGCTTAATGGCAAGCTGAAAATCTCGGTCGTATCGACCGGCAAGTATGTGATGCCTTATTTTCTGTCGGGTTTTATCCGGCAGCACGAAGGCATTGACCTGATGATGGACGTTACCAATAAGCTCAAAGTACTGGAGAGTCTGGAAAACAATGGGGTTGATTTCGCGCTGGTGTCGATCCTGCCTGATCATCTGAAAATTGACCATGTCGAATTGATGCCGAACCGGCTGTTTCTGGTTGGTTGCGGCTTTGAGGCCGAGCCGGGTAAAGTGTACGAGCCATCACTGCTGAAAGATCTGCCCCTAATTTATCGGGAGGAAGGCTCTGGTACACGGTACATGATGGAGCGGTTTGTTGAGAAAAACCAGCTTACGATACGCAAAAAAATGGAGCTTACCTCCAACGAGGCCGTTAAGCAGGCGCTCCTGGCCCGGCTGGGTTACTCCGTTATGCCCCTGATCGGACTGAAAAACGAAATGGATAACAATTACCTGCAAATCATACCCGTCAGTGGCCTGCCTATGAGTACGACCTGGTACCTGATCTGGCTCAAAAGCAAGCAGTTCTCACCGGTGGCCCAGGCTTACCTGGACTTTCTCAAAAAGGAGAAGGATAACATCATTCACCAGCATTTCGGCTGGTATGAGCGGTACTGAGACTGCATCAATCGTGATACTGGGTTCGGGCCGGGCATCGGTTCTCAGGCTGAAATCACTATATTTGGGTATAACTACCCGTAAGCGTACTCTATGCGCGTATTGCTCGTCTGTTATTTGTTTTGGGGTCTGTCGGTGAGTCCGGGCTGGGCTCAGACGCGTAAAATTACGCCCGTTGCCGCAGCACCTGCTTCTGCATCCGTCAGGAGTACAACGTTTACCATTGGCGCAAAAGACGAAAAGACCGCGAAGGACTTGTCGGCTACGTACAGCATTCAGGCGGTGCTGGCGAAAAAGTATTACAAGGGAACAAGTAAGCCTGGTAAACCTTACTCGTTTGTCTTGGAGCGCAGTGATACGCTGGTGGTGACCACGCGGGTAGCGGGCTACGATTCCATTGAGGAGATTATGGTGGTCTCCTGCGATACCTGCGGCCTGTATGAGCATATCGCCCTGATGGAGAAAGAGTCGGCGGTTTTTACTGACCTGCGGGCGAATCAGACCATCCGGCTCGACAATGTTTATTTCGACCAGGGCAGTTATGTCATGCGTAAGGAATCGACGCAGCAGCTCGATAAACTGCTGAACACGCTGAAGGCAAATCCGAAGCTGAAAATCGAAATCGGCGGTCATACCGATAACGTAGGCGACCGGCGGTTGAATCAGCTCCTGTCTGAAAACCGGGCGAAGGTAATAGCCAACTACCTGCTCAACAAAGGGGTCGACGAGAGCCGGCTGCGGTACGTGGGTTACGGCGACGCCCGGCCCGTAGCGCCCAATGATGTGGAGATCAATAAGGAGAAAAACCGGCGGGTTGAGTTTCTGGTGCTGGAAAATTAATTTACGATACCTAAATCCTCTTCCAATGCCCAAATCGTCGCGTCTCCGGTTTGGTGGCCTGTATGCTGCCTTGTGTATCCTGACCATTGCCGGGGAAACTATACCGGTAAAACTGCTGCTGTACGGCTGTAAGCCCTTACTGATGCTCTCGCTGATGGGATACCTTTACGTCAATAAACCGGCAGCAGGTTTCAGCCGGAGTCTGCGCTGGCTCTTTATCGGCTTGTTCTTTGCCCTGGCCGGCGATGTATTCCTGATGATTCAGGAGGCCGACCTGTTTGCTGCCGGGCTGGCTTCGTTTCTGGTGATGCAGGTATGTTACAGTATTGCCTTCCGGTACTCGGTTACGGATAACGGAGCGTCATTCACCCGTCGCCGGGGCATGCGCAACGCACTACCCTTTCTCGCTTATCTTGCCGGTTTCCTTTATCTCCTCTACGATCCGCTGTTGCGGAACCCGGCTACCGCACCGCTGTGGATTCCCGTTGTAGTATACGTGCTGTGTATTAGTACAATGAGCTGGATGGCGACGTTACGCCGGGCAGCCGCACCGACCGATAGTTACCGCTGGGTGCTGGTTGGCGCTTTGCTATTTATGGCGTCAGACTCCCTGATTGCCATCAACAAATTTATCCAGCCCATCCCGGCCAGTGCATGGCTGATATTGGGTACTTATGCAGCCGCTCAATACGGTATTGTGCGGGGGATGTTGCGGCAAATCCCGGCAAAACAGCAGCCTGCCGACAGCCGGATCATCGGAGTAGAACAATCCTGAGCGTAGTCGCTTTGGTGGTCAGCGGGTAATTGGTTATTATTGTAACAAATTGAGACAATAATAACCAATTCAGTTTCCCTGACCTCATGAAAATCCTGTTTAGTCTCCTGCTGGTGGCTGCCGTTCAGGCTCCGCCGGCCGTGCTGGCTCAAACCGCTCCACGCGCCAAAACCGTCAATGGTGACGTGGAGGGTACCCTCGAAGCCAGTGGTGTCCGCTCTTTTAAGGGGCTTCCCTTTGCCCAGCCGCCCGTTGGCGAGTTGCGCTGGCGGGAACCCCAGCCGGTTAAAAACTGGACTGGTGTCCGTCAGGCCAGGCAATTTGGTCCCCGCGCCATGCAGCGGGCGGTGTTCGGCGATATGAACTTCCGTTCCAACGGCATGGGCGAAGATTGTCTATACCTGAATGTGTGGACCCCCGCTAAAGCGGCCAATGAAAAGCTGCCCGTACTGGTGTATTTCTACGGTGGTGGCTACATCGCCGGTGATGGTTCCGAACCACGTTACGACGGCGAAAGCATGGCCCGCAAAGGCATTGTGGCCGTGACGGTCAACTATCGGCTCAACGTATTTGGCTTTATGGCCCATCCCGAGCTGACCAAAGAATCCCCGAACAAGGCATCCGGTAACTACGGCCTGCTAGACCAGAGTGCCGCCCTGCGCTGGGTGCAACAGAATATTGCCGCGTTCGGTGGTGATCCCAAACGAGTGACGATCGCTGGCGAATCGGCTGGTTCTACCTCGGTGAGCGCCCAGATGGCCTCTCCGCTGTCGAAAAACCTGATTGCCGGAGCCATCGGCGAGAGTGGTTCGATTCTGGGAACGCTGACGCCCGTAACGCTGGCCGAAGCCGAAGTATCAGGCGAAAAATTTGCGACTCAGGTTGGCGCTAAATCGCTGACTGAATTAAGAGCCATGCCGGCCGAGAAATTGCTGGAAGCGACCGCCCAACAGGGGACACCCCGTTTCGGACTCAATGTGGACGGATATTTCCTGCCAAAGCCGGGGGCAACCATTTACGCGAACGGAGAGCAGGCCCGCGTACCGTTGCTGGTTGGCTGGAACTCCGAAGAAATGAATGCTGGGGCAATTCTGGGAAAGGATGCGCCAACGCCCGAGAACTACGCTAAAGCGGTACAAAGGCTCTACGGCGATAAGGCTGCTGAAGTAATGCGCTTGTATCCGGGTAATAGCGAGAAAGAGGTACAGGAATCGGCTACGGCACTGGCGGGTGACCGCTTCATCGGCTTCAGCACCTGGAAGTGGTCGGATCTGCACGGCAAAACCAGTGGCAAGCCGGTATACCGCTACTACTACACGCGTCCGCGTCCGGCCATGGTCCCCGAAATGGGCAATGCTACCCCTGGTCTGGCGGGTGGTGTCGTGAGAAATACTGACCCCTCGGCTCCGAAAGCGCCTGCGGCCCGTGGTGCGGTGCATTCGGCGGAAATTGAGTACGCTATGGGTAATCTGGCAAGCAATAAGGTATATGCCTGGACGCCGGAGGATTATAAAGTGTCGGAAGTGATGCAGAACTACTTCGCCAACTTCATTAAAACCGGCAATCCGAATGGTGCTGGTCTGCCCAACTGGCCAGCTGCCAATGCCGGTAACACCGTGCAGGTCATGCACATCGATGTAAATACCGGGGCTAAGCCCGAGCAAAACCGCGGCCGGTACCTGTTCCTCGACCCGTTTGCGGCAAAATAAAGTAAATGGATTTTCCGGCTACTGCGAAACAGCCTCCCAACGTTGGGAGGCTGTTTTGTTTACTGCCCATTTGAAGGAAGGGTTAAATACAGCTTGAGAATTATGTCGATTATACGTGCTTAGTAATCATTGATATCGACAATCGACTCAATCTCCTGCTTCTGTGGCCTCACCAGGAAGCGTAGCTGTTTGCAGCCAGAATTTCTTAAGAAAGAAGCTGGTATCGTATAAGGCTGTAGGCGAAGCCGGTAAGGGTATCACTGCATTAGCACCTGCTTCGTAAGCTTTCATAACCTGACTGCGCTGCTTTCGGCCTGATAGCACGATAATAACGGGAATAGTTTGTAAGCCAGCGTGGGCTTTTAGCTTACTGAGCAGGCTGTACCCACCCAACATTTCACTATCTATCAGAATCAGAGCGGGTTTAGAAGTATTTGGATGTTGTAGGTAGCTCAATAAGGCCTCTGCATGGGCTACTGGCCTGACCAGACAAGAAGGCAGACCTGCTTCCAACGTTTCTCTCAGTTGATGATATTCTTTTTTGTCAGGTCCTAAACATAGCAGCTGGTAGAAGGGGGGTGTTGCATTATGAGTAGTGGTAAGGGTTTTGTACATGAAACTGCTGGATTACCTTTTAAATTTCGAATTACTTATCACGGTATAAGTAGCTTTTCATGTACTTACTCCATAACGTTATTCTCCTGCTGATTAAAAAGCCCAATCTGATGATAGCCTGTCAACCATGAATAGGATATTTAAAGTAATTAAAAAATTTACTGTTAACCTAAACAAAGAATACCTACTCATCAGCTAAAATGATGTTAACCGTAAAAAGCGGTCAACATATTTCGTTATCCTGTAGTTCGCGGGTCAACTTAGTAAAGCCGACTACCTGCTCTTGTTCATCATGAAGTGCAGTAATTACTATACTGCCCCAGAAAATGGTGCCGTTCTTGCGGACCCGCATGCCAATGTGTTTGGCCCTTCCTTCTTTTTTAGCTTGTTCCAGCAACTTTTCTGGTAATAGTTCCTCCCGGTGCTGGGGCAGGTAAAACAGCCGGAAGTTCTGGCCAATGATCTCATCGGCTTTATACCCCTTTATAGTTTCAGCGCCTTTATTCCAGGAGAGAATCGTTCCGTCCAAGTCCAACAAAATAATTGCATAATCTTGAATTTCTTCAATCATACGCTTATGCAAGATTTCTAATTGAGCTTTTTTATCCATAACGCAAGCAACCATGACTTTACTGTAGTTGACGATGAAGGTGTATAACTTGTCTTGGTGTGATTTAATAAGATAGCTATACCAAATCTCTACCCAAAACTAAAGAGATTCGCTACTCACTTTGCCTCAAGGTGGTTTTGAAGCGCAGAGTTACAATCATTTTAATCGTATGTCACTACTAAGTCTTTAGTCTTTTGAAATGAGTCTGTGCCGTTTTAAACGCTAAAATTATCATCAATTGACTCCTGAAACCAGTTCCCAGGGCCAATTGGGCGCAAAGGTCAGGTTCGTGTTTACCGGCTCACCTTACCCGATTTCAGGTGCAAATCAATATTCGAAGTCAGATGAAAAAGATGACTACTTGGAAAGCACCCGATTTAGTTCATGCAAGAGCTTATGATGAACGGATATGCATAGACGTCGATTTTAATATGGTATTCAGCGCTGGGCGCGTATCGACCATTAAAACCAAACGGGCTTCTCTAATCAGGTATTTGTTGTTACTGGTTAAGGTCGGGACAAGTAGAGCTACCCATATTTGGTAATCCACTAACCTGACATCCATACCACCCCTGCCTGATGGTTGCAGGTAAGGGTATTGAGTCCCACCGCACAAGTAGATTTTCGTTTTCCACCCTTCTATATCTGCATACGTAACAGTTCTTCAACGATTTAAGAATGGTACAGGTTAGCCGTTCTGTCTTTACCTCGAAACTCTGAAACCCTGGTGCAATGGCTTTTAAGAAATACGTGCTGACAATCTTACTTCTTTTGAAAATAGGGTCTTGCTTCGCCTATGACCATCCGGGTGGTATGCACCCTCAGAAGCAGTTGGATTTTGTAAGAAAGCAAGTCAAGGCGAAGAAACAGCCGTACTGGGATGCCTACCGGCAACTAATCGTATATGCCGACTCGGCCTGGCACCACCCTATCGAGGCCCTTGCCAATTTCAGTGTGCCTGGTTATTATGTCGATGCGGTTATGCATCGAAAAAATTCAAAGAGCCTTAATACGAACGCTTTTGATGCGTATGCATGCGCATTAGCCTGGCAGTTGAGCGGAGAGCAGAAATATGCGGCTAAATCCCTGGAAATTCTCAACGCCTGGGGTGCAACCAACACCCACTATTCAGATGCCGATGGTAGTTTAGTCATGGCGTATGCCGGTTCTGGTATGTTAATGGCCGCAGAGCTGCTGCATGGGTACCAGGGCTGGTCAAAAGCGGATAAAAAGCAGTTTGAGCGTTGGGTGGAAACCGTGTACCGCAAAGCTTGCAACGAGATTCGTAACCATGCCAATAACTGGGCCGACTGGGGACGGTTCGGCTCGGCGTTGTGCGCGCAATTTCTGGATGATGAAAAAGAAATCGCAGAAAACACACGTCTGATAAAGAGTGACTTGTTCCATAAAATTGCACCGGATGGCAGCATGCCCGAAGAAACAAAGAGAAAGGCAAATGGAATCTGGTATACGTACTTTTCTCTGGCTCCTATAACGGCCGCTTCCTGGGTGATCTTTAATACTACAGGAGAAAATCTTTTTAACTACTCGCAGGACGGTCGGTCTATAAAAACAGCGTTGGATTATCTCTATTACTATAGCCTGCATCCTTCAGAATGGAAGTGGTTTCCTAATCCGAACAAAGGGTCTGCCCAAAGTTGGCCGGGGAATTTGCTGGAAGCCATGTCGGGCATTTACCGGGATAAGGAATATGTAACGTATGTGCAGGCAAGCCGCCCACTCATTTACCCGACGCATCACTTTGCCTGGACATTCCCTACGCTCATGGCAGTCAGCCTCGACACGTACCGGTAATGATATGGCATTCGTTCACCCGGCGGATTCCTGGGCACAGACCAGCGGCAGGGTTACTACGAACTGCCCGCTTCCATCGTACACCGTGGGCAGGCCCTGTCCCAGCATTCGGTACTGAGTCAGGATGTTGCTCAGACCGACGCCGTTGCTGAGGACTCGCGAGGCTTTGCGCTGAAGATTATTCTGGACCACCAACTGCCCGTTCGGATTGGTTGTGATAGTTATAACCAGGGGCTGATCAGGCAGTACCACGTTGTGCTTGACGGCATTCTCGACTAACAGTTGCAAGGTAAGGGGAGGCAATTGCGTGCCGAGGTACTGGTCATCTACCGCGATGCGCAAGTCGATACCTGTACCGTGACGAGTCTGAAGCAGGTGATAATAGGAGCGAATGAAGTCCAGTTCATGGCGCAGCGTGGTCAAGGGGTTATCGTTGGCCCGCAGCAGATAGCGGTACACGCTGCTGAGTTCATCCACGAACTCGCCCGCTTGCCGGGGACTTTCATCAATCAGGGAGGATAGGGTGTTAAGCGAGTTGAACAGAAAGTGCGGATTGACCTGACCTTGCAGGGCCCGGAGTTGCACGGCCATTTTCTCTTGTTCCAGTTGCTGTACCGCCAGTTCCGCTTCCAGACTTTCCCGTCGGCGCTGCTCGCGTTCGCCCACCAGTTCCTGCTCCGTTACGGCCTGCTGCCGGGCCTGGGCCACCTCCTGAAGCCGTCGTAGGAAGGTCAGGCAGAGCGAAAAGCAAAGTAATTCCGCCATCAGCATGCCCTGAATCACCAGGTTTGCCGACGCGTACACGTCCTGGGTGGCCCAGGGCCATTTTGGCCCCGAGAAAAGGGCCAGCGACAACAATCCCCTGAGCGTCATGAAGGCAGATCCGACCAGAAATAGGCGGGCTACCGGGTCTCGTCGACGGGCCGCCAGCCAAACAGCACCCAAGTTGATGAGCAACGCCAATATGCGGAAAACGTGCGTCATGACTTCATACACGACGTTGGGCTTGGTGGGTTGCCACACGATCCAACCCCCGAGCACATAAACCACCACCAGCGCCTGCGCCACCCGGGTCCATTGCCGCGAGGAACTGCCCGGATGGGTGAACAGCACAAGCACCAATTCAAGGAAGTTGAGCTTGAAAAAGCCCATACTCAGATTCATGAGCAAGGTGCTCGTCGATGCGGGTAAGGTTAGGACGTTGTCGTATAGGAAGAGGCTGCTCAGCCAACTGAACGTGTGCAAGGTGAACAGGCCGTAAATACGCTGTCGGTACAGCCCCCATTGCACAGCATTGAGCAGAAACAAGGCCCAAACGGAACCCGTAAATAACAAGC
The DNA here is from genome assembly GCF_039541915.1 of Nibrella saemangeumensis. Lineage (NCBI taxonomy): Bacteria > Pseudomonadati > Bacteroidota > Cytophagia > Cytophagales > Spirosomataceae > Nibrella > Nibrella saemangeumensis. The sequence continues at coordinate 198,427 of NZ_BAABHD010000032.1, forward strand.
GCAGGTTATCGTGTGTCATGTCCGGGTTTACGTGGCGGTTTGAGTAAGACGACAAACCGCCCTTCGTCGTAGCTCACCGTGGGGCTGGCCGATCATCGGGTATTTCTTCAGGCTAGGAAGTCAGCTGGTCAAAAATAACGCTTTTTTTACATACTGTAAACGCATGAATATAGAGATAGAAGATCCTGCTGCCTACACCGGCAGGATTAACATATCGATTCCACCCAACTGCTGTAGTTGACTCAGGAGTTGGCGCGCACCCGTGACATTGAAGACGTCTCTGTTGAGGATACTTAGCGCCGGATACGTTTTTTTAACGGTTGCTAATCTAGTCTGGTTTATACCGGTGATCTCTGGCAGGCCGGATTATTCCATCCAACTCAAAATCGAAGATTCAGCTTTACGTACCAGAACGCACCATTGCTGCCCATCTGCACCGGATCCCAGGCACCACCTGATTCGGTGAGGGTGGGATCGTGGAGGTTCGGGTAGGCGTTGAAGATATTGGTGCCGCCGAGCGTGAGTCTCACCTGATTGGTCAACCGGTAGCCGACCGAGAGATCCGTGGTGATTCGTGGGGTATAAACATCGAGAACGGTAAGAGACGGATCGCCTTCGTAGACATTGTAGTTTGCCAGTTCTACCTGCCCGAAGCGAATGGCGCGGGCAACGACCGTCCACCGGTCGATACTGTAATCCAGCGTCAGGTTGATTTTTGACGGTGGGGCGGAGGCCACCACGAACCGGCGTTCGCGTTCGTCAAAATAGGTATCTTCTTTACCTCGCAGCCGCTCGTTGGTTTGGACGGCATCCACCGTCAGCCGGTTAAAGTTGGCCGCCAGCGTGGTGTTGAGCCGCCCCCGGCCGAGGGTAGCACTATGCGCCAGAATCACATCCAGCCCCCGCGTGGTAGTCGAGATGGCATTGGTGAAGAACTGGGCCTGACCAACGCGCAGCGCCTGCAGGTCGGCTCCAATGTCGGGGTCTTCGTTGGTAAAGGGACCCGTCAGGACCACCCGGTCTTTTACCTTGACCAGGTAGCCGTCCACCGTTACCGTAAAATTAGAGGCCAGCCGGCCCGTAAAACCAACGCTCAGGTTCTGGGAGGTTTCCTGTTTGAGGGCCGGGATGCCCAGCTTCTGCGTAACGGCGCTGTTGTTTCTGGCCAGCAATACCTCTACCGGTTGCCCGTTTACGAAGTTGGTGAAGGTGGAGTTAAAGTAGATCTGCGCCAGTGATGGAGCCCGGAAGCCGGTGCTGGCCGTAGCTCGTAACGTGAAGTTGTTGCTCAGCCGTAGCCGCGTTGAGAGTTTGCCGTTTACAGTACTGCCAAAATCACTGTAGTTTTCAAACCGCACCGCTGCGCCCAGCATAAACGCCCGGGTAATATCGGCTTCGGTATCAACGTAGATACCCAGGTTGGTACGGCCCTGGTTGATAGCGTCGCCCGGTTGGTAGCCAGGGAAACCCTGCGAGCCACCCGGTTTGGTCGGATCGTAATTCCGGTACGAGCCTTCTTCCCCGGCAAAGATCAGGTACCGCTCCGCCCGGAACTCACTGCCGAAGGCGATGTTAAGGCCTTGTAAGGTATTCTGAAAATTGCGTGTAAAATGCAGGCCGGTTACGTTCTGCTGCAACTGGAAACCGCCCGCATCGAAAGAGGTAGGGGAGGTAGCCCCCAGTGAGGTATTCAGGGTGTTGTTAACGGTGTACTGGAAGCGGTTGCTGCCGAATACGTTGCCCAGATCGATGTTCCACCCTTTCCAGGTGCCCCGGATGCCGGCGGCAATGGAGCCGTCGAGAATGTCGCTGGAAATAATAGGATCGAAGCCATTGGGGTAGATGGCCGGTACGTTCCGTTCGCTGTCGGCAAAGCGGGTCCAGGCGTAGGCATCACCCTTACGGAAGTTCAGCCCGCCAAAGGCGTAGATCTGAGCGTTGGCGCTGACCGGAATGGCGGAGTTGGCGTAGAACGAGGTGTTCTGAACTTTAGGATCGCCGTACTGCCGGCGGGCAATGTCACTGGCTACGTTGGCCCGCTGGGTGTGGTCCCGGAAGTTGTGATCGGCGGTCAGGTTGAGGAAGCCCTCCTGACCGATACGCAGGCCGTAGTTGGCGTTGACGTTTACGTTGGCCCCGTCGAATGCCCGATCATCGAACCGGTATTTGGCCTGGTACATGCCGTAGTTGACATTGCCGGTAAATTCATTGACGTTCGACTTCAAGACAATGTTGATCACCCCGGCAATGGCGTCGGAGCCGTACTGGGCCGATGCCCCGTCGCGCAGAATTTCGATACGCTCGATGGCAGCCGCCGGAATGGCGTTCAGATCGGTTCCCGTATTGCCCCGGCCGCGGCTGCCGAACAGGTTCACCAGCGATGACTGATGCCGGCGCTTTCCGTTGATCAGCACCAGTGTCTGATCGGGACCCAAACCCCGCAGGGTAGCGGGGTCTACGTGGTCGGCCCCGTCGGAGCCGGTCTGGCGGTTGGAATTAAACGAGGGGGCGGCAAATTGCAGGAGCTGGTTCAGGTCCAGTTGCCCGGTTTTGGCCGTTACCTCCCGGATATCGATCAGGTCAATGGGGGAGGGGGAGTCCGTTACCGAGCGGTTCAGGTTGCGGGAGCCTACCACGTTCACCTGGGCAAGCGTGTTGGTTTCTTCCAGGGTAGGATTGATCGTAGTCTGGCCGTTTACGGGCACTTCGAGCCGTTGAAAGCCGACATACGAGAAAACCAGTACGGCATCGGCGGAGCGGGTCGTGATCTGGTACTGACCGGCCGCATTGGTAGTCGTGCCGTTGTTGGTGCCTTTTTCGACAACGGTGGCACCGATCAGCAGGTCGCCCTGCCGGTCGGTTACCCGGCCGGTGATAACCTGCTGGCCGTAGGTGGATAGCGATAAAAAAACCAGCGCAGCGAGTAGTAGATTTTTCATGGTTTTCGTGTTGGAATCATATGAAAGTAGCACAAAACACGTTTTATGCAAAACATTCGGTGCGTTTCGGTGACATTTTTGAACCAACGGTCATTCGGTAAGACCATTCCTCACGAAAGTTGCCCCGATTACTCAATAAATTCTTAATTCTGTGGTCGGCAATTCGGCCAACCAACCGGAATTTACCGGCTTCATCAACTGTTTATAGATGTAGTATATAGGGAAAAAGCTATCCACATCCTAAACTATGCAGTACTTTGTTCGACCCGACTCCGTTGTCAAGAGCATATGGGGAGATGCCGACGTCATTCTGCTGATTTTTGCCGGTTCGGCCGGCGAATTTGCTCTGAACCGGGCCGTCGACTGGTTATTTTTTACCGGAAAGCTGCCGGCCGACCCCATCGGTCGTTTGTTCTCAACCGTTCGGTACGCGCAGGAAATTGTGTTTTCGGATAAAGAGTCCGCCGAACGGGCCATTGCCCGCATCCACGCCATTCACGGGGGCGTCGAGAAAAGCAGGGGGCAGCGGATTCCCGACTGGGCGTACCGCGATGTGCTGTATATGCTCATTGATTATTCGGAGCGGGCCTATCAACTGCTGCACCGGCCGCTGACGTTGTCGGAAAAAGAAGAAGTCTACGATGTCTTCCGGCGAGTGGGCGAAGGATTGCAAATACCCGATCTGCCCAAGACCTATGCCGACTGGCTGGTGGACCGCCGGAGCCACATCCGGCGCGACCTGGCCTACAGCATTTACACCAAGCGGCTCTTTGAGCGTTATCGGGAAGAGTTGGGCCCCTGGCGGTACAACCTGCTGTTACAATCCCAGTCGCTGCTGGTGCCGGAGCGTGTTCACCGCCTGCTCGACCTGCCGCCGAAACCGCTGCTGGCATCAACCATGTGGCTGTATAAAGTACTCAACCGGCTCGGACTGCGCTCTATGGTGCAGCGGGCGTTGCTGCCGGCCGAGTACCTGAAAGACATTCGAAATCTGGACCGTGAGGTGGTTAGTACCCCGGATTTGTGATCCGGGGTACCCAGCCTACAGGTTCTTCGCCCACGCTTCCCGCAACCGGAGCTGCTGTGTGGTAGCGTTCGGATCTGGCCGGAATACGTAGCGTTGCACTTCGTCTATTTCCAGCATGGTGCTTTTGACAACATGCTCCTGACCGTCGCGCCGGACGGTGAGTTCATAAGTGTCGCCGGGCTTTAACTGTTTCATCTGGCCGGCAATGGCCTGTACACTGCTCATCGTAACCGGCTGCTGATTAAAGCCGATCCATTCGTCGCCCTCGCGCAGGCCGGCTTTGACAAGCGGCTCTTCTACATTTACAATCTTGAGTTTGCTATCGATAAAGCCGATCTGGAGGCCCAGTGATGGTGTTTTCTCACCGGTGGCAATGGCCGGAAAATACCGGATACCTACTTTGCCGTAGTACTCCTGAAACGGCAGGGGCTGAGCATCCCTGACGTAGCGGGCAAAGAAGTCAGCAATTTCCGGGTACGTCTTTTGCACGAAAATGGCGAAGAAGTCTTTCTCCGGAAACGCTTTGTTAGGGCCGTAGGTGGTCGCCAGTTCGTTGATTACCTCCCGGAGACCCCGCTTGCCGCCGGACAGTTCCAGCAGGCGAATATCCAGCAGACCGGCTACTAAAGCACCACGGTTGTAGATGTTAAAATACTGCCTCTGGCCCTCGTTGGTATAGCAGGTCAGGCCCAGCTTGCTCAGGCTGTAAGTCGTGTCTAGGCTTTTATCGATCTGGATTTTCTCGGTCAGTTCGCCCAGGTAGGTGTCCGTATCCATGATGCCGCCCCTCAACTGCATGGCGTCGCTGGCCCACTCGGTTACGCCTTCGTACAGCCACAGGTGTTCGGAGGGAGTAGGGGTGACAAAGTTGAACTGCTCAATAATTTCACTGTGAATATTAAGCGGGGTGACTACGTGGAAGAATTCGTGCGCGGCTATCGAGGTGACCTTCTGAGCCAGTGCGGGGGTGAAGTCTGCTTCTTCCATCACATACTCCGAGCTGTACGAGTGCTCCCAGGCCCCCCAGTCCTGATCTTCAAAATGGTACAGGAAGGTGTACCGTTTTACGGGTAGCTTTTTCAGAAACTGACCAGCGGCTGTCAGCATCGCCTGCATATCGTTCAGAAGTTGTGTCGAGGTGATTTTGTCGGTTTTTGAGTACGTGAATACGTCAATCTGCGCACCGGCCACCGTGGTTTCGGCTTTGGTCAGTCGACCGAGTAGGATGGGGGAGTCCACAATATGGTCGTAGTTCCTGGCCAGGAAGTGGCCTTTGGCATTTTTGTCCAGCGCAGTGCCCACTGACCATTCAGCGGGGTAGTTGATCTTTACCTCAATTGGTGTGGCCTGCATACCCGTTGGGTAACCGAAAACACCCTGTCCGTTGATAAGGGCGTGATCTTTTTCAATGGACGTCCCGCACATGTTGTAGGGCTTATGCTCTTTAACCGGCGTATCCCACGTTTCGGCAACGCTGTAACGGATTTCCCGAACCTGAGCGGGCTGGTCTATTTTCCATTGATTCGTAGAAACCTGTTGAGATTTCAGCTCCTTACCCTGCTTATCGAAGGCTTTAAAGCCGCGGACGTAACGGCCAACATCCATAATCTGATACGTGCCGGGTGCCGTGGCCGCAAACTGGTACACCGCGTTTTCGGGTTTAAGGCCATTCACCCGTAAGGTAACCTTAAACTGGTCGTCGGCGCGGTCATTCAGGTTGATTTCGTAGAACAGCGGAGCGGCAGACTGGGCCAGCAGAACCGTTGAGGTAAGGGAGAAAAAGAGAATAAACAGATTGACTTTCTTCATAGAGGTAATACTGGTGTTTGTACAAATGCGTTCAACGAAAATACAGGAAAAGACGCTGAGGGCCTGCCGGATTTGGACAAGTGGAATCATTGACCCATAAATGGCTACGATTGTATTGTTCTCTCCTGTATTTTTAGGCTCCATTTTCACCCAACAACACCGCACCGTTTATGCACCGACTGATTCTGGCCATTACCTTTTTTGCTTCGCTGATGACGTACACCTCCTGCACTAACACCAAAACAGACGAACGGAACCCTGACCTGGCGAAGTTTTTTGATACTTATTTTGAAGAGCGCCTGAAACTATTCCCGCTGGAGGCTACGACCCAGGGAGATGACCGTTACAATGATCAGCTGCCGAATGACATATCGCAGGCGTTTATCGAGAAAACCCGGCAGTTTTACAGCAACAACCTGAAGCAACTGCGATCCTTTGACCGGCAGAACCTATCCGATGCCGATAAAGTCTCGTACGACATCTTTGAACGCGAGATGGAAGTTCAGCTGGAAGGACTGAAATTCCACCAGGAATACATTCCGTTTCAGCAGTTCTGGGGCTTACCGCTCACATTTGGGCAACTCGGCAGCGGTGCCGGTGCGCAGCCGTTCAAAACAGTAACCGATTATGAGAACTGGCTGAAGCGTGTCTCGGCGTTCAAGACCTGGGGGGATACCGCCATTGCCAATTTGCGGAAAGGCATAGAAACCAATATGGTGCTGCCGGCCAGTCTGGTGGTCAAGATGATCCCTCAGATGAATGACCTGGTGGTTGCCGACCCAACAAAAAGCCTGTTCTACGGTCCGATAAGTAACCTGCCGGCGGATTTCAGCCGCGAGGATAAAAGCAGACTGACGGCTGCCTATAAAAAGGCCATTCAGGAAGACATTGTACCGACGTACCGCAAACTCGGTGATTTTCTCAAAAAAGAGTACCTGCCGAAAGCCAGAGCCTCAGCGGGGATCGATATGGTGCCGCAGGGCGCGAATCTGTACACATATCTCGTGAAGACCTGGACAACCACCGACAAAACGCCGGAAGAAATCTACCAGACCGGTCAGAAAGAAGTGTCGCGAATCCGCAGCGAAATGGAGAAGGTGAAGCAGCAGGTCGGCTTTACAGGTACGCTGGACGAGTTCTTCACGCATATCAAAAATGACCCAAAATTGTATCCGTACAAAAAGCCGGAGGAGGTGCTGGATGCCTTTCGGGCTATTCAGGCGAAGATTGAGCCAAACCTGAAGTCGATGTTTACCAAAACGCCGAAGACACCATTTGAGATTCGGCAGACAGAGAAATTTCGGGAGGCTTCGGCGAGTGCGGAGTATAACCAGGGCTCGGCGGATGGCAGCCGGCCGGGTATATTTTACGTACCCATTCCGGACGCCAGCAAGTTCAACATTACCTCGGGTATGGAGTCGCTGTTTCTGCATGAAGCCATTCCGGGGCATCACTACCAGATTTCGCTGCAACAGGAAAATACAGCCTTACCCAAATTTCAGCGCTTTAGCTGGTACGGCGCTTACGGCGAAGGCTGGGCCCTGTACTGCGAGTCGCTGGGCAAAGAACTGGGCCTGTACACCGACCCCTACCAGTACATGGGTGCCTTGGGCGACGAAATGCACCGGGCCGTCCGGCTAGTCGTAGATGTGGGCCTGCACGCCAAAAAAATGACGCGGGAGCAGGCGATTAAATACATGATGGATAACGAGCCGATCTCGGAAGACGGCGCTACGGCCGAAATTGAGCGCTATATGGCCATTCCGGGACAGGCGCTGTCGTACAAAATCGGAGCTTTGAAGATCCGGGAACTGCGGAGTAAATACGAGCAGCAGCTTGGCGACAAATTCAACCTGGCGGCCTTTCACGATGAATTTCTGAAAGACGGTTGTATGCCGCTGGATGTGCTGGAGCGGAAGATGGATGCCTGGGCGGAGCGGGTGAAGTAGCAGCCGATTGCTGAACCGCATTCCCGCTTTGAGAGTTAACTGGAAGATATCTCACTCACAGAAGCTGCTTATGAGTCACTTGTTCAGTCCGCTCACGCTACGCGACATCCAGCTAAAAAATAGAATTACCGTTTCACCGATGTGCCAGTATTCGAGCGAAGATGGCTTTGCCAACGACTGGCATCTGGTCCATCTGGGTAGCCGCGCCGTGGGCGGTGCCGGCCTGATCTTCACTGAAGCGACGGCGGTGTCACCGGAGGGGCGTATCTCCCCCGACGACCTCGGTATCTGGAAAGACGAGCACCTGCCTATGCTGAAACGCATTACCAGCTTCATTGAAGCCAACGGCAGCGTCGCTGGGGTACAACTGGCTCATGCCGGGCGCAAAGCCAGCGTTCACCGGCCGTGGGAGGGAGGCCGGCAGATACCGCCCACCGAACCGCGTGGCTGGCAAACCGTTGGCCCCAGCGCTATTCCTTTCTGGGAGACGGATAACCCGCCCCTGGCGCTCGATCGTGCCGGTATTGAAAAAGTAAAGGCCGATTTTATTGCTGCTACGCATCGGGCGCTGGAAGCTGGTTTTAAGGTAATTGAACTGCATGCCGCCCACGGTTATTTACTGCATGAGTTTCTGTCGCCCATGAGCAACCAGCGGACGGATGAATACGGTGGTTCCTTCGAAAACCGCATCCGGATAGTGCTGGAGATTACCGAATCCGTCAGAGCGGTTATGCCCGAGGGTTATCCGTTGTTCGTCAGGGTATCGGCCACCGACTGGACCGAGGGCGGCTGGACGGCTGATGACTCTGTCGTCCTCTCCGCGATCCTGAAAACCAAAGGGGTCGATGTAATTGACTGCTCTACAGGCGGTAATGTGCCCCGCGTCAAGATTCCGGTGGAGCCGGGCTACCAGGTTCCGTTTGCCGAACGCATCAAAAAAGAAGCCGGTATCCTGACCGGAGCCGTAGGCATCATCCGCACCGCCGAACAGGCTGAAGCCATCATCGCCGATGGGCAGGCTGATCTGGTTCTGCTGGCCCGCGAATTCCTCCGCGACCCGTACTTCCCGTTGCGTTCCGCGAAGAAACTGGGCGATGATGTCAAATGGCCAGTTCAATATGAGCGGGCGAAGGACTAGAACCCAAACGGATACGTCTCCGGCATCTTGGTCTCGTCCGGGTGGAGGTGAAGTGGATGCAGGGCGCGGGTCTGGTCGAGGTAAATGAACGCGTCGTAGCGGTGGTTCAGGACGGTGGGCACATAGTTGCCGTACCGCTCCCGCTCCGGGTGGTACACGACACCAATCGCCCGGTGCGGCATCTCGGTGCTGAAGCGCTCATTTTTGTTAATCCGGTCGAAAATTAGCAGTTTATTGTCCGCTCCTTCCGCGTGCAGCCGTTCTTCGACGCTGCCTTTGCGGGCGGATGGAACAGTCATGACTTCCATCGGCGCACCCCAGCGGTTTCCGGCAATAACCGTTCCTTGGTAGGAGCCAAAGCCGACCAGCACGACGTCTTTCTCCGAATACTGCTCCCGCGCCAGTTGGCCGATGTTGATCATGCCGCTATGCTTCATGTCGGTATAGCGGGCGTCGCCGATATGGGTGTTGTGTTCCCAGACGATTGCCTTGGAGGTTGAACCGTGAAACTGCCGCAGCCGGTTCAGCGTCTCCATCATGTGTGCATCCCGTATATTCCACGATTCATCCGAAAACGAGATCATGCTGCGGTAGTACTTCTCGGCGTTAACGGCTATATGGGCGTTCTGCTCGATGTTTAAGGAAGCTTCGGGCTCATGGTCGTAATACCGGGCTTTGGTCCGGATTTCGCGCAGGAGCTGGATGACCTCATCGCGGCAGGAAGCCGAGCGGTACAGAATCGCCTGGGCGTAGTTCTGGCCTTCTTCGCCATAAGGCTGAAAGCAGTTGATGGCCCGGTGCGCAGCCTGGGCAGCCTCAGGATCCGTCTTTTCCAGATAATCGACAAGGCTCTCCATCGATTCCCAGAGGCTGTAGACATCCAGTCCGTAAAAGCCCACTTTCCGGTCGTTGGCTAAGCCGGTATTATGGCTTTTCAGCCATTCCATCAGAGCGGCAATTTCCCAGTTGGCCCACATCCAGGTCGGCCACCGGTCAAATGTGCGTAGTACCTCCAGGGGTTTGGTACCCGAGTCGGGGTAGCCTTTAACAAAGCGATTGATCTGGTAGCTATCGGGCCAGTCGCCTTCGACAGCGATGAAGGTGAAGCCTTTCTCCTGAATGAGTCGTTTGGAGATGGCGGTGCGCCAGGTGTAATATTCGTGCGTACCGTGCGAGGCCTCACCCAGCATGACACAACGGGCGTCGCCGATGCGATCCAACAGTGGGTCAAGGTCCATGGCGTTGGTTAATCGGTAGGATTGCTTTTGGCTTTCGTCGGTTCTGGCTGAAATTATATCCATAGCGGTCGAGTAGGTTTCGCTGTTAAAACCTAAACGGTACCACTATACGAAGGTTTATTTCTTTACGTAAAAGGGCGTGTTGGCGGTGGCTACGTTGTTGTTGCCATCGGTTACGTAAACGAACAGCCGGTAGGCTCCTTCTCGATCCGGTGTTTTCAGCGTAATCTGTCCGCCGTTTGCCTTAGAGAGCAGACCCTGAACAGTCTCGGGCCGGTTTTCGCGATCACCACCTTCTTTCAGGTCGGTACTCTCGGGCAGCAGTTCCCAGCGGTAGGTAAGCTTATCATTGTCAGGATCGGTAACAGTTGCCTGGGCGGTGTACGTCGTGCCGGGTTGCAAAGTGATGTTGGCTAAGGCATTTTTTCCATCCAGTAACAGCGATTCGATATGCGGAGCGCGGTTCGCTGGCCATTTGCCGGTCCATAGGTACTGCATGACATCAACTACCTCCGATTCTTCGCCTGCTTCGGTAAAGATTCCGTACCAGGTGGGGGTGCGTTCCTGCTTCTGGCCCCACAAAAAAACGTAGGAGCCCAGGCAACGTTCCGTATCGTGTCCCATGGAGGCTTCGTACCGACTTTTGTACACGGCGGCTTTGGCACTGCTGGTTTCTTCAATGGACGCTTTCCAGGCCGTTTGCGGACCTTCCCAGTGGCCGGTCGGTCCCCATTCCGTCACCATGTAAGCGCCTTCCCAGCCCAGATCGCGCACCCGCTTCGGCAGTTGGGGCAGGCCGCCGTAGGTATTGATGGATAGCAGGTCGAGGTCCGGGCATTTGGCTTTGATATAATCCACTTCTTTGGGGTTGATGCCCGCCAGCATTGTCGTAGCCAGATGATTGGGGTCTACCTCATGGATCATCCTGGCGATGTCGTTCACGGCATCCCAGACTTTTGGATTGGTATAATTCAGATTTAGTTCATTGCCGATGCCCCACATCAGCAGGGCGGGGTGGTCTTTGTATTTCTGCACCTCCTGCCGCAGCGTCTGAAGTTGTTTGGCCACGGCTTCGGCGTTGTTGTAGTCGAAGCCATGCCGTTCGCGGGCTACGTTCAGGCCCATGGTAACGGTAAGGCCGTATTTGTGCGCTTCATCGAGAAGCGCCTGCGCGTTTTGGGTACTCCAGGTCCGGATGGAGTTACCACCATAGGCCGCCAGCCGATCGAGGTAGTGGCTGCCGCCGGCTCCTTTAATGTAGTATGGCTTTCCGTCGCGGAATAGCTGGTAGCTGCCGTTGACTTTTCGAAGCTCCACTTTTAAGGCTACGGCTGGTGGCTGTGAAGTGGGTTTGGCGTAAGTCCAGAATTGGCACATTAAGAGGACAAGCAGTACAAGTTGATTACCAGGGTTCTGCATAACGGGGGTAGGGAGTGAACTGGAAACGTAAAGTCGTTAGGCTTTGTAGAGTCTAAAGACCTTAATCCGATAATTTTAATCAGGTGCATTATTAAATGGGAAAGTAGTAGTCTTCTCCGCGGACCTGAATGGTGCAGTTATTGCTATTTTGCCAGCGGGGCGCTCTCATTTCCTGTTTTTCCCAGCGTTCCAGTTCCTGTCTTAACTCCAGAAGCTTCGCCGGGTTCGTACCAGACAGGTCGGTTTGCTCAGAACGGTCATTGGCCAGGTTAAACAGCAGCACCTTTTTGTTTCGCTCATTCAGGTAAAGCTTCCAGTCGCCCTTCCGGAACGCTTTGGAGTAACCACTACGCCAGAAGAACGTATCATGTGGCCGGGCCGTATTTCTGCCCAGGACAAACGGCAGTAAGTTGACCCCGTCGTAGCGCCGGTCGGCCGGCAGTTTTGTTTGGGTGACTGCCGCGATAGTTGCAAAAATGTCGAGTGAGGAAACTGGTTGGTCGTACGTTTTTACGCCGGAAAAAGCCGCCGGATAGTTTATGAAAAAAGGTACCGCTATGCCACCCTCGAAATGCGACATTTTGCCGCCCCGCAGCGGAGCATTATCCGTGGCTCTTGTGTAAGCAGCGCCCCCATTATCACTGATAAATACGATCAGGGTGTTTTGTCCCAGGCCAGCGCTGTTGACCTGTTTAACCACCTGACCCACCGCATCATCAAGAGCCTCAATCATGGCATAATAGATGCGCTCCACGGTATCCTGCTCATTCTGAATGCGGTCGACATACCGTTTTGGCGCCTGAAACGGATCATGGGGAGCGTTTAAGGAGAGTAACAGGAAAAAAGGATTTTGGCGATTGTCGGCGATAAATCGGGTCGCTTTATCAGCCAGCGAAAAGGTCAGATACCCTGTATCATCTACCATGGTTCGCCCCTCACGGAGGGCCGATTCACCTTCCCGTTTTCGCCACATGACAAGATCCGTGAGACACCAGGGCAGACGCTTGTTGACGTAGTCTGCCTCATGCTGGGTGTCCACGTAGCGGCTGCCACCGCCCTGAAAATAGTAGCTATAGTCGAAGCCATGCTGATCTGGAAAAAAACCATCCTGAGCGCCCAGGTGCCACTTACCGATAAAGGCTGTTTTGTAGCCCGCCGGTTTTAGCAGTTCCGCCAGGCTGACTTCTTCCGCCGGAAGGCCTTTCGGAATACGGTTAAAGGCCGTTAAATCAGCGATAGGCTCCGGAATGTTTCCGACCCGTTTCCCATGTTCCTCCAGCAGTCTGCGGCCCTCCTCAGGCAATTGCCTTGGGTCGACTGCATTATGCGGCAAAAATTCATAGCCAAATCGTTGCTGATAACGCCCGGTGATGAGGCCCGCCCTTGATGGTGAGCAGATGGGAGCCGTAACATAGGCCTGGGTAAATCGCACCCCTCTTTGGCTTAGGGCATCGATGTTCGGGGTTTTTACATGGGAACTGCCATACGACGCCAAATCGCTGTAGCCCAGATCATCGGCCATGATTAAAATGATATTGGGTTTTGGGGCCGGTTGAGGAACAGGGGTAACCCGAATAAACGCTGCGAAACCACTCAGCAGCAAAAAGCCGGAAACTACCGGCACCAGTTTTCTGCTTTTCATAGTTTTCCAGGGGTTTGGAGGAAAGTGAATATACAGAAAATTATGGTTTTATGGAAAGGCTATTTATAATGAACGGTACGCTTATTTAAGCACGAAAAACGGCATGTTAGCGGTGGCTACTTTATTCTTACCATCCGTTGCATACACAAACAGGCGGTAAGCGCCTTCAATATCCGGTGCTTTCAGGGTAGCCTGCCCATCAGAGCCGCTGGTCACCAATCCTGCAATGGCAAGGGGTCTGGTTTCGGCATCCCCGCCTTCCGTTATAGCGGTGCTTTCGGGTAGCAGTTCCCAGCGGTAGGTAATCGCGTCGTTGTCCGGATCGGTGACTTTAACGGTTACCGGATAGCGTTGGCCGGGCTGTACATAACTATTTTCCCAGGCCCTTTTGCCGTCAAGCAGCATAAATTCCAGCCGGGGTGCCCGGTTTTGGGGCCAGCTGCCCGTCCACAGATACTGCATCATGTCAACACCCTCCGTTGCTTCTCCGGCTTCGGTAAACAGGCTGAACCAGGTCGGTGTGCGTTCCTGCTTCTGTCCCCAGAGGAAAATATAGGAACCCAGGCAGCGCTCCGGATCAGCTTTAATGGTCGTTTCGTACCGAACTTTATAATCTTCCGCTTTTTCGCGGCTGTTTTGCTCAATGGGGGCTCTCCAGGCTGTCTCCGGTACCTCCCAGTAGGCATTATGTCCCCACTCCGACACCAGATACGCACCCTCCCAGCCATAGTCCCGAACCAGATTTGGGGCCTTTGGCAGAGCGCCGTACATATTCACCGACAGCAGGTCGATAGCCGGGCAGCGGGTTTTTATGTATACGACTTCCGGCTGCGTCAGGTCGGCCAGCATGGTGGTGGTCGGGTGGTTAGGGTCGACCTCGTGGATCATCTTAGCAATGTCATTCACGGCATCCCAGACTTTGGGATTGGTGTAGCTCATATTCAGTTCGTTGCCGATCCCCCACATCAGCAGGGCCGGGTGATCTTTGTATTTCAGCACTTCAGCCCGCATCTCCTGAAGTTGTTTCGCCACAGCTTCGGTGTTGTTGTAGTCAAAGCCAAGCCGTTCGCGGGCCACATCGAGGCCCACCGTCACGGTCAGACCGTATTTCAGGGCCGAATCCAGTTCCTGCTTCGCATCCTGGGTACTCCAGGTCCGGATGGAGTTACCTCCGCAGGCGGCCAGCCGGTCGAGGTACCGGATGCCGCCCCCATTCCTCAGGAAATAACCTCCGCCGGTGATGTAGTAGGGTTGGTTGGCCCGGTAGAGCTGAAAGGTGCCGTTAGACTGACGAAGTTCAACTTTTACGGCCTGCAAACGGACGGGTTCTTCTTGTTCCGGCTGCGGTACAATCTCCCTGTTGCACCCTGATAACAGGGCCATCAGAACCGTGAAACGAAAATATTCCCGTAACGTGTTCAACATGGGGCAGGAGTAGCGGCTTGCCATCAGGCTGGTTGGGGTCTGATCAGCGGCACCACAACGGTAAATTCCTTATCTGTTTCCAGAATCTGGATGTCAGGCTGGTTTAGTAACTTATACTTAGCCGTAATGTTTAGCAGCCCTTTCTGGGTAGAGGTTATCCCGCTGCTGGACCGGCGTTGCAGATTATTGCTGACTGTAAGGGTACCGTTATTGCTGTCTGAATAAATCCGGATGTGCAGCGGGTGATCGGCCGATACAATATTGTGCTTCACGGCGTTCTCCACCAGCAATTGCAGCGTCAGGGGCGGCAACAGGCAATTTTTGCATTTATTGGGAATATCGATGGTGAGATCGAAGCCCTGGCCGTAGCGGGTTTTGAGCAGGTGGTAATATGAGGTAATAAAGCCGATCTCTGTTTCTAGCGTGGTCAGTTCGCGTTCGCTGGTCTGGAGCAGATAGCGGTAGACGGTCGACATTTCATCCACAAACTGCTCGGCCTTCTGCGGCTCATCGGCAATCAGCGACGATAGCGAGTTGAGACTGTTGAACAGAAAGTGCGGACTGATCTGCGATTGCAAGGCCCGCATCCGGACCTCGTTCATCTCCTGCCGGAGCTGCTGAACGGCCAGTTCGGCTTCCAGTTGTTTGCGCTGGTGCTGGTCCCGCTCCCGGTCCAGTGTTTGTTCCAGTACCGCTTTGTTGACGGCCTCCTGCCGGTGCCGGTAGGTCAGGCCAAACGAGAAGAAAATCAGCTCCAGAACAATACCTATCTGCAAGTAAGTCTGCGACGCTTTCCACATGCTGATTTCGGGGGTGGTTGTCGTAATGAAGCCGATCACCAGCGCTAAGATGCCGCCAATTAAGAGCATCAGGGTGCCGGTAATGAACAGCCGGGCGACCGTATCCCGACGCTTGAAAATAACTGCGATCACATACCCGGCAACGAAGATGCTCAGGATTCGAACGACGGCGTTGATAATGACGTGAATCGGCCGCTGCCAGTAGTCGGTCATGAAGCAGATAACCACTTCTCCCAACCAGTACACAATGTATATTCCCTGAACGGTCCGAAACAGTCGTAGCAGCTTCGGGTGGTTTTCGCGCATGTTCAGGAAGACGTTGGCAAAGTCGTAGTAGACAAAAAAGGCCACCATTGACGTAACCACCCGGAAGAAGTAAAAGGCTGCTTCCGAAAGGCCGGCCGTATCGCCCGCAGGCCGGCGCAGGCTGAAGTAGCCGATCCAGATCAGCATGTAGATACTGTATAAACTATGGATTCGGTCCCGGTAAAAAAACCACTGCACCATGTTGAACAGCCACATGGCAATCATCATACCCATAAACAGCAGGAACCAACTTTCGTACGTCATGCTCACTCCGCAATTCTGTCAATAAACGGGGCCGAATCTACGACAATTCGACGGATCAGCGAATTTACCCATTTTCATTAAGGAAGGCCGTCAAGTTGGTCTAAATGGTGGTCTCCGGCAACGTTCCCGGTAACGATTGCGTAAAAAAAGTCAAAGCAATCCTCCCTTTCGTGCTGTTTTAGCCCCAATTTCAACCTGGCAAACCCTTCAATCAGGTATGAAACCGATCCTCCGACTTAGTTTTTTGCTAGTGCTGATGGCCTTCCGGCCCGCCGAGACAAAGCTCCATATATTTCTTATCGGTGACTCCACCATGGCCAATAAACTGCCGTTCGACGCGCCCGAAACCGGCTGGGGTATGATGTTCCCGCAGTTCGTCAACGAAGCGGTGGAGGTGCAGAACCATGCCGTCAACGGCCGCAGCACCAAAAGCTTCCGGACGCTGGGGCACTGGAAAAAAGTCTATGACCAGCTCCAGCCCGGCGACTGGGTGTTTATCCAGTTCGGACATAACGACCAGAAACAGGACGATACTACCCGCTACGCAGCTCCGCAGACCGACTACCGCAAAAATCTGGTGCGGTATATCGAGGAAATCCGGGCCAAAGGGGCCAACCCGCTGCTGCTGACGCCGGTGATGCGCCGGAAGTTCGACGAGAGCGGCCAGTTTGTGGACCAGCACGGCGAGTACCCTGGTGTGGTGAAAGCCGTAGCGAAGCAGTACCGCGTACCGCTGATCGACCTGCACGCCCGGAGCCGGGAGGTGATTGTGCAGCATGGCGTCGACGGCTCGAAGCACCTGTTTATGAATTTTCCAGGAAAGGTGTATGCTAAATTTCCGGATGCCAAAGAAGACAACACCCACTTTTCGCCCTATGGCGCGGCCCTGATGGCCAGCCTGGTGGCCGAAGACCTGCGAGTCATTAGTCCGCTATCTAATTTTCTAAAGCAGTCGCCGTATCCCGGCAAGTATGCCTACGAATTACCGAACGTGCTGGCACCGGCTTTCCGGAAAGATACGTTTAATATTACACGTTACGGCGCCGTAGCCGATGGCGTAACGCTGAACACCCAGGCCATCAACCAGGCAATTGAGCAGTGTAACCGCGCCGGGGGCGGTACCGTGCTGGTGCCGAAAGGTTTCTGGCTGACCGGCCCGATTGTGCTGAAAAACAACGTAAACCTGCACGTTCAGGATGGTGCCCTGGTGCAGTTCAGCCGCAACACGGCCGATTATCCGCTGGTGCAGACCAACTGGGAGGGCGTCGATGCCATCCGGGCACAGTCGCCGATTTCGGGCACGGACCTGGAAAACATTGCCATCACGGGTAAAGGCGTTTTCGACGGGGCCGGAGAGGTATGGCGGCCGGTGAAGAAAAGCAAACTGACGGCCTCGCAGTGGGCTTCGCTGGTGAATTCCGGCGGAGTGCTCACCGCCGATAAAAATACCTGGTACCCCAACGAGCGGGCGCTGAAAGGCGCATCCGCCAAACGGCCGGGGGTAGTGGCCGAAGGCTATACCCTGCAAAATACCGCTGACATCAAAGAGTTTCTGCGGCCCAACATGGTGGTACTGACCCGGTGCAAGCGGGTGCTGCTGGAGGGATCTACCTTCCAGAACTCCCCGGCCTGGTGTCTGCATCCGCTCCTGTGCGAACACATTACCCTGCGCAACCTGACCGTCCGCAACCCCTGGTACGCCCAGAACGGCGATGGTGTCGATTTTGAGTCGTGCCGCAACGGCCTGATCGAAGGCTGTACATTGGACGTGGGTGACGATGGTATCTGTATCAAATCGGGTCGCGATGAGGAAGGCCGCAAGCGCGGGGTACCCACCGAAAACTTCATCGTCCGCAACAATACGGTCTTCCACGGTCACGGTGGTTTTGTGATCGGCAGCGAGATGTCGGGCGGGGTACGTAACCTGTTTGTCTCCAACTGCAATTTTCTGGGTACCGACGTGGGGCTGCGCTTCAAGACGGCGCGGGGCCGGGGTGGTGTTGTTGAGAAGATCTACGTCTCCGACATCAACATGACCAACATTCCCGGTGAGGCCATCCTGTTCGATATGTACTATGCCGCCAAAGACCCGGTGCCGCAGGCGGGTGAAAGCAACGAACTGCCGACCATAGCCGCCCAGCCCCTGAACGAAGGTACGCCACAGTTCCGCGATTTCCATATCCGCAATGTGGTCTGCCAGGGTGCCGAAACCGGTATTCTGATTCGGGGGCTGCCGGAAATGGCGATTAGGAACATTGAAATCGAAAACGCGACGCTGGTAGCCAACGCCGGTCTGGTCTGCGTTGAAGCGGACAATATTAAGTTAAAGAATGTAATGCTGCTGACGAAAGAGAACACGGTAATGAAAGTGCAGAACAGCAAGAACATTACGCTGGACGGCATCACCTATAAGCCCGGTGCCGACCTCCTGCTGAAGATCTCCGGCGACCGCTCCAAAGCCATCCGGCTGGTAAATACGGACGGCACGAAGGCGAAAAAGGAAGTGGAATTCGGCGCAAAAGTTCTTTCCAACGTACTAACCAAGAAGTAAGATGATCGTCCGCATTCTGCTCATTATGCTGCTGGTCAGTGGCAATGTCCTGGCTCAGCAAGTGGCCTGGTCAAAACGCATGGCCGATTCGTTCATCACCTGGCATAAGGACTCTATTGTCATTGGCAACAACAAAACTTCCCGCTGGGATTACGAGCAGGGCCTGATGCTGAAGGCCCTGGAGCGGGTATGGTACCGCACCGGCGACGCCAGATACTTCGATTACATCGTCAAGGACATTAACCACTTTGTCAATGCCGACGGCACCGTCCGGACCTACAAATTTGACGACTTCAATATCGACAACGTTACCACGGGCCGGGTGCTGCTGATGCTGGCGCAGCAGTCGCAGCCGGGCCGGGAGAAGTACCAGAAGGCAGCTCAACTCCTGCGGAAGCAACTGACCGAACACCCGCGTACCAAAGAAGGTGGTTTCTGGCACAAGAAGCGCTACCCATACCAGATGTGGCTCGACGGCCTGTACATGGCCCAGCCGTTCTATACCGAATACAGCGTCCTGTTCAACGAGTCGGCGAACTTCGATGACATTGCTAAACAGTTTGCGCTCATCGAAAAGCACCTGATCGATCCCAAAACAGGCCTGCTCTACCACGGCTACGACGAGAGCCGGGAGCAGAAATGGGCCAATCCGAAAACCGGTCAGTCTCCGCATTTCTGGGGCCGGGCGCTGGGCTGGTACATCATGGCGCTGGTGGATGTGCTGGATTATTTCCCCCAATCACATCCGGAGCGGGCTAATCTGGTGAAATACGTGCAGCGACTGGCCCCGGTGCTGGTGAAGTACCAGGACCCCAAATCGGGCGCGTGGTGGCAGATTGTCGATCAAGGGGGGCGCAAGGGCAACTACCTGGAGGCTTCGGCATCGAGCATGTACGTGTATGGCTTAGCCAAAGCAGCCCGGATGGGTTACGTAAACAAGTTATACGCAGCGGCTGCGCAGAAAGGCTACCAGGGCATTCTGAAGAACTTTATCGAAGAAGAGGCCGACGGTACCATCAGTCTCAATAAAACGGTTAGTGTGGGTGGCCTGGGCGGAACGCCCTACCGCGACGGCAGCTACGAGTACTACCTGAGCGAACCGATCCGGAAAAACGACTTAAAAGGCGTTGGTCCGTTTATCATGGCCAGTGTTGAAATCGAGATGATACCGGAGCTGGGCGTGGGCAAAGGCAAGAGCGTAGGGCTGGACTACTACTTCAACAACGAGTACCGCAAAGGCCTGACGGGTGAGACGGAGCAGTTCCACTACACCTGGGAGGATCGCATGCACTCCGGCTTCTGGCTGTGGGGCAATACCTTCCGCGAACTGGGGACCACCACCAAAGCCATCCCGACCGCGCCGACCGCCGAATCCCTCAATGGCGTGGACGTATACATCATTGTAGACCCCGATACCCCAAAGGAAACCCCGAAACCAAACTATGTGCAAGCCGCAGACATTCAGGCGATCACCGACTGGGTCAAAGCCGGTGGGGCGCTGGTGCTGATGGCCAACGATACCGCCAACTGCGAGACCAAACACTTCAACCAACTGGCGCAGGCGTTCGGCATCCGGTTCACCGACAAAAACGTCAATATGGTGAAGGGTACCCAGTGGGAGCAGGGTAAGGTGAGCATCCCGGCCAGCAACCCGGTATTTAAAGAAACCCGCACCGTTTACATCAAAGAGCTGGCTCCGCTTGACGTAAAATCGCCCGCCAAAGCCCTGGTAACCAGCGGTAGCGATGTCATTATGGCGGTGGCTAAAATCGGTAAGGGCACAGTCTTCGCCGTGGGTGACCCCTGGCTCTACAACGAATATACCGACGGTCGCCGGATTCCCGCCGTCTACGAAAACTTCAATGCCGGTAAAGAACTTGCTACCTGGCTGCTGGAGCAGGCACGCGTAAGTACCCCGGAATTACGTTCCGGTCTTCGCTAATCAGCCGCAGGCTGTGGCCTTAATGCTGTACCCCGAAATTGCATTCCGGGGTACGGTTTACTCCCGAATCGAGGATTCCCGCACTACCAGCCGGGCCGGAATCTTTACCGTATTCGGTGGTGCGGCTTTCTGCTTCCGTTCAATGAGTTCGATCAACCGTTCGGCGGCTAACTGCCCGATTTCCATAGCCGGCTGCACTACTGTACTCATAGACGGCGACAGCAAATCGGCGACGTTGAGGTTGGTAAAGCCAATCAGCGAAACCGTCTCCGGAATGGCTACATTCCGCTTGCGCAAGGCCGCCAGACAACCCAGGGCCAGCCGATCGCTGGCGGTGAAGAACGCATCGGGGGCCGGCGTCAATGCCAGCAGTTCATCCACCATCGGTCCCACGGCATCATCGCCGAACCCGCAGTAACGCACCAGGTCTTCGTCGAACGGCACGTTGTATTTGGCTAAGGCATCTTTGTAGCCGGCCAGGCGTTCCTGCGTGATCGACATCCAGGGCGGAATGGTCAGGTGAGCAATGCGCCGTCGGCCGGTCTGAAGCAGATGCTCTGTCGCTTCAAACGCACCCTGGTAGTTATCGGCTATGATCTTGGGGATGTCCAGTTCACTGGATACCCGGTCGAACTGCACCAGCGGAAAGCCTTTTTCCTCCAGGTCTTTCAGGTGGGCCACATTGGTGGTCTGGCTCGACAGCGAGATTAGCAGCCCGTCTACCTTGCGGGATACCGACTGCTGCACCGTTACCACCTCGCGCTCGTAGGATTCGTGGCTTTGAAAAATAATAACGTGGTACCCCCGGTTGTAGGCGATGGCTTCGATGCCGTTGATGGCCTGTGAGAAAAAGTGATTGGCGATCTGCGGCACAATGACCCCAATGGCCCGGCTGCGGTTTTCCTTTAGACTCAGAGCGATGGGGTTAGGCCGGTAGTTCATGCGCTCGGCATATTCCATCACCAGCCGTTTGGTTTCCGGATTAATTTCGTAGCTCCCCCGCAACGCCCGCGACACGGTCGAGGTGGAGAGGTTGAGCGCCCGGGCAATATCTTTTATGGTTACAGCTTCCACTAGCTAATCTTGTTTTTGTGCAAATTCTAGCTCAGGGTGAGCCTTGGTGCGGTGTTTTCTTTAAGGAGTTAATTTAAGGTAAAATATACTGGAAAGCGGTCCTGATCAGGAAAAAGAAAATTTTGGCAACGTTCCCGACAACGATTGCACAAATAAAACTGCCGCTATTTTTTATTTCCCGAAGATTACCTTGTAAGCTTAGGTATACCAACTGAAGGTCAGGTAAATCCTACTCGTCAATCCATCTTAAAAAAGTGAAAACCATAGGTCTGGAGTAATTTTATGAGCCAGCTTTCATACAACTTTTTGCACCATCAGGCAGCCTCCCCGGCGGAGATAGTTGCCCAGGAGCAGCTAAGAAACCTGCCGGAGCGGGTTTTACAATTTGGCACGGGTGTCCTGCTACGGGGCCTGCCCGATTATTTCATCGATAAAGCCAACCGGCAGGGGATTTTCAACGGCCGGATTGTGGTCGTCAAATCGACCGATGCCGGCGATGCGTCGGCGTTCGACCGGCAGGATGGCCTGTATACGCTCTGTATCCGGGGCGTTGAGGACCGGCAGATGGTGGAAGAAAATACCGTATGTGCGGCCATCAGCCGGGTGCTGTCGGCGAAAAGTCAGTGGGCCGACATTCTGGCCTGCGCGGCCAATCCGCTGATGGAAATGGTGATCTCCAACGTTACGGAAGTAGGCCTGCAACTGGTGCAGGATGATATTCGGGACCAGCCGCCGGTGTCGTTTCCGGGTAAACTGCTGGCGTTTCTGTACGCTCGCTACCAGGCGTTCGACGGGGCCAGAGACAAGGGCATGGTCATTGTACCGACTGAACTGATCCCCAACAACGGGCGGGTACTGGAAGCGATCGTGCTGGAACTGGCGCACCGCAACGAACTGGCCAGTGAGTTCATCGATTGGCTCGAAACCGCCAACGTCTTCTGTAACTCGCTCGTCGACCGCATTGTGCCCGGCCGTCCCGATGCCGCTACCCGCAACGCCCTGAGCAACCAGCTGGGCTACGACGATGAACTATTGACCATTGCCGAAGCTTACCGACTCTGGGCCATTGAGGGCGATGAGCGCGTACAGTCGGTATTGTCGTTTCACCAGGCCGATAAGGGTGTGTTTATCCGGCCGAATATCGACCTGTTCCGGGAACTGAAACTCCGCCTGCTGAACGGTACCCATACGTTGAGTTGCGCGCTGGCCTTCCTCTCCGGTTTTGAGACGGTTCGTGATGCGATGGAAGACGAATGCGTAGCCGCTTTCCTGAGCAACCTGATGCTGGCCGAACTGGTGCCGGGTATACCGTATCCGGTCGATGCTAAAGTGGCGCAGCGGTTCGGACTGGAGGTGCAGGATCGCTTCCGCAATCCTTACATCGAGCACCGGTGGCTGTCGATTTCCATGCAATACACCATGAAGATGCAGATGCGGAACATCCCCACGCTGCTGCATTACTACCGGCAGTATGGCGTGGTACCGCAGTACATGGCCCTGGGCTTTGCCGCTTACCTGCTGTTCATGCGTGCGACGGAAAGCCGGGATGAGGTCTGGTACGGCAACCTAGATGGCCGGGAATACCCGATTCAGGACGAAAAAGCCGGCTATTTTGCCGACCTGTGGGCACGTCAGTCACCCGATACCCTGACGACGACCGTTCTGCAAAACAAATCCCTGTGGGGGCACGACCTGACCCTGCTGCCGGGCTTCGAGGCCGCCGTGCGGGATTACCTGCTGCAAATGCTGGAAAAAGGGGCTTTTGCTGCTGTAGCCACTGTGTTGAATAAGCCGGTACTTGCTGACAAATGATAAAGAACATAATTAAAATACATCCGAACGACAACGTACTGGTAGCCTTGGCGGATTTACAGCCGGGCCAGACGGTGCAGTGGGAGGGAAAGGAATACCCAGTTACGGAAGCCATTCCAGCCAAGCACAAGCTGGCAATCCGGACGTTCGAGCCGGGAGACGCCATTACCATGTACGGCGTACTGGTGGGTAAAGCCAAAAGTCGAATTCCTGCCGGGGGGGCACTGACGACCTTCAATGTCCAGCACGCTACCAACACCTACGCGCAGGCCAACAAACAGATGAACTGGCAGGCACCAGCGGTAGATCGCTGGCAGGCGCGGTCGTTTATGGGGTACCACCGCGCCGATGGCAAGGTCGGTACCGCCAATTACTGGCTGGTGATACCGCTGGTATTCTGCGAGAATCGAAACATTCAGGTACTGGAAGAGGCTCTGGTGAATGACCTCGGCTACAAACGGCGGCATACGTATCAGCGCCAGACGCAGGAGCTGATCGAGATGATGCAGGCCGGTAAAACGGTTGAAGACATCCTGCAGGCCGACCTTCAGAGTTCCCTCGCCGAACATGCCAAACCCCGGTTGTTTCCGAACATTGATGGTGTGAAGTTTCTGGCCCACGATGGTGGTTGTGGAGGTACCCGGCAGGATGCGCAGGCCCTGTGCGGACTGCTGGCTGGTTATATTACCCACCCGAACGTGGCCGGTGCTACGGTGCTGAGCCTGGGCTGCCAGAACGCTCAGGTATGCCTTCTACAGGAAGAAATTCAAAAGCGCGACCCGCAGTTTGCCAAACCCTTGTATGTACTGGAACAGCAGAAAATCGGCACGGAGGAGTCGCTGATCAGTCAGGCGCTGCGGCAGACGTTCGCCGGGCTGATGCTGGCCAACGCCAACGTTCGTAGACCAGCTCCGCTGAGTAAACTGACACTTGGTCTGGAGTGCGGTGGGTCCGATGGATTCTCTGGTATCTCGGCCAATCCGGCCGTGGGGTACACCTCTGACCTGTTGGTGGCCCTCGGTGGTACCGTTATACTGGCGGAGTTTCCCGAACTCTGCGGGGTCGAGCAGGAGCTTTGTGATCGCTGCGTCGATACCGATACAGCTGCCCGGTTTTCCAGCCTGATGCAGGCCTACAGCCAGAGCGCTATTGCCGTTGGTTCCGGCTTTGATATGAACCCTTCCCCCGGCAACATCCGCGATGGGCTGATTACCGATGCCATGAAGTCGGCCGGGGCGGCTAAAAAAGGCGGTACGTCTCCTGTGGTGGCCGTGCTGGATTACCCCGAACCGGTTACGCAGCCCGGCTTGAATCTGCTCTGCACACCGGGTAATGATGTGGAGTCGACCACGGCCGAAGTAGGCTCCGGGGCTACTGTAGTGCTGTTTACAACCGGCCTGGGTACGCCAACGGGTAACCCGATTGCGCAGGTTGTCAAGCTATCCAGCAATACCGCGCTGGCCCGCCGGATGCCCGACATTATCGACATCAACACCGGTACCGTGATCGACGGTGAAGAGACCATCGAACAGGCCGGCGCACGCATTCTCGATTACATCATTCAGGTAGCCAGTGGCGAACAGGAAGTCAGCGCCGTCCGCCACGGCCAGGACGATTTTATCCCCTGGAAGCGGGGTGTTTCTCTTTAAAACTGTTTCAGGTTTCATATTCCAGGTTCTGCGGAGCCTAACTTGGAACATGAAACTTGAAACCCGAAACAGAATAAAATGAAAAAGCCATTTCTGAACGAAGACTTTCTGCTGCAAACCGAAACGGCGCGGGTGCTGTACCATGAGTTTGCCAAAGCAATGCCCATTATTGATTACCACTGCCACCTGCCGCCCGACCAGATTGCCGAAGACAGGCAGTTTGAGAACCTGACGCAGGTGTGGCTCTACGGCGATCACTATAAATGGCGGGCCATGCGTACCAACGGCGTGTCCGAACGTTACTGCACCGGCGACGCCAGCGACTCCGCCAAGTTCGAAAAATGGGCGCAGACGGTGCCCTATACCGTGCGCAATCCGCTCTACCATTGGACCCACCTGGAACTACAGCGCTACTTTAGCGTAACCGAGATCCTAGACGGTAACTCGGCCCGGCGGATCTACGAAGAATGCAGCGAGAAACTGCAAACCAGTGAGTACTCGGTGCGGAATCTGCTCCGCCGGATGAACGTCGAAACGGTCTGCACCACCGATGATCCTGTCGATTCGCTGGAGCATCACCTGAAAATTGCCGAAGACGGCTTTGCCATCGACGTACTACCTACCTTCCGGCCTGATAAGGCGATGGCGGTTGAAGACAGCGTGGCGTTTAATACATACGTGTACCGGCTCGAATCGGCATCTGGCGTATCGATCAGTACGCTGGACGATTTCCTGACGGCGCTGCGTAACCGCCACGACTTCTTTGCGGCTATGGGCTGCAAGCTGTCGGATCACGGTCTGGAGCAGATCTACGCGGAGGAGTACCGGGAAAGCGAAATTCAGGCGATCTTCACGAAGATTCGGTCAGGTCGGCCGCTGGAGGGCATTGAAGTGCTGAAGTTCAAATCGGCGATGCTGGTGTACCTGGCCGAAATGGACTGGGAAAAAGGCTGGACGCAGCAGTTTCACCTGGGAGCCCTGCGCAACAACAACTCCCGAATGCTGCAACAACTCGGCCCCGACACGGGCTGGGACAGCATCGGCGATTTTTCCCAGGGCCGGGCGCTGGCTACCTTCCTCAACCGGCTGGATACCAACGACAAACTGGCCAAAACCATTCTGTACAACCTGAACCCAACAGACAATGAGCTAATGGCGACCATGGTCGGTAACTTCAACGATGGCTCGGTAGCAGGTAAGGTGCAATTCGGCTCCGGCTGGTGGTTTCTCGACCAGAAAGATGGTATGGAGAAGCAAATGAATGCTCTCTCCAATATGGGCCTGATCAGCCGGTTTGTGGGGATGCTGACGGATTCGCGCAGCTTCCTGTCGTACCCGCGTCACGAGTATTTCCGCCGGATTCTGTGCAACCTGTTCGGCAATGACATTGAGAACGGCGAACTGCCCGACGATATGGCCTGGATCGGGCAGATTGTCCAGAATATCTGCTATGGCAACGCCAAAACGTACTTCGGCTTTGGCGCTCAGGTGAACACGGGACTTCCATTAATCGCTACCGTATAAATTTCTTTGCTATGGAGTCTGCTTCTATCCCTTCGTTAGCCCTGCCCGTCGGCGTCACGCTCGACCGGTACATCATGCACAAACAAAGCTCGTTTCCGTTTGCCACGGGGGAGCTATCGCAGTTGCTGCGCGACATTGCTCTGGCCGGAAAAATCATCCACCGGGAGGTAAACCGGGCCGGGCTCATCGACCTCACCGGTGGCATGGGTATCCAGAACGTGCAGGGCGAGAGCCAGCAGAAGCTGGATGTCATCGCCAACATCCGGTTCAAGCGTGCCTTGAAAAATGGGGGAGAGGCCTGCGCTATCATTTCGGAAGAGGAAGAAGACATCATTTACACCGGCAACCACCACGGCAAATACATTGTAGCCATTGACCCGCTCGACGGTTCCTCGAACATAGACGTTAACGTCTCCATCGGTACCATCTTCTCAATCTATCGGCGCGTAACGCCGGTGGGTACCCTGCCAACGATGGTGGATTGTTTGCAGAGCGGCCGGAAGCAGGTTGCGGCCGGGTATATCCTGTACGGCTCGTCGACCATTCTGGTGTACTCGACCGGCAGCGGGGTGAACGGCTTTACCTACGACAACTCCCTCGGCGAGTTCATCCTCTCGCACCCCGATATCAGCAGTCCGAAAGACGGCAGCATTTATTCCTGCAACGATGGCAATTGGGACATGTTTGATGAGCCGGTGAAAGCCTACCTGACCGACTGCCGCCGGAAACAGTACACCGCCCGGTACATCGGCTCCCTGGTAGGCGATTTTCACCGAAACCTGCTGAAGGGCGGTATTTACCTGTACCCGCCAACAGCTAAAAGCCCGCAGGGCAAATTACGGCTGCTGTACGAAGGCTTCCCGCTCGCCTTTCTGGCCGAACAGACCGGTTGCGTCGCCACCGACGGCGTGCAGCCCATTCTCGACATTGAGCCAACCAGCCTTCACCAGCGCACGCCCCTGTACATCGGTGCCCCGGTAATGGTGCAGGCGCTCAGCGGTTATCTGGAAGCTGGTCAGGATCTCCAGATCCTGACCGGTACTGTTGCAGATTTGTAATCTGCCTATCAGCCATTACTGTATTATCCATCATTGACCCCTACCAAATTAGCCATCCTTTACCAATGACAAACCCCAAACCCATGACAAACGAAGATTTCCTTTCCAGAAGAACCTTTATTCAGAAATCAACCCTGGCGGCCGCCGGTCTGGCTACGTTTATCGGACTTGACGCGCTTGGCCGCCCCCTGGCAAAGCGCAAAGTAGCGATGGTCGGTACCGGTCACCGCGGTACCAGTATGTGGGGTGTCCCCGTGATAAAAGAGTTTGGTGATATTGTCGAGTTTGTGGGCCTTTGCGATACCAACAAGGGCCGGCTGGAAACGGCGAAGAAGATGCTGAATGTCAGCTGTCCGACGTTCACCAACTTTGAAGAGATGATGCGGCAGACCAAACCGGATATGCTCATCGTGACAACCGTCGACGGTACCCACCACGACTTTATCATCAAAGGCATGGAAATGGGCGCCGACATCATCACGGAGAAGCCCATGACCACCGATGAGACCAAGTGCAAAGCCATTCTGGATGCCGAGAAACGAACGGGTAAAAAAGTGACGGTGACCTTCAACTATCGCTACTCTCCGCACCGCCAGAAACTATACGAACTGCTTCGTCAGGAGGTAGTCGGCAAGATTACCTCGGTCGATTTTCACTGGTATCTGGATGTCCGCCACGGGGCCGATTATTTCCGTCGCTGGCACCGGCTGAAAGAGAACAGTGGCTCGCTGTTTGTTCATAAGGCCAGCCACCACTTTGACCTGCTCAACTGGTGGCTGGAGTCGGAGCCGGAAACGGTATACGCCAACGCGGCCCTGGAGCATTACGGCAAAAATGGCAAGTTCCGCTCGACCAACTGCCGTCCGTGCCCGCACAAATCAGAGTGTAAGTTCTACTGGGACATTACCAAAGACAAACGTCTGACGGCCCTGTACGTCGACAACGAAAAGCACGACGGTTACCTGCGCGACGGCTGCGTGTTCAAGGAAGACGTCAACATCTACGACAAAATGGCGGCCACCATCCGCTACGCCAATGGGGTGCAGGTGAGTTATTCGCTGACGACGTATTCACCCTACGAAGGCTACCGCATTGCGTTCAACGGCACCAACGGCCGTATTGAAGCGTGGATTAAAGAATCCGGAGCCATGACGATGGAATCGTACGACGAGATCATGGTGTCGCATAATTTCGGTAAAGTCGAGTACATCAAAATTCCGCAGGCCGAAGGCCATGGCGGGGGCGATGCGCTGCTGCGCGACAAGATTTTCCGGAATCCGGCGGCTAAGGATACCTATCGCCAGTCGGCGGGTAGCCGCGACGGGGCCATGGCCATTCTGGTTGGCGTGGCCGCCCGCAAGAGCGTAGAGTCTGGGCAGGCGGTGAATATTGCAGATCTGACGGGGTTGAAGCCGCTGGCGGTGAAGTCGTGAGTAGTAGCGTAACGTTTTATGTGCTATTTTGCCGGTCCTAACCATTAACCGAACATGGTACACATGAAATCTATTTTCCAGATGCTGCTGGTAGCCGGTACGATGTTGCTGACCAGTTTTACGCTGACGAATCCTAAAGACGAGCAGGCGGTGGCGCAGGCTGTTGAGCGGCTCCGCAAAGCCATGATCGATCCTGATAAGGCAACGCTGGAGAGCCTTACCGTTCGCGAACTGAGCTACGGGCACTCCAATGGCTTAGTAGAAGACCAGGACGCTTTTATCCAGGCCCTGCTCAACAAATCATCTGACTTCGTAACAATTGATCTGACCGACCAGAAAATTACCGTTGTTGATAAAACGGCCTGGGTGCGGCACAAGCTGATGGCGGAAACGAAGAACAGCGGTACCCCCGGACAGGCTAAACTGAGTGTGCTGCTAGTGTACGTGAAGCAGAAGAACGACTGGAAGCTGATGGCCCGGCAGGCGGTAAAGATATAGGCTAGGCGCAATTGGCTCTTACAGGAAAGGCAGTCTTTGGACTGCCTTTTTTCTTGTCCGGTTTATGATGCAGGATGTTGAGGGGATTTTATTTGTGGGTGAGCAATACTGCATGTTATTCTTTTACTTGTGTATTTGTTTAGTAATTTAGTAAATCAAAAGTTTAAGTTTTTCGTATAAGTAAATTAAGAGTTATTTATTGTTTGACTTTTGTTTTTGTAATTTTATATTTATGCTTTTTAATGTATAAACATGGATTAATGGTAATCTGACGTAGCAATTTAACCTAATTGACAAAATGAAGTATACCTCTCCTGCCTCAAACCTTCAGCCTGCTTCTTCAAATGAGACTTACTCCTTTGAAAAGCTTTACAATACCTATGTAAAGCAGGTATATCGGCAATGTCTTTCCTTTACGAAAGACTCATCTCAGGCGCAGGATTTTACCCACGATATTTTTCTGAAAATATTTACAGGCTTACCTAATTTTCAATACCGGTCAGCCTTGTCTACCTGGCTGTTTGCGGTTACGCGTAATCATTGTATTGATCAGTTGCATGCCGCCCATCGCTCTGCCCTCAGTTCGTTAACGGAAGAAGTTGATTGCCCGGAGCCGGAGTCGGAAGAAGAATATTTTACCAGGTTACAACAACTGCTAAATGAACTTCCCCTTAGCGAGGTTCAGTTGCTGCGCTGCAAATATGAAGAGAAGCAAAGCATTAAAGAAATAGCCGATAGGTTAGGGCTGAAAGAGAGCGCCGTGAAAATGCGGCTGAAACGAGCTAAAGCTAAAGTACTGGCTTTGTACCTTCAAAAGAATCAGTAAAACAGTAGGGGCTGGGATCAGCCCCTACTGTTTGCTATACGCTACTAAGGTACCCGGCAAGGTGCCTTCCAGCGATTTGCCTAAATCCTGCAGGACTTTAAAGCCGTACCGGTACATAGTTGAATTCGGGCTGGTATACTGGATCGGGAACGAGGCTGGTGTGCCCTCAAAAATGGTTGTGAGCTGCCCAGATAAAACAATAACGCCGTTTGCTATTTTGATGACAGTGGCCACCTGGTAAGCCGGCTTTCTGTCGATCGGCTTTTCGTTGGTTTTAAAAAGCAGCGAGTCTCTGTTTTCCCGAAAGGTGTATCCCAAATCGGCAAGCTTGCCCCGAATCATTGTAAAGGCTTCTTCATCCGGTAAATTGGTTCTGACCAGAATAGTATTATCGCCCTTTGCCGGTGGTACCGTTTCCTGCGCATAGGTAGTCAGCGTTGTAAACACTAGAAGTAGCTGTAAGATTTTCATAACCGTGTAGTTTAAAGGTGTTCAATGGTGTTATAATCGGAGTACAAGATATATCATGCTTTTAAATTACTATATACCATTAAATAAATTCTGTTAACTAACTTCTCTGGCTTAATGCATTAACGTGTAAAGGGTGACTTACCACATATTCCTCAGCGGCACCTATTCACAGAACTCTTTCGTTTTTATTTTAATTAGATACTGGTACGTCCCCAGTTTGATACCAGGCTGATTGAATGAGTAGTATCCGGGTGCCGGTCCGGCTTGCAAATCATACGTCTTACCGGGTGTCAGATCGGTACTCGTAGTACTGAACGTTGTTTTACCAGACTCATACCGGATCACCGGTAGCATCTTCCAGGAGGTGGTACCGGTTTCCCGGAAGCGGGCATACAACTCCTGCGTGGGTAGTTTGGCGGCATTAATTTTCTTACACGGAAATTGCAACGTAATTGTTACAGCCTTCGGCGATGAGGTAACCGGCGGAACTGTTACGGGTTTAAAGGAGCGTACGTCGAGTATAGACTCCGTTTGTGAACAGGCATCATACGTGCCTGAAGTGACAACGGCCCTGCTTTCAGCGTCAAAAATCCTGAACTTCACGCGGGTATTCCGTTCCAGACCCCACAGGTTTATCACCTTACCATTATAGATAGCCGTATTGAAGGATTGAACTACAGGATTGGAGCCACCCTCCTGAATGACTTGGCATGTATACGTCACAGCTCCGGATGAAAACGCAGTAACCAGTTTAAAAGAAGGACCTGCATCACACAATTCCCGCGTGAAGGCAGCCAGCCAGATGGAAAGATGGGTGATCTCCGCTACGTATTCGAGCTGCCCCTGTTGCGTACGCTGCACCTGACCCGGCACCTCCTGCCGCCAGGTATTGGTCATGGCATCATAGCTAAACAGGGGAATCTGGTCACCAGCCTCAATTGGGCGATTCGTGATAGGGTTTACCAGACCGGGGGTGATGGCAAAGTTTAGCCGGACCGGTTTTGAGAATGTCTTCACGACCTGATAGGTGTTGCTGCTGAACAGTTCAAGGTTGACGGCCCCACCTATAGTGTGTATGGCCTGGCTACTGCCCCTCTGACCGGTAAGCATAATTGGGTGATCAAGGACTCCGTTACCGGGTAGCTCAGCGAGCGCTGTCGATTTCGTGCTTATGTCTAGTTGCCTGGCCTGCACCTGTAATGGTCCGCCAACAGGTTCTCCGGCCAGATCGTCTAAGCGGGTTCCCTGGGAAATGGTTATGGCGGATTGACCGATTGCCTGATTAGGTTGGGTGGGCGATTGTACCGTTATGGTTTCCTGAACTACGCCGGATGCAGTGCTTGCGGCTGTTTTCTCCGCCATCAGTTTGTTTTCCGCGTTGGTCGTTAATCTGAGTGATAGTGACCGGGTGTTATTATCGGTAAGCTGTACAGGCTGAATCAGCGTAGTGTACCCCTCGGCTTTGGCAACTACCCAGAATCGCAGAGGGCGAGACGGTGATGGTTGCGCTGTTTTATCTACCGACAGGTAAAGTACGCCATCGGCGGTCAACCGAAATCGCTTTGAGTTAACTGTTGTAGTAATCAGGCCGGCATCCGGCCCGACGATCCGGATGTTCACATGGGCCGGCATTTCGCCGGAAGACGTAGTAAAAAGAACCTCAGCAGCCACCGGACTGGGCGTAATAAACCGCAGCTCAACACCTTCAATTGGGTTTCGGCAGGCGCTGATCAGGCCAAACAAAACGATACCGATCGTATAAAGCTTTCTCATAGGTCTACAGAGGTGGAATTACATAGGTAAGCGCAATAGTCAACGAGGGCAAATACCGGTAACCGGCTATATTTTGCCTGATTTTGGGTAGTTGTTCCTGAATGGTTGTCGTTTCTAAAAAGCCTTCGTAATTGAGGCTTACATCGGGTGTTCCGAGGTAATAACAACCTAATTCTACGTTTACACCTATACGTCGGCGAGGAACAGGTCGACCAACGCCTAGGGCTGCGTAGCCGAGTACATGATGCCAGCGGACAGAAGCGTTGACAATACCGAGATCTTCAGCTTTCATCTCCAGCCCGCCAAACGTTATTTTATCTTTAGTGAGTAAGGTTACGCCCAAAGACGGGCGCCCCGTATAACCGCCCCCGGCGGCTATATAAAAAGGATACTGCCGGAGGGGATGCCATTTTAGAGAGGCTTGGGCGATACCGAGTACCAGGTCTGGATAAACAGTAAGCGATGAACCCTCTCCGGCGGCAACCTGAATCGTTTTTCGATACGCCAAGTAACTAACTCCCAGACGAGCGCTTAACCGATGTTGCGCACTTACCTGCTTCTCTGCCTGAAAGCCAATGCCGGCTGTGCTTAGCTGAACACCCAGGCGAAGTGTGCTTGACGGAAATCCGGCCGTTGGGGTAACCAGTTGACTCAAGGCAGGATAAATGCTGCTCAGCCCTGTGAGGATACAGCCTAATATACTCTGTTTTATGCCCATAGATGCCATATAAATAGTCGGTGAATTAAGCTGCCGGTAAATATACTATTGTGGTAAATAATAAAAAATATGTTACTGAAAATTATACTTGATAAACAAAAATATATACTTTGGTAGCTGAATTGTATTGTACTGGCTTACATCTTAAGGCAATGGAACAGAATGGAAAAATTCGCTATCTGACCCGCTTCGTAGTCTACACAGACACTACTCGTATGCAGGTAGTTCCGCTCGGGCAGGATGTATGGATTGATGATGAGACTCGTAAAAAGTTTACGTATGGTACTCAGCATCTATTGGGGCAGGAGGGCCACGCGAGTGAGCCTCAATCCTATGTAGTTGCCAACTGGCCGTTGATCAGAGCTGCGCCTGACCCGGCAAATGCGAAGGATGTAGTTCCTTTTATTTTGATTTGTCTGATACCTTCTTCTGTTTACCCTATGTTACCAAAAGTGACATTAGAAGCATTATTTTAAAAGTATAATTAATTTAAACTAAAAATCTATTTTAAGTGTACTTACCTATAAATAATTCATGGTTATTTTTCAACTAAGTATATGAATTTTCTAAGGTATTAAACTGCTTGCTTTTATCAAGTACTTGTATAAGAGAGTGTTATAGTAAATAAGTAGATTAATGATTAAAATTAAAGTATAGTTAGAGAGGTTACCTTTGGTTGGTATTTGCATACATTTAGGTGAGTATTTCTTGAGGTTTATATAAATTAAGTAGTTATATATTTACGCCAACTAATTGCCTCAATTATGAAAAATTCTACCACCATACTTGTGATTAATTGCTGTCCAAAGGAGCTGTCAAAAATTCAACAAAGCTTTAAACGGCAACAACTTAGCGTTGAAAGTTTGCAAACTATGTTTGATTTTCTGGTTGAGGATTACCTGAATCATCAGGAGGTGTCTATATCCTTTAGCCATATTCTGCTCGATCTGGATATGGGTTACCAGCCAGCTATCGATATTATATGTCTGTTGAGGAGGCATCGGCTTACCCGGCATATTCCGATTACCGTTTACAGTCAGTACCAAAGTGCCTGCATCGTTCGGCGCGTCGAAGAAAGTGGGGTTGATGCCTACCTGGTGAGATCCTTCAGTTGGGCTTATATGGCAAGGGTGTTCAGGGAAATTCACCTAAGAGTAAGTGAATCCGGGGAGTCAGACGGGCCTTCCGGCTATAAAAAACGGCTTGCTGCCTGATAAAATTTACTGTGTTCAATGACTAGCCACACATGACAGGAGTGGCTTCCGATAACGTGATCGTAATGTGCCGCGTAACCATCCTATTCCTATTTTTAGGGTTTACCTTTCGTTTGCTGGCACAAAGCCACTTTTCTGTTAGCGGGTATGTTGTTGAACAAAGCAGTCGCGAGGCACTGGCCGGGGTTAGTGTTTACATGCCCGGCACCACGCTGGGCACTACGACCAATGCATACGGTTACTATTCGCTGACCATACCCGCCAGGGATAGCGTTTCGCTGACGTTTTCCTTTGTAGGGTATCAGTCCATCACGTACCTGATCCCCCTACATCGCAACGTATTACATAATATAGCGCTGGCGACAAACAGCACCGATCTGGCCGAAGTGGTCGTTACGGCGTCTGGTGATCAGAAACGCGTAAGCGACAACGCTCAGATGAGCCAGATTGGCATACCTGTTCAGCAGATTAAGAACCTGCCGGCGCTGATGGGCGAGAAGGATGCTATTAAAATTATACAGCTCATGCCTGGTGTGCAGAAAGGCTCCGAAGGGAGTACCAGTTTGTACGTCCGTGGGGGAGGCCCCGACCAGAATCTGCTGATATTGGATGATGCCGTGGTCTATAACGGGCAGCATCTTTTCGGGTTTTTCTCCGTATTCAACGGCAACGCCCTGAAAAGTGTGGAGTTAATCAAGGGTGGTTTTCCGGCTCGTTACGGGGGGCGCTTGTCGTCGGTCGTTGAGATGAACATGAAAGAAGGCGACAAGCAAAAGCTGCACGTAGAAGGGAGTGTTGGGGTACTCTCTTCGACGGTGACGGTTGAAGGGCCCCTTCAAAAAGAGAAAGCTTCTTTTCTTGTAGCCGCCCGCCGGACGTATCTGGATGCCTTCGCCCAGCCTCTGGCAAAAGTTTTCAAGACCGAAGGCTTTGTCCCCGACTATTATTTTTACGACCTGAACGCCAAACTGAACTACCATTTTGGCCAGCGGAATAAACTGTACATCAGCGGTTACCTGGGCCGCGATGAGTACCAGAACCAGGAGCCCGAAACCAGCGGGAGAATTCTGAGTGCAGGATTAAACTGGGGAAACGCAGCCGCCACACTACGCTGGAACCATCTGTTTTCAGAACGTTTCTTTACGAACACTTCACTCATCATCAGCGATTACCGCTTTACCATTTCCCAGGAAGACCGCAATCCGGAAAGTACTACTCCGCAGGCCGTTTTCAAATTAAGTTACAACTCCGCCATCCGCGATATTACCCTGAAGCATGATGCCGATTTTTACCTGTCGCCAAAGCACATGGTGCGATTTGGTATAAAAAGTACGTACCACCGCTTTACCCCGGATGCCATTGTAATCAGAGATATTGCGGGGGGATTAGCCAAACAGGATGCGGAACCGATTGATGTTGTTGAGTCCGGCGTATATCTGGAAGATGCCTGGCGACCGGAAAGCCGTTGGCGTATAAATGGCGGACTTCGGTTGAGCCACTATCTGTACCGAAACAGACACTTCCTGAAACCTGAACCCCGGTTATCGGTAGCCTACCTGGTCCAGCCTGACTTATCGGTCAAGGCTTCATACGCGGTCATGAATCAGTACATTCATTTACTGTCGAATACCGGAACGGGTTTCCCCACCGACCTATGGGTGCCGACAACTAAGCAAATTAACCCTCAGCATTCGTGGCAGGCCGCTATGGGTATCGCCAAAGATTTTACGGAACAGGATCTGGCGCTGACGGTCGAAGGGTATTACAAAACCATGGAGAACATCATCAGCTACCGGGAAGGAGCCAGTTTTCTCCGGCTCAATACACTGCAATCGCCCGATAAAGCCAATTGGGAAGACAATGTTACGGCTGGCCGGGGCTGGTCGTACGGGACAGAAGTACTGCTGCAGAAAAAAACCGGTCGGCTATCTGGATGGATTGGGTATACCCTCTCGTGGACGCAGTGGCAATTTGCAGCCCTGAACGGAGGCCGTCCGTTTTTTCCGAAGTACGATCGCCGGCACGATGGCTCGGTAGTGGCGCTATATGCTATTAACCCCCGGATTACCGCGTCGGCAACCTGGGTATATGGTACCGGCAATGCCCTGACCGTTCCGGTCGGCCGGTACAGCGCCTATGCGCACAAGGGGTATGTATCGACCGAACCGGGTAAGGTTACCGTTACACCGTTCGATGGCGGATCGCATACCATCGATTATACCCGAAAAAACAGTTTCCGGGGAGAGGCGTACCACAGACTGGATGTTGGTTTGCAGTTCCGGAAGCAAAAGAAAAACTTCGAACGGACCTGGGAGCTGAATGTTTATAATGCCTACAACCACCGGAATCCATTCTTCTACGCACTTGGCACCAAAACAGTCGGTCCCAAACAAACACCCCTTACGGCACTTTATAAGTATTCGGTCTTCCCCATCATGCCATCCATCAGTTACCGCTTCCGCATTTAAGCCACCTCCCTATGAGAAGACTACAACTACTCTGCCTGCTACTTTCAGCCATAACCGGCTGTAGCCGGTTGCAACAGGAAGTGGCACCGGATGAACTCGTCAACCAGCCCGAAAAGTTGATTGTAGTCTGCTTTATTTCCCCGCAGGATACCTTGCTGACGGCCAAAGTAACCCTTACCCGGCCTATCCTGAGTTCCGATAATAAATCGACCGAAGTGACAAAAGCGACCGTGAAAATAGCGGAGGGCAGCCGGTCTGTTACCTTAGCCTATGATGCGAAGAACAAGTACTATAAGGCCAATGCCCGCCAGTTTGCAATTGAAGCCGGTAAAACCTATCAGATTACAGTAACTACCCCGGACGGTAAAAAAGCTGAGAGTACCTGTATGGTACCACAGCCGGTTACTGTCGCGCGTGTTCAGTTCGACTCACTAACCACTAATGTGACG
Organism: Nibrella saemangeumensis; assembly: GCF_039541915.1. NCBI lineage: Bacteria > Pseudomonadati > Bacteroidota > Cytophagia > Cytophagales > Spirosomataceae > Nibrella > Nibrella saemangeumensis. The sequence goes on from NZ_BAABHD010000032.1 coordinate 235,843, forward strand.
AATGCCAATAAACGTTATTACGTTCAACTGCGTTGGCAGGACCCGGCCGGACAGAAAAACTACTACCGGACCACCGGACTCTTCAGGTACGTAAGCCGTCAGAATACCAGCGTGATTGCGCTCCAGCCTGTTTCGTTTGAAGGCGCCTACAACATGCAGGCATTGGTTACCGACAATGGTCTAAATGGTAAAATACTGGAGTCGGGGAGAGGCTATCTTGATACCGGAGGCACTTTGCTTCCGGCCAACGACACGTTCAGTAAACTTTACAGGGAGGCTACCGTTACGGTTTCACTGCTTCACACCGATGTAAATTACTACCAATACCATGAAGCGGTACAACGGCAGGATGCTACGGACGGGAATCCATTTGCCGAGCCTGTACTCGTTACAACGAACATCCAGTACGGCATTGGGTGTTTCGGAGCCTATAACCGATCGGTTGTTATGCTGAAGCTCAGATAAGGTTCCAAACTCGTACTCTTAATAAACAATAGAGCCTATTGATTAAAATATTTGTTACTAAAAAATAATAAAAGTAAATAAATATTATATTTGTTGGGTCTGTTAGCTGATAAATAGTTATGACACCCAAACGATATGTTCTCGTTCTGCTTTCAATTGTTACAGTGGGTCTGTTCGGCTGTACCTATTCTCCTGACATAAAGCCTTCTAATCAGTTCCCGTACAAACGAGTTGTTATATTGGGTGAGTCTTTAGCTGATAAGACATCGGTCGAAAGTTCCTGGGTAGATCTATTAACTGCAGCCATCTACGGTTCCGAGGTAATAGATCTCGCTACATCCGGGTACACTACGTTTCACCTGTTGCCCCATAAGCCATTTACACGTACAGACTTATCGCTGGTCGATACAGCCCGCAACATAACCAAAGCCATTGCGCTTAGACCAGACTGTATCATCATCGTTTTAGGCAGCCACGATCTTCGGCGTGGTTGGAATAATGATGCTATTGTCAACAACCTGGAAGAACTCCGGACTCAGACATCCATCGCCAATATTGATTACTACATTACGACATCGCTCCCGGTGGCAGGTCCCGAAGCGTTAACGGAACAGGTTCTTATTCAGAAGGAGCAGATTCTTCAATACTATGGTAAACAGGCTATTAACCTGTTTGACCACATGGCAACACCCGAAAGCCTTCCTGATCCAGAACTGTTCACAACGAGTCTTACTACGCTAAATGAAGCCGGGCATAAACGCGTATTCAGCCTGATTTGGCAGCAAGTAACCAGTCGGTGAGCAACGCCAGACAGGCTGTCTAGTCCAAATCAACGGCAATGAATCCTTTCAATCCCTCAGCAGTTCTCATCATAAACAGGTTTACGATTCGGTAACCCGTTTGGGGTATTGTAAACAATGCTTCCAGATCCGTTTCAGCGCCAGACGTAATCTCAATAAGTATCTCCTTCGGATCGGTGCCGCGGTGCTTGACCTCAATGGCGGTGTTCGGATTGCTGGCCTCCAATGCTTTTTTCAACGGGGTTACCAGGTTGAGCGTTTGACTGACAGTCATAACAGAAGGCTTTAGGTTGTTGAATAGTAACATAAATGTAAGAGTTGGTACATTATTTTTTTAGGTTTCGTCAGTGGCTCCACTCGTCATTAATTACGGTGTTAACTATTTGACTATAGAAACTAAAAAAGTAACATAACAAGTGAAAATTTTATGTAATAGTTATAATTAGGGTTGATAAATAAAAAAATTACCAATTATGGTTATAAAAAATAGCTTCTATCTACCTGCTAAAGGCCTGTAAATCTTCATATACTTAGTAAAATTCCCTAGTTTTTTGTACAAAATAAATGATGGATTTAATTATTATATGATTTTTTAAAAATTTTGCTTTTGTTACCAATAATAATTTGTAGTAAACAAAAAATTATCTAATTTTATATTAAAGGTTAGTAAAGAAGTCCATAAAGCACCCACTGAACAGATATGTATTTCCATCGACTAGTGCTCCAAACGCTCTATGAGGTCTGGCTTAATCCAGTTATCGACCTGAATAGAACCCTGCCCTTGATCAGTTAGATCAGTACCTGCTTACAAGTTCAAATTTTCATATTAACCCTACCAAAGCACAAAACTTATGGTACAGACCTCTCTTTGCCCAACAGGTAAGTTATCGCTCATTTTCGGCCGGTTAGCAGTATGTCTCATCTCGGCTTATTTTCTGATTGGTTGTATGTCGCCCAGGAAATTAGTGTACTTCCAGCCCAAACCCACCGGGGAAGATACATTAACCATGACGAGCCGGTACGCTCCGAAAATTCAGAGCGGAGATATTCTCTCCATTCAGGTGAGTAGTCTGAATGCAGAAGCTACTACGTACTTCAATCCGTATGTATCCTTTGCAGCCATGGATCGCTCGCAGAATGCCTCGGCTCCGCAATCGTCATTGCCGAATTCTACAGGCTACCTGGTAGACAAGAACGGCAACATAGACCTGCCCTTGGTCGGGACCATATCGGTAGCCAATCTGACCACCGCTGATGCCAAAGACCGGATTCGGGAACGGCTGAAAGCATACCTGAAAGAGCCGACCGTGAATGTCCGGAATCAGAATTTTAAAGTATCCGTGTTGGGGGAGGTCGCCCGCCCCACGCTGCTGACCATCCCCAACGAACAGATTACATTGCCCGAAGCCCTTGGCCTGGCCGGCGATGTGACCATATACGGCCGCCGGGATAATGTCCTGGTGATTCGGGAAGAGAACGGCAAAAAGGAGTTCGCGCATATCGATATGACCAAGCGGGATCTCTTCCGGTCGCCTTACTACTACCTGCACCCGAATGATGTCGTCTACGTAGAACCGGGTAAAGTCCGGATGGCATCTGCAGACCGCATGAGTCAGGTAGTGCCTGCCGTTTTAAGCGCCCTGTCGTTTATTTCGATAATCCTGCGCTATTACTAATCAAGCCATTGTAACCTCTATACCTAAAACAAGTATGTCAACCAACCATTATACGTACACTCCGTACCAAATGGAGGAAGCGGAGAATACGCCTAATCTGAAGGCGATGCTGCTGCGTTATCTGCGATACTGGAAGTGGTTTGCGCTTTCGTTGACCGTGGCGCTGGCCGGAGCCTATGTGTTCCTGCTGTATCAGCAACCGGTTTATAAGATCCAGTCCAGCCTGCTGGTAAAAGACGAGAAGAAAGGGATGAGCGATCAGAACATCCTGAAGGAACTGGAAATTTTTGCGCCCAGTAAAGTGGTCGAAAACGAGATTGAAGTCCTGAAATCGAACACGCTGCTGGGAAAAGTGGTGGATCAACTGGGCCTCGATGCACGGTATTACCAATCGACGCTGTTCGGGAAGCGTGAAGTGTACGATGCCTTACCCATCCGGATTACGGCCGAAAAGCCAAATGCATCGCTGTACGAACAGGATCTGGAGGTGTCGTTTGTGGATACCGGAACGGTGGCTATCAACGGAAAACCGTATGCGATCAACCAACCCGTGAATACCCCTTATGGTACCCTGCGCATTCAGTCGCGTAAAGCCATTAGTGACACGACTTCAGACCTGATTGTTCGAATGTCGCCCCGGGCGCGGACCATCCGGAAGTACATGGAGGGTCTGAAGGTGGAAGCTACCGGTAAGGCCTCAACGGTATTGATGCTGTCGCTGGAAGACCCCGTTCCCACCAAAGGCGAAGCTATTCTGAACAACCTGATTGGCGAGTACAACAAGGCTGCCCTCGAAGATAAAAACCTGGTAGCCGCCAATACGCTGAAATTTATCGAAGAGCGTCTTCAGTTGATTTCGGGTGAATTGTCGACGGTCGAAAAAGACGTTGAACAATATAAGGCCTCTCAGGGGATCACGGACCTTAGCACGCAGGCACAGACATTTCTGCAAACCGTTCAGCAAAACGACGCGCAGATGAATCAAGTTGCCATTCAACTGAATGCGTTGCGTGATGTAGAGCAGTACCTGAACAAAAAGGCCGGTGATCGGGGTATAGCGCCGGCAACCCTCGGTTTAAATGATCCCGTGCTGCTGGGGCTAATTAGTAAGATTACTGACCTTGAACTGCAACGAGATCACCTGGCTAGGACCACCTCCGAAATAAACCCTTTGCTGCAGACGCTCGATAGCCAGGTCAGAGCCGCCAGAACCAGCATCGGCGAAAATGTGCAAACATTGAAAAAGATGCTTACCGGCACGCACCACCAACTCCTGGTTACCAACCAGCGGCTGGAAGGGATGATCAAAACCGTACCGAGTAAAGAGCGGACATTGCTGAATATCACCCGCCAGCAGGCTATTAAGAACAATCTGTATACCTATCTGCTGCAGAAGCGGGAAGAAACGGCGTTGTCGTACGCGTCGGCGGTAGCCGATAGTCGTACCATTGACGCGGCTAGTACCGATGAAGAACCCATCCGGCCAGTTCGCAAGATGATTTTCCTGATGTTCGGTCTGGTTGGGCTGATGCTGCCGGTCGGGGCCATTGCCATGCGCGATGCATTGAACGACCGCGTCGGCCGCCGGTCCGACATTGAAAGTGTGACACAGGTGCCTATTCTGGGGGAGATCGTGGAAAGCCGGAACGCCGACCAACTAGTGATGTTGTCGAACAAACGGTCGGTTATAGCCGAGCAAATTCGGACGCTGCGTACCAATCTGCAATTCTTGCGCGCTTCGCCCGGTGGTAGTCAGGTTGTTTTGTTCACGTCGAGTATCAGCGGGGAGGGTAAATCATTCCTGTCGCTGAACCTTGGGGCGAGTCTGGCGCTGGTTGACCGTCCGACGGTCATTCTGGAAATGGATTTACGGAAGCCTAAGCTCCATGCGGCCCTGAAAATGGCCAATCATATCGGCATCACGAACTACCTGATTCAGGAGGCCACACTGGACGAAGTGCTGCAACCCATCCCCGGTTTTCCGAACTATTCGATCATTACCTGCGGCCCAATACCGCCGAATCCTGCCGAGTTGCTCAACAGCCCTCAACTTGAACGATTGCTGCAGGAGCTGCGAGCCCGGTTTGATTACGTCATCGTCGACTCACCCCCGATTGGCCTGGTAACCGACGCGCAGCTGATTGCTCCGTTTGCCGACACTACGCTGTTTATGATCCGGCATGATCATACGCCCAAAAACTCGCTGAAGATGATCGATACCCTGTTCCGCGAACAACGCTTCCAGCGGCTGAACGTCATTCTAAATGCGGTGGGCGAAGGCGAATCGTATTACTACAGCTACGGGAGCTACGGCAACGGCTATTACGAAAACGAACAGTAACACCACCTAACGAGAAATGCCATGCTTAGCCTACCATCTGAATTTCGTACTCCGCCGGCCTATACGGAAGAGAGCGACCAAATCATAGTAGCGCAAAAGAGTGACTGGAGTAAACGCCTGTTCGATCTGGTCATGGCCGGTTTGGTAATTGTGTTTGTGTTGTCGTGGTTAATTCCGCTGATCGGTATCGCTATTCGGATCAACTCGTCGGGACCGATTCTGTTTATCCAGATGCGGACCGGTCGCAACGGACGAATTTTCCGGTGCTTCAAATTCCGGACGATGACCTACGAACGAAACGCAACGTTTAAGCAGGCCGTTAAAAACGACTCACGTATAACGGTTACCGGTAGCTTTCTCCGGCGTACAAATCTGGACGAAATGCCGCAATTTCTGAACGTCGTCCTGGGCGATATGAGTATCGTTGGACCCCGTCCTCACCCGATCCAGTTGGATGCCCAGTTCTGGGATTCGATGGCTGGCTACCGTGAGCGCTACAGCGTCAAGCCCGGTATTACGGGGTTGGCTCAGGTACGTGGCTGCCGGGGCGAAACTAGAGATTGGATCGATATGGAACACCGGGTACGGTTCGACCATTTCTACATCCGAAAACGATCGTTAGTCATGGACATGAAAATCTGCTGGTGGACCGTTCTGAAAATGGTCCAGGGTGATAAAAAAGCCTTTTAAATACCTACCCCTTAACCGTAACTGCCCATGAATTACTGTACCAAATACACAATTGCGGGTATTGTTCCGATGCGCCACTACAGTGAGCGGGTGCCGGGGAAAAACTACCGGGAATTTGCCGGCAAGCCCTTGTTCCACCATATCATTGAGACATTGCTCGATTGCCCTTCGGTTACCCAGGTCTACATTGATACCGATAGTCCGGTTATCATTGAACAGACCCGGAATCTGTATCCCACCGTAGTAGTGCTGGAGCGTCCCGAGCATCTTCGGGACGGCTCCGTACTGATGAACAATGTCCTGATGAATACCTGTGAACAGATCAGAGCAGATTTCTTTCTGCAAACCCACAGTACAAATCCTCTGCTGTCGGCCGAAACCGTCGAGCGAGGCATTCAGCAGTTCTTGAAGAATTTCCCGGCTTATGACTCGTTGATCGGGGTGACCCGGCTACAGGCCAGGTTATGGGATGCCGTAGCCCGGGCCATAAACCACAATCCGGCCATTCTGATGCGAACGCAGGATCTGCCGCCCCTGTACACCGAGAATTCGTGCATGTACCTTTTTAAAAAGGAAACCATGATCCGGAAGCAGAACCGAATTGGAGAGCGGCCGTTGTTGTACGAGATTCCGGAGATTGAAGCACAGGATATTGCCGGCGAACTCAACTTCAAAGTAGCCGAGTTTCTGTTCAACGAACTCCATCCGCAGCCGTGGTACCAAAGGGCCTGATAGCAAGATCGATCAGGCACCGTGAAGCCTGAATGTATTTGCCTCTTTAAAAGTATCTCAATAAATGATTACCAAATCAGGAAATACAGCTAAAGGTAAGTTGAGTGTTTTATGGTAAAGAGAGACAGAGTAGGGTGGAGATTCTGTTTCCACCCATACCTTACTCCTGTGCAAGCAACGCGTTTTATCTAATATTTTTTAAGCAACCAAACAATCACAACATGAAAATTTCTATTGTTGGAACCGGCTATGTTGGCCTGGTGACCGGAACTTGTTTTGCCGAAGTGGGAATTGATGTGACCTGTATTGACATCAATATCGCCAAAATTGAGGGCCTGAAAAACGGCGTTATGCCCATCTACGAACCGGGTCTGGAGGAGATGGTCCGGCGGAATGTCGAGAAAGGCCGCCTGCATTTTTCTACCTCGTTGAAGGACAGCCTGAAAGACTGCGAGGCAATATTTATTGCCGTAGGTACCCCGCCGGGTGAAGATGGCAGTGCCGACCTGAAATACGTCTTGGCGGTGGCCGATGAAGTAGGCCGTCACATGGAAGACTACTTGGTTGTTGTGACAAAAAGTACCGTACCAGTGGGAACCGCCCGGAAAGTAGATTTAGCGATCAAAAACGCCCTGAATGAGCGTAGTACGTATGTGCCGTACGATGTGGCCTCCAATCCGGAGTTTCTGAAAGAAGGAGCCGCCATTGATGACTTCCTGAAGCCCGACCGCATTGTTGTCGGTGTGGAATCAGAGCGGGCCGAGGAAATCATGCGCCGGTTGTACAAGCCATTCCTGCTCAACGGGCACCCCATTATCTTTATGGACGTTCCATCGGCCGAAATGACCAAGTACGCGGCAAACGCCATGCTGGCTACCAAAATCAGCTTCATGAACGACATTGCTAACCTCTGCGAAATCATGGGCGCCAATGTCAATCTGGTACGCAAAGGCATTGGATCGGATACACGCATCGGGCAGAAGTTTATTTACCCCGGTATCGGCTACGGTGGGTCCTGCTTTCCGAAAGACGTGAAGGCGCTCATCAAAACCTCCGAAGAAAACGGTTATCCTATGCGCGTCTTGCAGGCTGTAGAAGAAGTGAATTATTGTCAGAAGCAAGTCATTTTCAATAAAGTGAAGAACCACTTCGGTGACCTGGCCGGCAAGAAATTTGCGATGTGGGGTCTCTCGTTTAAGCCAAATACAGACGATATGCGCGAAGCTCCTTCGCTGGTTATTATAGAGGCCCTGCTGAACGAAGGCGCCGAGATCATTGCCTATGATCCGGTCGCCATGCCGGAAGCCACACACCACCTCGGCAACTCCATCAAATACGCGAAAGATGCCTACGAAGCCTGTCTCGACGCCGACGCCCTGCTGTTAATTACTGAATGGCCCGAGTTCCGCTCGCCAAACTTTGAGGTGCTGGCCAAGCTGCTGAAAAACAAAGTCATCTTCGACGGCCGGAATATCTACGAGAGCGAGCAGTTATCAGAAAGTGGGTTTGACTATTACGCCATTGGGGTGAAGTATAAAACCATTATAGAGAAAGTGCTGGAAGTTTAACGTACGCTACCCAACTACGATGTATGGCGGGTAAACATGATTTTACCCGCCATTACAGCCAGATAAAAAGCTACCGGAGTGAAAAAAGATACGCTATTCTATTCCCTGGCCAAGTTCCTCCCGTCGGGCGTAAATTTTGTTTGTCTGTCGGTTTTTAGCTACCTGTTAGAGCCGGCAGTACTGGGAGAATACAATGTGTTGTTTGCCGGCGTTATGCTCAGCAATGCCCTGCTTTTTCAATGGATTCGGGTCGTGCTGCTCCGCTATTTTAACCGCTATACCGACGCTAGGCGCGAGCAGTTTATCAAAACCATCATGTTCCTGACCGTGGCTGTTTTGCTGCTTTCGTTGGTAATGATGGTAGGTTTTCTCATTACTAATCCGGCCGTGAATACAAAAATATACGTGTACGGGTTTGGGTGTTTGGCAGTGTTTTCGGTGTATGATATTAACTTGGAATTACACCGATCCTCATTAGCCTCCAACGTATACGCCAAAACCGAGGCTTTTCGAGCGGTCCTGTTTTTTGTCTTGTCGATTTTACTGGTCTATACATTTAGAACCTCCGATGCTATCTGTATAGCGTATATTTTATCCATGTTACTTCCTTTAGTAGTCTTCAGAAGTAACTATTTAATAGCTAGTACGGCATATACCGATAAAGAAAATTTGCTAAATCTATTGAAGTTTGGCTTGCCCCTGGCGGTAATGTTGGCCTCCAGCTATGTGAACAATGTCATCGACCGAATCTTAATTGCGCAATATTTAAGCGTTGAAAAAGCCTCTCTGTACTCCACGAGCTATGATTTATTTAAACAGGTAATCTGGATTCCCTTTCTGATTATAAACCTGGCAAATTACCCGAAGCTGATTAAAAGTTATGAACAAAATGCAGCGGGTGAACTACAGAATAGACTACAACAAAATATAAATGTACTAACGCTGACGTCCATTGTTCTGGCGTTCTTCCTAATCATTAACGCACGGGAGCTGGTTACCATCGTCTTAGGTGAAGCATACCGGAAAACTGCCCTGGACATAATGCCTTACATTATTATCGGGACAATCTTCTACGGAATAACCGTTTACCATTATAACAATGCCTTTCAATTTAAAGAAAAGACTAAAAATCTGGCGCTGATCTATTTAGTCGGATCTGCCATAAACATTTTGGTCAATGTAGTTCTGCTGGAAAAGTTTCAGCTGATGGGCGCTGCTTACGCAACCCTCGTATCGTATTTGGTGATCTACCTGTTGAGCTTCTTTCTTGGGAGAACCCACATGAAAATACCTCAACCTGATTACCGCCGGTTAGGCGCGTTAATCGGTTTACTATCGATTGTTTACCTGGGCCTTTCGTTTGTGCCTGTTCCCAACCTGATTCTCTCCATATTGGTGAGAAATTCCGTTGCGGTTATTGTCTTATTGGCATTTGAACTGCGCTATAATCTACTAGGGTTCAGAAGCACAGTTACAGCCATTTTTCCACGTCTTAACCTAGTTATCAAAACCTGACGTTATGCAAAGTCTTGCCCCACTACCAGGTAATGCTGTTTACAATGTTTCCAACGTTTTGCATTACAACCCCAAAAACAGTACCCTACCCGGCAAACGAGCAAGTCGGTTGGAGTACTGTATCAACATCATTTTATTGTATTTGCTGAGTGGGGCGATTCTGTCTCACCTGACGGATGAATCAAACCCGGATGTGAAAAGTAGTGCGGGTGGGTTGGTTCAGATGCTTTGGTATGTAAGTTATGGCGTCTTTGTTTTATTAATCACGAAAGTTCTACCCCGGTTTACCCGTATTCTTAGGAGGAACAAACTAATCTTGGTACTAGCGGCACTTACTACGGTTTCTATGTTCTGGTCTCAGGTGCCCGATGTATCGGCCAGACGTGTCTTGTCATTCATGATGTGCCTGATTTATTCTTTTTATCTGGCACTGCGCTTTAACAAAGGTCAGTTGCTGGTCATGTTTTACCACCTGGCCATACTAATCCTTGTCTCGTCTTTGCTCTCCATACTATTTATGCCGGCGTATGGCATTGCCCAAGGGGTACACGAGGGTTCCTGGCGTGGCGTTTATTTTCATAAAAATGGCTTAGGCCGTATCAGCAGCATCAGCTGTGTATCAACTTACTTTTATATACGAAGTATCCGCACCCGTAAATGGTTACCGTATGTTGTGCTACTCGGAATGGTACTTTTAGTGGTTCAGTCCGACTCGGCCACGTCTCTGGTTATTCTGTTTATCTTATACTGTTTGTATCGGCTATTGCGCTGGACAACGGCAAAATTTGACCAGAAAAGACTGGCTATTACTATTCTTTCGTTTGCAGTTATCGTGGTCCTGCTTCCCATCAGTTTTTACTACATAGAATTGCTTTTCTCGGCTATCGGCAGAGACACGTCATTCACCGGCAGAATACCGTTATGGCTATTGGCTTTTGAGTACATCGGTAAGGCTCCGCTGCTCGGCTATGGCTATAGTGCTTTCTGGATGCCCGAAGTTCTGGAAAACAGTTTATGGTTACGGACCGAGTGGAATCCGCAGCAGGCACATAACGGCTTTATCGATGTGATGTTACAGCTCGGTTTAGTTGGCCTGTCTCTGTTTCTGGTAATACTATACAAAGCCTGGAAACTGAATTACCGCTCCATTCGCCAAGACCCAACAGAGTACAACTATTGGGGGATTATTCTCGTTGGGTTCACCATTTTGTTCAGCCTGACGGAGACCTTTCTGCTGAAGCACAATAACATTTACTGGGTTATTTTTCTGACTATGTCCATCGACAATAGCCTGGCGAAAAAACGTCCTGCTCTTTATAAATCTGCAAGCTGATATACTGTATGAAAATCACACTGCTTTATTTAAACCTCAATCAGGGTGGGGTGCAACGGATGATGGTCAACGTTGCCAATTACCTGCACGCCAATGGGTATGATGTAACCGTGGTGCTTTGCCGGCAGGAAGGCCATTACCAGGACATCCTGAATGCAGGGATCCGCATTGTCAGCTTGGAATCTGACAGCCGGCTTTCGCTTATTCGCTTTCTGACCACTTACCTGAAAAAAGAAAAACCGGATGTGTTGTTTACGGCGGTCCCCCACCTGAACAACATTGCACTTCTGTCCAGGGCGTTGGCACGGGTGGACACGCGAATTATTATTTCCGAACGAAGCAATACGGTAGAGGAGTTCAACAAATCGCCCCTGTCGGCCTATAAGCTCAGCTTTGGTTTGATACCGATTTTGTACCGCTTTGCCGATGCCATCATTGCCGTGTCGAAGGGAGTTGCCGATGACCTGAGTAAAGTGGCCCTGATTCCCCGCTCAACGATTTCGGTAATCTATAATCCGGCTTTCTCGCCCAAACTGCTTACCGAGGCCATCGAGCCGGTGAATGATCGCTGGCTGGCTAATAAAGAGTATCCCGTTATTGTTGGGGTTGGCCGACTGACCGAACAGAAAGATTTTGGTCTGCTCATCGATGCGGTTTACCAGCTTAACCAGTTAAGACCGGTGCGACTGCTGATTATCGGGGAGGGACCGCTGCGCGATGAATTGCAGCGCAAAATTGACGGCTACAAACTGGCCAATTTCGTGCGGATGGTTGGATTTCAGGGCAAACCAACGGCGTGGATCAACAAAGCGGATGCGTTTGTGCTGTCCTCCAAATGGGAAGGGTTCGGTAATATTCTGGTCGAGGCCCTGGCGGCAGGTACAACGATCGTTTCGACAGATTGCAAAAGCGGCCCGGCCGAAATTTTAGCCGACGGCAAATACGGCTATCTAGTGCCGGTCAGCAACGTACCGGCCCTTGCAGATGCTATCAAGTATGCGCTGGACAATCCTCTGCCCAAAACGATGCTTCAGGAACGAGCCAAAGAGTACGACGTCAGTATAGTTATGAAAAAGTACGAAAAGATTATTACCGGATTTTCTATTAAACGCCAAAAGCAGAAATCTTATGGAGAAAACGTCTACTGATTCAACCCGAATCAGGCTTCTGGATTATACAATTGATGCTATCAGTTCGGCAGCGCTTTTTGAGCGGATTGATGACTTTGTCGAACGTAAAGCGGCCGTGGGAACCATCGGGTATACGAACCTGCACGGCCTCTACGTGGCTGTCCGTGATAAAGCCATGGCTCAATTCTACCGGCAGGCCGACATTAACTACATTGATGGGATGCCGGTTGCCTGGTTGGCCAGAGGGCTGGGGTATCCGGTGTCTAATAAGGATCGGATGACGTTTCTGGATTTTTACCACGACTTCTTTGTCCACTGCAGGCAGCAGAAGTACCGGGTGCTCTGGATTGGGGGGATTAATGAATCGCAACGGGCCGGAATTGAGAAAATAAAAGCGCTGGTTCCCGGCGTGGAATTAGTCGGGAGCGATGGCTTTCGCTCGGACGAGGAATACCTGGCTATGGCGGAGCAGGTTAAACCGCACATTATTCTGTTGGGGCTGGGCATGCCGCGTCAGGAAAGCTGGATACTCCGCAACAAATCGCTGGTCAATTGCCAAGTGATCTGGTGTGTTGGCGCTACTATTGATTACATCGCCGGGAAAGTGATTACGCCCCCCCGGTGGGCCGCAAAGCGAGGCTTTGAGTGGCTTTTCCGTTTAATTGCTGAGCCTCGCCGGATGTGGTTTCGCTATATGGTGGAGCCCGTTGTTGTACTGTACCATATCGCACTCTCCAGAAGACATTCTATAAATTAATCAGTTATCTCAACCACCGTGAAACGAATCTTAATCACCGGCGGAGCCGGCTTTCTAGGCTCGCACCTCTGCGACCGCTTTATCAAAGAAGGATACCATGTGATTGCCATGGATAACCTAATTACCGGGGACATTCGCAACATCGAACACCTGTTCCACCTGCCCAACTTTGAGTTCTTCCACCACGATGTTTCCAGGTTCATCCACGTACCGGGCGAGCTGCACTACATCCTGCACTTTGCCTCACCGGCCAGCCCCATCGACTACCTGAAAATACCCATTCAAACTCTGAAGGTAGGGTCACTGGGTATTCACAACTGCCTGGGTTTAGCCCGCGTCAAGGGCGCACGGGTACTTATTGCCTCCACCTCCGAAGTGTACGGCGACCCGAATGTTCACCCCCAGAACGAGGACTATTGGGGTAATGTCAACCCGGTCGGTCCACGGGGGGTGTACGACGAAGCCAAACGCTTCCAGGAGGCTATGACGATGGCCTACCATACCTACCACGGCCTGGAGACGCGCATTGTGCGTATCTTCAACACCTATGGTCCACGCATGCGGCTGAACGACGGACGGGTCTTACCGGCCTTTATTGGACAGGCCTTACGGGGTGAAGACCTCACTATATTCGGTGATGGTAGTCAGACCCGCTCGTTCTGCTACGTCGATGACCTGGTCGAAGGCATCTACCGGCTGCTGCTGAGCGATTACCCCTACCCGGTCAACATCGGTAATCCATCGGAGATTACCATCCGGGAGTTTGCGGAGGAGATCATTAAGCTGACGGGTACCACGCAGCAGGTAATTTACAAGCCCCTGCCGCAGGATGATCCCAAACAGCGGCAGCCCGACATCAGCCGGGCCAAAGCGTTACTGGATTGGGAGCCTAGGATGTCGCGGGCCGAAGGCCTTAGAATTACCTATGACTACTTTAGAAGTCTCCCGGAGGAGGAGCTTTACAAAGCTGCCTACCACCGGGAGTTCGCAAAAGTTTAAGATATATCCTGGAAGATTACCTGTTATTGGCCGCTGTTGAAGTGGCCAATATTTTTTTGGTCTTGTCCACCCAGTTCTGCAAAACAACTTTCCCTTTCACCTCCAGATATTGGTACGTAACGAGCGAAACCAGATAGATCACTGTCAGGTACGGAATAATCATCAGGTCGTACAGCAACGGCGATTTGATTTTCAATACGCGCAGCAGCAGAATCTCAAAAAAGACGGTTATCAGGGCATTGACCATGTAAATGGAATAAGATAAGGTGCCCAGTTTCTGGGTAAAGCGGTTGTTGAGGATGCCCGATAACCAGCCTAGTTCAAACGAAAATACAAAGATGCAGAGGAAGAAAGCCACCGGAGCCAGATAACTGTAGTCCCAGGGTAAATAGCAGACCATTAATAGGGATAAGCACAGAACACCGATTTCGGCAATCGTGAATAAGATAACCATGTTCCGGGTTGGTCTTGATGGCTGGTACCAGGACACTTCGTTGAAGATGATGCAGGCCATACAACCCAGGAAAAAGCTGTACGAGCAACGGAAGATACCAAAATGAGCCCCTATCTTTAAACTGGTACTGCCGTCGTTCGCGACGATGAGGAACACCAGCGAGGCTAACGAGAACACCAGAAAGGTGAGTAACTGGCCCGAGACTTTCAAACGGCTAATGATCGGAATGGTGAAGCAAAACACAATATAACTGAAGAACTCGGCGCTGATCGACCAGCTCGGTGTGTTCCAGGACAGGTGCTCCAGAGCAGGTATTGACAAACCATACGACTGAACCAGGAATATGTTGGCCAGGAACGAAACAAAATTTTCGTCCTGAAACGGTGGATTGCTAAAGTGTCCTGAACTATACAGGAAATATTTTAAAATTTCGAAGACAAGGAAGGCCAGCAAAATACCAAAATGCAGGGGGTATAGTCGTAAAAAACGCTTATACAAAAAGGATAGCTGTTCCTCCGACCGGCTCATTTTATTGTAATTGTAAAAAATCACAAAGCCGCTCAGGACAAAAAAGAAATCAACAAAAAACCATCCATTCGCAATCAGTAAAGTTTTGCCTACTACGCCCGGTCCGGGTTTAAAGTGATACAGCGCGACAATCAGCGCAAAGGCTCCTCTGAAGCCATCCAGAACGTTAAATCGTTTTCCCATTTTATGATTAGTTTACAGTGGTCTTTATTTTTCGGTGGTCTAATTGCTTACCTCCGGCTCCAGGTTTTACGTAAGCTAAGCCAGCCGCCAAGGGTAGGGGTAAGGAGACTCCCCTGGTCAATAGCCAGAGCGGCTCCCAGATCGGAACCGGCAAGCCACGGAACGGGAATAGATACCCTGGCAACACCCGAAACCTGGTTGACGGCTTTCGAGAAGGGCGTTCGGAACAATCCATAATTCCGGCTTACTGACAGGAGCAGTTGCACTTCGGCCTGCGAGCGCAGGGAACCAGAAAGGCCTACATGCAGCATCTGGACCCGGTTGTTGGCGATGGTGAATACCCGACCCTGCGACGGCTGCCATTGGACCTGCACATCCGGCCGGCGGCAGATGAAGGGTGTACCCAGCACGCGCTGGCCACTTGTCCAGCCATCCAGGTACTGGAAATTGTTGAAATAGTCATCTACGCCCTCGTAATGAGTATCCGGAAGGTCTACCGTACTCCCGCTCTGGCTGAGGGTGGTCAGGTACTCAACCAGAATATGGCTTAAGGTGAACGCAGCCGTTCGGGCAGACTGCCGGCGTTTTAGTGAAAGACCATACAGGCCATCCGGCAGGTTATACAAAGCCAGACCAGATTTGTCTTCGAACGGATGCTGATAATAGGTCAGCATGAGCCATTGCTTCAGGGAGGTCTCCGCCCCAATGTCGATGGAGCCGATGTGGTTGCCAAACCGGTTGATACCATCGTGCTTCGAATAACTGTCCGTCTCAAGCTGACCGGGCTGTTTGGCGAGGACAATGAAGGGATAGTCTTTCAGGGAGGAAGGCAGTTGACCGTTACGGGAATGCTTTTCGCCTAAAAAATGCGAGTAGCCACCCCACTGCACATGGTGTACCAGACCACCGTAAAACCGAACCGGCCAGTTCGGCTTGCCGATACGTCCATATAGGGCCTTCTGGTGAAGATACGCGCGTTTCATGGAGTCGGTACTCGGGAACCAACCATGGGCATAAAGCGCATTAATCGCGAGTACCCCCCTGGTGAACGGGACGGTTACAAAGCCGTTGGTACCAAACTGAATTTTAGGTATAGGCAGCGCATTCTGTGACCAGGTAACAAAACCTGACGATAATGTAGAATCACCAAGGCCGATGACTTCGCGTTTCCGTCCGGCGTATAAATAGAATTTACCCAGTCCAGCGCTAACGAATGCCTCCGGTAGTAGCGCTTTTGACTTTTGGGTCTGTAGGCCAACTACCTCAACCCCATATTGCACGACTGGCTTGACACGACTGTTAAGCCGGGTCCATTGGCCGGTGCTGCCAGCCCGTATCATGCCGGCTGAACTGTTGACCGGAACGATGCCGTATTGGTTAGCTCGCAGCCAGAAAGGTGTTCGCGTGGGGGTAGTTGATGTAATTGCTCCTATTTCTACATAATGTGAAAATGCACGACTGGCGGTATTGATACTGTCGGGCTGAGCCACCAGCGTATTCGTAGTTGAGATAAAGAAAAGGATCCCGTATACTTGTCGCCAGCTTTCTTTATAGGGTATTACTCCGCAGCGGACTATGGGTGTTGATCTGAAGAAGAGAGAATTCATGGGATTAGATGTTGACTTCTAGTTACATATCTGGCTAATCAAAACCCGGTTAGAAGCAGAGATAAATGTGTCAAATCAATATGTTTCTAGAAATTGATATTTGTTAACAATTATATTGAATAAGTAAACGTATTCAAAGTGATAAGTCTATTTTGTTTGTATATAATTTGTGTTTATTAAATAAATGATGATGAAGCTTCTATTATTTCTGTGTTTCCTGTTATTGGGTCAATATACCTGGGCGCAGTACCGGGTCATCCTAGATACTGACATTGACTCGGATGTCGATGATGTCGAAGCGCTGGCGATGCTCCATGTGTTAGCCGACCAGAAAAAGATTGACTTCCTGGGCGTGATTGTCACCAGTGACGACCCGTATGCGCCTACCTGTACAGCTGCTATTAATACTTATTACGGCCGGCCGGACCTACCGGTGAGCTTCCTCAGGAATCAGAAAGAAATAAGCCATCAGGCCCACTATAAATACACCAAAGAAATTAGTCAGGAGTTTCCGCACCGGCTGAAGAGCCACGAAGAGGCTGAAGATGCTGTTGCATTATATCGGAAATTGCTCAGTAGTAGCCCGGATGCCAGTGTCATTGTGGTGACTGTCGGCCACCTCAGCAGTTGGCAACAGCTACTGCAATCCGGTGCCGATCAATACTCGACACTGACAGGTCTGGAACTGGCCCGTAAAAAACTGGCTAACTGGTACTGCATGGGCGGCCAGTTTCCCTCCGGCAAAGAAGCCAACTTTTATCGGCCTGATCCGGCCTCCACACAGTATTGCCTGCAAACCTGGGATAAGCCGGTCATTTTCTGCGGGTGGGAAATAGGCAAACAGATAACCACCGGTGGCCCGTATCTGAAAAGCAAGCTGCCGTCTCAAAGCCCCGTTTACCGGGCTTATGCCCTGTACAACGGGTTCGCGGGCCGGCCCAGTTGGGACCAGGTTGCCGTTTTTTTGCTGATTGAGCAGGCCAAGGCGTATTTTGATACCATAAAAACCGGTTACTGCCACATCAATGCCGACGGTAGCAACGAATGGCGGGCAGACCGCGACAGCCTGCACGAATACCTCGTTTTCAAGCCCGGTGTGAACCCTGACGAAATCGCTCGGTTCATGGACACGATGGTGGTTCGTTAACACTAAGTATATTACTTTTTGCGGAGCCTCGCCCAGCTGTTCAAAACAGATGGAAGTCCGAACAGTTATATCTACTCCATGAGAAAATTGCCATGTTATGAAAGATGCCTATAGCCCAATCCTGCGAAACCAGCGCATGAACGTTGGTCCGAAAGAACGTATTTTCTCAGCCGTTGGTGGCTCCTGGCTGCTGCTCGATGCGTTTGCAAAACGTGAAGCCAGTATACCCGAAGCGATGATTGGTGGTTACCTGCTGTTCCGCGGGGTAACCGGGTATTGCCCGCTGCACAGTGCCATTGAGAAACGCCAGGCGTTGGAAGTGAGCGACAACATCAACATCCATGTTGATCTGGTCGTTAACCGCAGCCCAATGGAAGTATACGATTTCTGGCGTAAACTGGAGAACCTTCCCCTGTTTATGAGCCATATTGAGTATGTCAGGGAACTGGATGCCAAAACGTCGGAGTGGAAAGCAACCGGACCGGGTGGTATAGGAAGTCTAACCTGGAAAGCAGAGATCGTTAAGGAAGAACGGGGCCGGTTGCTGGGCTGGCGCTCCCTGCCCGGCGCGGCCATCGAAAACGCCGGCAAAGTGGAACTGCTCTATCACCCGGATGGTACGCAACTGCATGTAATCATTACCTATAAAGCCCCACTGGGCGTACCCGGTAAGGAAATCTCGCGGCTGCTGAACCCGATGTTCCGCGATATAGTGAAGGAGGATGTGCTAAATGTCAAAAGCTACCTGGAGACTGGAACACTTGCTGCTTCGTAGAATAGATATTCTTATAGAATATTAACCTTATAGGTTAAGTTTAGTTACGTAAACAGCCGCATGGCCGCTATATCCTTCTTATCATCATAAGGGGAGAACGCCCGCCAGACCGGCTGTTTTTTTATCTGCTCAACTAAAACCAAAGGACTATTCGTATGCTGGCAATGAATTTCCGGGGACCGCAACGGGTCCGTATCGACCACAAACCCATGCCCGAAATCCTCCATCCCGAGGATGCTATTGTTCGGGTTACCCGCACCTGTATTTGTGGCTCTGATTTGCATTTATATAATGGCAATGTGCCCGATACCCGCGTGGGAATGACGTTCGGGCATGAATTTATCGGGGTGATCGAAGAGATTGGGTCAGAGGTAACCAACGTGAAAGTGGGTGACACCGTGATCGTGCCGTTCAATATTGCCTGTGGGCGGTGTGCGTTCTGCAAGCAGGAGTTGTACGGAAATTGCCACGAGTCAAACGCTCAGGCTACAGCCGTAGGCGGCATTTTCGGGTATTCACACACTGCCGGTGGCTACGAGGGCGGCCAGGCCGAATACGTCCGCGTTCCGTACGCCAATTTCGGGCCAACCGTGGTGCCAGACTGGATGGACCATGACGATGCGGTGTTGCTGACCGACGTGGTACCGACCGGCTACCAGGCGGCCGAAATGGGTGGTATTCAGCCGGGTGATACGGTAGTGGTGTTTGGTGCCGGACCGGTAGGGATTATGGCGGCCAAATGTGCGTGGCTGTTTGGTGCGGGCCGGGTCATTGTGATCGATCATGTCGATTACCGGCTTGAGTTCGTCAAGAATTTTGCGCATTGTGAGGTGTATAACTTCAAAGAACTGGAAGACCCCGTTGTCTTCATCAAGAAGACGACCGACTCGCTGGGGGCCGACGTTTGTATTGATGCGGTAGGGGCCGAAGCCGCCGGTAATGCCATGAATACCCTGACCGGCCGGAAAATGCTGTTGCAGGGTGGTTCAACTACTGCCTTACACTGGGCCATCAACTCGGTCAAGAAGGGGGGCGTTGTCTCCATTGTGGGCGTATATGGTCCTACGGACAGTCTGGTACCCATCGGCAATGTCGTCAACAAAGGCATTACCATCCGGGCCAATCAGGCTGCCGTGAAGCGGCTGCTGCCAAGGCTTATTGAGCACATTAAGAATGGTGTGCTGGACCCCAAGCAGATGATTACGCACCGCGTGCCGCTGGAGGAAATAGCCGATGCCTACCACATTTTCTCCGAAAAGCTGGATAACTGCATCAAACCTGTACTTATTCCGCCATCAGCCAACTAAAATTAAGCAGAGCCATGGAAGAAATTGAAAATAAATTTGATGACAAAAATGATGTGCTGGTCAGAAGAAAAGAAGAACTGGCCCAAAAATTTTCGCATATCAAAGGGTGGGGTATTGATGCAGATCCAAAGAATGATCCGACCTATCCTATCAAAAAACGAACCGACGAAGAGCAGGATGGCTATACCTGGGAGCGTCCGTCCCAGCAGCCAGTCAACGTAGAAGTGCTCCATTCCATTGAACGAAACAATACGCCCGCAGTCTTCGGAACCTCGACACCGCCGTCGGGGCTGAGCGGAATGATTCGCCGGTACGCGTTCAAATACAGCGAATCGGATTATGCCCATTGGCTGCCTTTGGTGCTGGCCGACAAGATAAATGTTGTCGAAGGCATTATTGATGACTTCTCAAACGCGAAGGTACCCAACATCTTTGCCGAAAAAGGCTGGAAAGCCGAGTGGGAGCACAAGCCTTACCGGTTGGTCACTAAAGTAGCCATTGGCGTAGCCGTTGTTGCCGTAGCGGCCGCTTTCTTAAGCCGTGACTCTGACACCGACAATCGGGTCAGTCGGGGAAGAAGGCTGCGGCATCGGGTAGCATCGTAGACGTTCGGCTCGGCTGGGTTTGAAGAAAATTTCAAACCCAGCTAAACAATCTGTCGCCGGGGCGAGTTATATATCTGTAAATCGTTGATAACCGGGGATACTGTGAAAGGTATCTGATAGTTTTTAGGAATTAGCCGCGTTATTAAACGATCACAAGAAGCCAGACGACTTAGGTTGTCTGGCTTTACTTTTTTGCTACCGCTGCACTGCTCGTCCGCGATTGTATCGCGAGACGGGCAGGCGTACAGCTTCCCTTGATTATTGACCATAGACGCATATTTTTGTCAATGACGTTTACTTTTCGCCAACGAGTTACCGGCTATCTGGCCGGCTTATTACTCCTTTTCACCACCATTGCTCAGTCCCAGAAATCTGCCGACGTTTACGTAGATAATAATGGCGTCATGCGCTGGGGCCATACCAAAGCCGAGGTAAAAGGCTTTGGTATCAACTACACCGTTCCTTTTGCCCATGCCTATCGGGTGGCAAAGCAGCTCGGTATTCCGCACGAGCAGGCGATTGACCACGATGTCTACCATTTCGCCCGGCTGGGGTTTGATGCCTACCGGGTGCATGTCTGGGATACCGAAATCAGCGACAGCCTGGGAAACCTGCTCAGCAACGAACACCTCCGGCTGTTTGATTATACGCTGAAGAAGATGAAGGAGCGGGGCATGAAGTTCATCATCACGCCCATTGCCTACTGGGGTAACGGCTGGCCCGAACCCGACGAAAAAACGCCCGGCTTCTCCCGCAAATACGGCAAAGGACCGAGCCTGACCAATCCCGACGCTATTAAAGCGCAGGAAACCTACCTGTATCAGTTTCTGAACCATGTCAATACGTACACCGGCATCGCCTATAAGGATGATCCGGACATCATCGCGTTTGAGATTAGCAATGAACCACACCACAACGAGGCTCCGCAACAGGTGACCGGTTTTATCAACCGCATGGTGGCTGCTATGCGCCGAAGCGGCACCTGCAAGCCGATCTTTTACAACATCAGCCACAGCATCCACCTCGCCGATGCGTATTTCAACGCCAACATTCAGGGTGGCACGTTCCAGTGGTACCCTACCGGCCTGGGTGCTCGTCACGAGTTGCGGGGGAATCTGCTGGCGAACGTCGACGAATACACGATACCGTTTGCCAATAATCCGAAGTTCAAAAAGATGGCCAAAATCGTGTACGAGTTCGATGCGGCTGATGTGGGCCGCTCGTACATTTATCCGGCCATGGCGCGGGAGTTTCGGGAGGCCGGGTTGCAGGTGGCTACACATTTTTCGTATGACCCTACCTACATGGCTTATGCCAATACCGAATACGATACCCATTACATGAACCTGGTGTATGCTCCGCAGAAAGCCCTGAGTCTGATGATTGCATCCGAGGTATTTCACCGGGTGCCGCTGTACAAAGACTACGGACCTTATCCGGCCAATACCTCCTTCGATGCGTTTCGGGTGAGCTATGAGCAGGATCTGGCCGAAATGGTGACCGATGCGAAATTCATTTATACCAATCACACTACCACAACACCACCGGCTGTTGCCCGGCTGGCGCAGATCGCCGGCTTTGGCAACTCGCCGGTCGTGACTTATGAGGGACGCGGAGCTTACTTCCTCGACCGGCTCGAAGCGGGCGTCTGGCGGCTGGAGGTGCTGCCCGATGCCATCTGGGTGCGTGACCCGTTCGGGCGCAATAGTCTGAAAAAAGAAGTGGCCGTGGTGAACTGGCGCTCGTGGCCCATGTCCATCAACCTGCCCGACCTGGGCGACGATTATCGAATAGTGCCGCTTAACGATGGCAATACGCTTTCGGCCACCGTCACCGGCAAACGGTTTACCGTAGCACCGGGTACCTACCTGCTGGTTCGGAAGGGGACAACCACCCAACTAACCGGTAACAGCCGCTGGCGTAATCTGACGCTGAAGGAGTTTGCCGCTCCGGTCTCTACCGTAAAACGCACCTATGTGCTGCACAGGCCGGTGCCGGAGGTGTCGGTAGGTCAGCCCGTCAGCCTCAGTGCTACCGTTGTCACCGTCAATGAACCCGAGGCAATCGAGCTGGTGGTAACCGAAACCCGTTCCCGACCGGAGGTGATCCGGATGGACCGAAGCAACGGCTATACCTATACGGCAACACTCCCCGAACGGGTAGTTAATGAAGGGTTTCTGCGGTATTACATCACCGTGAAAGAAAATGGAGGCTATCGGACGTACCCCTCGGGGTTGGAAACGCGCCCGTCGGACTGGGATTTCTACGATCCACAAGCTTATTCCATGCGCGTCGTACCCCGAACGGCTCCCGTTTACCTGTTCGAAGCGGCCACGGATACCGACGAACTGGTCCGACCCTGGACACCCGGTTCCGGCCTCATGCCGACCGAAGGACCCGGAAAGGCCGAGGTACGATTACCCGTTGAGAAACTAGTTGTGCCGGACCCGGAGAACCGCGACGGAGCAAGGACTTATGACTACTCGTTCCGGTATAATTTCGCGCCCAAAGTCGACGGTCGCCGGCAGGATCTTGCCTCTATGCAGAGGCTGGTAATTCAGGGGCGTTCGCTGTTGGACAAACCCGAAAAACTACAGGTGGCGCTGGTGACCAAAGAGGGCTCTGCCTATGGCGGCTTGCTGACGCTGGAGCCAAAGACCGGCGACTACACGTTGCCGCTGAAGGATCTGAAGCCGGTAAAGGTAGTTAGTCTGCCACGGCCTTATCCATCGTTTTTGCCGTACTATTTTGACAAACCCGCATCAGGCAGTCTGGATCTGAGTGCCATCGAAAGTCTGCAATTTTCCATTGGCCCCGGTCTGCCGCAAAGTGAACGGGACGGTAAACACGGCGTAGCCATCAGTAGCGTGCGGCTGGAATAGTATGTGTTGCTACTCTGACTCGTTTCGCTCGTCCGCGATTGCATCGCGAGACGGGTGAGGTTCGCGTTTGTAACGCGATACAATCCGCTCCGGCGGGCCGGGGGACGAGCAGTAGCAAAGAACGGCGGCAGTGTGGCAGACTTTATATCTTTGCCGGGAATTAAAGGCTATTTACCTGTGGCGGCTACCATACTACTGATCGATGACGAAGACCGGCTGCGGAAACTGCTGGCCCGGATGTTAAGCCTGGAGGAGTATAAGGTGCTGGAAGCGGCTGATGCCCGCAGTGGTCTCAGCCTGCTGGAGAGCGAAGAGGTGCACCTGGTGATCAGCGATGTGAAACTGCCTGATAAGAACGGCATTGACCTGACCGGGTACATCAAAGAAAAGTATCCGGCCGTAGAGGTGATCGTGCTGACTGCCTTTGGCACGATTGCCGACGGGGTAGCTGCCATTAAGAACGGAGCCTTTAACTACATTACCAAAGGCGACGATAATGATAAAATCATTCCGTTGGTGAGCCGGGCCATTGAGAAGGCGCAGTTGCAGTTCCGGATTCAGCACCTGGAGGACCAGGTAAGCCGTCGGTACAGCTTCAAAAACATCATTGGCGAATCGGAGGCTATTCAGCAGGCAATGCGGCTGGCGCGTAAAGTGGCCGTAACCGATACCACTGTGCTGCTGATGGGCGAGACTGGTACCGGCAAAGAAGTGTTTGCCCAGGCCATTCACGGGGCCAGTCCCCGTAGATTAGGGCCGTTTGTCGCCATCAATTGCGGAGCACTCAGTAAGGAAATTCTGGAGAGCGAACTGTTTGGTCACCGGGCGGGTGCTTTCACCGGGGCCAGCCGTGATCAAAAGGGACTTTTTGCCGAAGCGCATAAAGGCACCATCTTTCTGGACGAAATTGGGGAAATGCCACTGGATTTGCAGGCCAAGCTGCTGCGGGTGCTGGAGACCCACGAGTTTCTCCGCGTCGGCGATACCAAACCAACGCGGGTGGATGTCCGCGTCATTGCCGCGACCAACCGCAAACTGGAACAGCAGACGCAGGCCGGCACCTTCCGGTTAGACCTCTACTACCGTTTGTCGGTGTTCACCATTACGCTACCGGCCCTGCGCGAGCGGCCGGAGGATATTCCGGCCCTAGCCGAACAGTTTGCCCGGCGCGATGCCACAAAAATCGGTAAACGGGAAATTCGGCTAAGTCCGGCTTTCCTGACCAAACTGAAGCAGCAACCCTGGAAGGGCAACACCCGCGAACTCAGGAACGTCATCGAACGGGCGGTTATTCTGGCGGAGGGACCCGAATTGCTGGTCGAGCATCTGCCGTATGATATGCAGCAGGATCGGACTGTCGGTACCGAATCGGCGCTGGACCTGGCTACCGTGGAGCAACTCCATATCCAGCGGGTGATGCGCCAAACCGGCGGTAATAAAACCGAAGCCGCCCGACTGCTGGGCATCGGTCTGACAACCCTTTACCGCAAACTTGGCGAGTTGTAAACCCAGACGGGCAATAAGTCTTTCAAATTGAAAAGCCAACCTTGCCATTTTGGTAGGGTTGGCTTTTTTGTGTGCAAAAAGCGGCAGCAATAAGCGGCTGATAAAAAGCAGGTTGTACAGAAGTTGACCGGCAGTACCCTGTTTGGAATAGTTATTGGCGTATGGATTTGGATTCGTGTGGGTGGACCGGACAAATTTGCCGGCAGCCGTTACAGATTTATTCCGGCTGCCTGCTGTTGCTATGACCATTAAAACCAAATTGTTTCTGGGGTTGATCTTTCTGTTCTCCATCATCCTGTTGCTGACGGGGTTGGGCGCTTTCTACCTTAATCAGCTCGCCGGCGACTCACAGGCCATTCTGGAAAATAACTACCTCTCCCTGCAATACACCAGTACCATGCAGAAGGCCCTGTCGGCGTTGGGTACCGATCCGGATGCGCTGAAAACCTTTGAACAAAGCCTTCAGAAGCAGGAACAAAACATCACTGAGGAAGGGGAGCAGGAGTTGATCGAGGCCCTCAGCCGCGACTTCGACCGTTTAAAGACCGGAGCTGTGGATTCACTTACCCGGTCGCGCATTCGAGGCACCGTGCTGCAGCTGGACGATATTAACCGGCAGGCCATGTTTCGCAAGAACAATACCGCCCGGCAAACCGCCCGGGAGGCTCTGCTGTGGCTGGCAGCGGTGGGGACGCTGTGTTTTGGGCTGGTGCTGTCGTTTATCCTCTACTTTCCCGGCTATATCGCGAATCCCCTACGGGAGCTGACCCAGAGTATCAAACAGATCGCCAGTCGCAACTTTGAAGAACGACTTCATTTTCACTCGGATGACGAGTTTGGTGAATTGGCCCGATCATTTAACTCAATGGCGCAGAAACTGGATGAATATGAACACTCCAGCCTTGCCCAGCTACTGTTCGAAAAAAAGCGCATTGATACCTTAATTCAGCTTATGCCCGATGGCATCATCGGACTCGATGAGCATAAGCGGGTGCTGTTCGCCAATCCGGTAGCCTGCCGGTTGCTGAGCATGACCGAAACTGATCTGGTCGGGACGTATGCCCCGGATGTGGCTTCGGTGAATGATGTCGCCCGGACGTTGATTCAGGATCTGATGAACAACACCCCCGCTACCGGAGAAAGCCGGCTGCTGAAGATTCCTGATCAGGGGAAAGAAAGCTATTTCAGAAAACAGACCCACCAGGTTACGGTTACCTGCACCGGCGAAGAGAAGCCTATCCCGGCCGGTTACGTTATTGTTCTGGCGAATGTCACCCCCTACCAGGAGCGCGATCAGGCCCGAACCAATTTCATCGCTACCGTTTCGCACGAACTGAAAACACCGATATCCGGCATCAAGCTGAGCCTGAAGCTGCTGGAGGATGACCGCATCGGCCCCCTTAATGAAGAACAGACGCAGTTGGTGGACCTGCTCCGCGACGATGCCGACCGGCTGCTCCACATTACCGGTGAGTTACTCAATATGGCGCAGGTGGAGTCGGGGCAGATCGAATTGCGGCTGGAAAACGTCTCGGCTATCGACATCATTGAGGTAGCTACCAGCGCCGTACGGGTCCCGGCCGAGCAAAAGAACATTCACCTTGAGGTCCATATCCCGGCAGGTCTGCCCCTGGTCAAAGCCGACCCTGATAAGGCATCGTGGGTGCTGATCAACTTTCTGTCCAATGCCGTGCGGCATAGCCTGGACAACAGCCCGATCAGGATAAGCGCCCGACAAACTAATAATACGGTTGAGTTTTGTGTCCGTGATTACGGTACCGGTATTCGCCCCGAAGACCGCGACCGGCTCTTCGACCCCTATTTCCGGGGGGCGGTCAACCTCCATGCCGACAAAAGCAGCCCTGTGAGCGGCACCGGGCTGGGCTTATCAATTTCCAGAGAATTTATCACCTCCATGCACGGAGAGATTGGCATACTGCCGGACATAAGCGATGGGGCCGCTTTTTATTTCCGCCTGCCGGTAGCCTGATGCCAATCATCTCACCAGAAACGAAATCAATACAACCTGAATTCAACATGCAAGACAAACAGCAGATGGACCGCGTCACGGCGGGAGGCTTACTGGTAGCCATGGGTATTATCTTTGGCGATATTGGTACCTCTCCGTTGTATGTGCTGACGGCCATTCTGGGTCCTACGCAGGTAATCCAGCAGGATGCGGTGCGAGGAGCCCTTTCCTGTATTTTCTGGACGCTCACGTTACAAACCACCGTAAAGTATGTCATCCTGATCCTGCGGGCCGACAACCGGGGTGAAGGTGGGATTTTCGCTTTATTTGCCCTGGTACGGCGTCATGCCCGGTGGCTGACGGTGCCGGCTATTATCGGGGGCAGCGCCCTGCTGGCCGACGGTATTATCACCCCGCCCATATCGGTTTCGTCGGCTATTGAGGGGCTGCGGATTCTTTACCCGGATATTCCTACGGTTCCCATCGTTATCGCCATTCTGACGATTCTGTTCCTGGTTCAGGCCTTCGGGACGAGTGTGGTGGGTACCACCTTTGGCCCGATCATGCTGGTCTGGTTTACGATGCTGGCTACGCTGGGAATTTCGCAGATCGTGGTAGCACCGTCGGTGCTGGCGGCTATCAATCCCTACTATGCCTGGTGGCTGCTGTCGGAGTATCCGGGTGGGTTCTGGTTGCTGGGTTCGGTATTCCTGTGTACCACCGGAGCCGAGGCTCTGTATTCTGACCTGGGGCACTGCGGCCGGGGCAACATCCGCGTAAGCTGGGTGTTTGTCAAGACCTGTCTGCTGCTGAACTATTTTGGTCAGGGGGCCTGGCTGACCACCATTGCCGGGGAGTCTTTAGGCGACCGGCGGCCATTTTATGCCATTATGCCCGAATGGTTTGTTATTTTCGGCGTGGCGGTGGCTACGGCGGCTACGGTCATTGCCAGTCAGGCGCTAATCAGCGGCTCGTTCACGCTGATCAGCGAAGCCATCCGGCTTAACTTCTGGCCGAAGGTGCGGCTGCGTTACCCGACCGTCAAAAAAGGCCAGTTATTTGTGCCCAGTGTCAACATGCTGCTTTGGGCCGGCTGTGTCGGCATTGTGCTGTACTTCCGGGAGTCGTCGAATATGGAAGCCGCTTACGGCCTGGCCATTACGCTGACGATGCTGATGACGACGCTGCTCATGGCGTATTACCTGTACGTCAAAAAATTCAGTGCGTGGGCTGTTTTGCTGTTCCTGATCGTGTACCTGGGTATCGAAGGGTCTTTTCTGATAGCCAACCTGAGCAAATTCCCGCACGGCGGTTGGGTATCGCTTGTCATCGGCGCGGCTATTGCTTCGGTGATGTACATCTGGCTTCAGGCGTTTTACATCAAGCTACGGCTGACGGAATATGTCCGGATCGATCAGTATATTCAGGCCATCAAAGAGCTCAGCCGCGACATCAGCATTCCCAAGTACGCCACCCACCTGGTGTTCATGAGTAATGCCGCCCGGCAGGCCGAGATTGAATCCAAGACCATCTACTCCATCTTTCAGAAGCGGCCGAAACGGGCGGATATTTACTGGTTCGTCCATGTCGATACGACCGATGATCCGTATACGATGGAATACAAGGTGAACACTATTGCACCCGACGACTGCTATAAAGTGACCTTTCGGCTGGGCTTCCGGGTCGAACAGCGGATCAACCTGTTCTTTCGGAAGGTAATTGAAGATATGGTAAAGAACAAAGAGGTGGATATTACCAGCCGTTACGAATCGCTCCACCGCCAGAACGTGATTGGCGACTTCCGGTTCGTGGTGCTGGAGAAGTTCCTGTCTTTCGAGAATGACCTGCCGTTGAAGGAGCGGATCATCATGAACCTCTACTTCTTCATCAAAGGGTTCACTACGTCGGAAGATCGCTGGTTTGGTCTCGACAGCAGTTCGGTGAAGGTAGAGAAGGTGCCACTGGTGATTCGCCCGGTGGAGAACGTAAACCTGAAGCGTCTGGATTATGCTGGCTAAGCTAATTTTACAAACCTAACTACCGATCCCGTGATCTGTATCATGGTAAACTATATAAAGACCGGTGTACTGATCGTCCTGTCGGCCCTGTCTGCATTTGGGCAGGCTACCGATACCACCAGGGGTACGGCTCCAACCGCTTTATTATCGCAACAGCCGGCAGCGGGTAATCAGGTGACCTTTAGCGGCTATGTCGAAGCGTATTATGCCTACGATTTCACGGTGCCGGGAACGGTTCAGGAGCGGCCGGGCTTTCTGTATAATTTCACGCGGAATCGGGAGGTGAACCTGAATCTGGCTTTCCTCAGAGGTGCGTATACCGGTGAGTATGTGCGGGCCAATCTGGCCCTTCAGGTAGGCACCTATCCGCAATATAATTATGCGTCGGAGCAGGATCTGGTCAAAAACATATTTGAAGCCTATGCCGGCGTAAAACTGAGCCGTAACCGGGATCTGTGGCTGGATGTAGGCCTGTTTTCCTCGCATATCGGCTACGAAAGTGCGATTGGCCAGGATAACTGGACGCTTACGCGCAGCATTGTCGCCGAGAACTCACCGTATTACCTGGCCGGAGCCCGACTGACCTACACGACGTCAGACGGCAAGTGGACGCTGCTGGGTTCGGTCCTGAATGGGTGGCAACGGGTAAGGCGATTGGCCGGGTATTCGGGGCCGTCGTTCGGTACCCAGGTTCAGTGCCGTCCGTCATCCCGGCTTACCCTAAACTGGAGTACGTTTCTGGGCAGCGACCGTTCCGACTCCCTACGGTCAGCACGGATGTACCATAACTTTTACGCGATTTATCAACCGGGAAAGGTAGGGTTGACCCTCGGCTTCGATGTGGGGTCGGAGCGCAAACCGGTGGTCATGGGTCGGCGGGAGGGACGCGGTAGCAACGTCTGGTTTACGCCCACCGCCGTTCTGCGGTATAGACTCAGCGAGAAACTGCGACTGGGTGGTAGAGTGGAATACTATGATGACAAAGCCGGGGTCATGATTACCCCTGATACGGCCACGGAAACCGGGTCGCGGGTATTCCAGACCTGGGGATATTCGGCAAATATCGATTATGCGGTTAGTGACCAGGCACTGTTTCGCGTGGAAGCCCGGACATTTCGCAGTAAGGATGCCGTTTTTCAAACCGGTAGCGGGACCGGGCGAACCAATACCGCGCTGACAACGAGCCTGTCTGTTCGTTTTTGATTGGCGGCACTCATAAACACCCTGGTGTAGGGAGTCCTTACCGCTTTTTCCAATATGCACGTTTAAAAAAGCCTGTTACCACTTATACAAAATAAGTACCGGCAACATCAGCCAAACCAATGTAGTTAAATGCAAAAGGTCTCCATCAGGCTACTGCATTAATGAGCGTACGTATATCCTTTTTCTTCCTGCTGCTGGTAATGCTGAATGGCACAAGTCAGGCTGTAGCCGGGGGAGTCAGGTCGAAGCCGGCCATCAGTCAGGCGCTGAATTTCAATATCGGCTGGGAGTTTGTTAAAGACATTGATACAACCGTTACGGCGGATTTCTTCCGAAAAAATGCCGGGCCGGCTATTCCCTGGCGGCTGGTGTCGTTGCCCCATACGGCGCAGCCTGAACCCCTTATCATTACCGGTAATCAGTGGCAGGGAACCTGCTTTTACCGTAAGTTTTTTTCCATTTCGGCCGCAGACAAAGACAAACGGCTGGCTATCCATTTTGAAGCCGCTATGCACGAGGCCGATGTGTACCTGAACGGCAGGCACCTGCTGAAGCATATCGGCGGCTACCTGCCGTTTGAGGTAGATATCAGCCAGTACGCAACGATCGGTGCCGAGAACTGTGTGCTGGTTAAGGTCAACAACCAGGATAACCCGGCCATTCCCCCCGGTAAACCCATTAAGGATCTTGATTTCAATTACTACAGCGGCCTCTACCGCAATGTGTATCTGATTGTTGAAGATAAACTGCATATACCCGATGCGGTGCAGGCCGACCGGAAAGCCGGAGGAGGTATATGGGTGTATTATTCCCAGGTAAGTCCGGAGTCGGCGGTGGTTAATGTACAGACAGAGGTAAAGAACGACCATCGGAAGGCGCAGCTAACAAAGATCCGGCTCACCTTGCTGGACTCGGCCGGGCGGCCCGTTGGGCAGTCGCTGTCCAGAGAGGTGTCGGTCCGGCGGGGAGCATACAGCCGGTTTACGCAAGCGATCCGGGTAACTCGTCCTCGGTTATGGTCGCCGTCGGACCCCTATCTGTACCGGCTGCTGGTGGAGGTGCTGCAAAGTGGCCGGGTGGCTGATAAGGAGGAGGTAGGGGTAGGGATTCGCACCTTTCAGTTTACCGCCGATGGGTTTTACCTGAACGGCGAAAAGCTGAAGATCCGGGGCACCAATCGCCACCAGGAGTACCCGTACCTCGGCTACGCCCTGTCTGATAACGCTAATTATCGCGATGCCTGGAAGATCAAAGATGCGGGTTTCAACTTCGTGCGGTGTTCGCACTACCCGCAGTCGCCCGCTTTTCTGGATGCCTGCGATGAACTGGGGCTCCTGGTGATGGACGCTATTCCGGGCTGGCAGTTCTTTGGCGACAGTACCTTTCAGACCAACAGCCTGCAGGATGTGCGCGGTATGGTGCGCCGGGACCGTAACCACCCCAGTGTTATTCTCTGGGAGGCATCGCTGAACGAGTCGGGTATGTCGCCGGCTTATATGGAGCAGGCGCACCGGACGGTACACGATGAACTGCCAGCTGGCGATGTGTATACCTGCGGGTGGCTGGATTCGGTTTACGATGTGTTCATCCCCGTCCGGCAGCATGCCAAACCGCCCCACTACTGGAATACCTACGACAAAAACAAACCCCTGCTGATTGCTGAATACGGCGACTGGGAATACTACGCCCAGAATGCGGGCTTCAACCAGAAGGCATTCAAAGACCTGAAGGAAGGCGAGCGGTCCTCGCGGCAGTTACGGGGTGCCGGCGAAAAACGGCTGCTGCAACAGGCGCTTAACTACCAGGAGGCCCATAATGACAACCTGCGCGGCCGGGCGGCCGGCGATGCCAACTGGCTAATGTACGACTACAACCGGGGCTATGCGCCCGATCTGGAGGCTTCCGGTATTTCGGATATTTTCAGACTGCCCAAGTTTGCCTTCTATTTTTACCAGAGCCAGTACGGACCAGTGCCGGATCGTACGGGGTTTGGTAAACCCATGATCTACATCGCTACCTACTGGACCCGGAGTTCGGCCAGAGATGTCGTGGTATACAGCAACTGCGAGGAAGTTGAACTGTTCCTGAACGGAAAATCCGTTGGCCGGCAAAAGCCCGACCAGAATGCCTACGCCACCCAGCTGGCGCATCCGCCGTTTACCTTCCCGCTGTCTCGCTTTACCGCCGGTGAGCTAAAAGCCGTGGGCTACCTTAACGGTTCTGCTATGGTAGAAACGGCCGTTCAGACACCGGGTGCTGCGCAGAGCCTCAGGCTTACCGTGGACCGGAGCGGCCGCGATCTCAGTTCCAACGACGTGGTGTTTGTCTATGCTTCGGTGGTCGATGAGCGGGGCACGGTGGTGCCCGATGCTGCGCATAGTATTATTTTCCGGGCCGAAGGGGATGCTGAACTGGTGGGGCAGAACCCCATCAACGCCGAGGCCGGTATCGCTTCCATATTGCTGAGAACCGGGCCTACGGCTGGTTCGGTAAAAATTACGGCGTATGTAAATGGGTTGAAGGGGGCAGAACTAATCCTACCGGTTATGGGCGGACAGTAAGGCTGCGCCGTGAATAGGTCAACAGGTTCCGGGTAAAGTTTCATTCCTGTGTGCTTTTTCAATAATATTGATTTCATTCTCCTACCCTAGACCCTAACGTAACCCTTACATGGTATCCGGATCTTACCTTCTGGTGGTTTTTGTGCTGTCGATTCTGCTGCTGCTGGTATCGATCATTCGATTTAAAGTAAACCCGTTTCTGGCCCTGCTCGGAACGGCGCTGATTACCGGTTTGCTTTGCGGCATGCCGCCCGATGCGGTGACAAAGCAGCTGGCCGCCGGGTTTGGGCAGACGCTTGGTGGCATTGGTATCGTCATTGGTCTCGGTATCATTTTCGGGAGTATTCTCTCCGAGAGCCAGGCGACGGAACAGATTGCCGCCATGTTGCTGCGGACCGTTGGGCGTAAGCAGTCGCCCCTGGCTATTAACCTGACCGGCTATTTTGCTTCTATTCCCGTGTTTTTCGATGCGGCCTTTGTTATTTTCATGCCGCTGCTCCGCGATTTGTCCCGCGATACCCGGATTCCGCTGGTAACCTATGTGACGGCCATGTCGATTGGCTTGCTGACTACGCACTGCCTGGTTATCCCAACTCCCGGTCCGCTGGCTGTTATGGGCAATATGGGTCTGGATGCCGGGGCTTTTCTGGGCTTGGGAATGCTTGTTGCCCTCCCTGCCTCACTGATGGGGGGGCTGGTTATGGGTCGCATATTGGGTCGGCATATCGTTATTGAAAACCTGCCTGATCCGGTGCCGGAGACTCCCACCGCTGCTGTTGTGGTCGAACGCCGGGTACCGTCCGGACAATTATCCCTGCTGGTACTGCTGTTTCCAATTCTGCTGATTCTGATCGGCAGCATTACCAGCCAGTTCTTGCCGACCGGCTCGTCGGGACGGCGGCTGATGGGCTTTATCGGCGACAAAAACGTAGCCATGCTGGCCGGCGTGCTGGTGGCTTATCTGACCATGCGCCCCTACCTGCGGAAAACCTTTGATCAGCTCATTGTAGAAGGGGCCTCTGCCGCGGGCCTGATCCTGCTGATTACCGGCGCCGGCGGCTCTTTTGGCAGCATCATCAGTTCATCGGGTATCGGTGATTATCTGGTAAAGTCACTGACCGGCTTCAACCTGTCGCTGGTGGTGATGGGCTTTGTGCTGACGCTTCTCATCCGGGTCGCTCAGGGATCGGCTACGGTCTCGCTGGTAACCGCTTCGTCTATTCTGGCTCCCATGGTTGTACCGATGGGAGCTAATCCGCTGATTGTTGCTTTGGCGATCTGCTGCGGAGGCATGTGTTTCTCCCTGCCCAACGATTCTGGTTTCTGGGTCGTATCCCGCTTTGGTAACCTCACCGTATCGCAAACATTAAAAGCCCTGACCCTGGCCGGTACCGTGGCTGGCCTAACAGGATTGATAATCCTGCTGATCATCGACCAGTTCATCTAAGAGCCAAGGGAAGGAGACGTATTGTTATCGGGCTGAAATTGGCGCAGCCGCTTCTTTCGGTGTCCAGGCCGGCGGCTCTACCCCGATCAGGTGTCTGACAAAAAAGTCCCGGCGTTTGCGTTCGCCGTAGTCACCACCCGATGAGTGGTTCATGCCCGGCACCATCACAAAATCAAAGTCTTTATTGGCTTTGATCAGTGCGTTGACCAGTTGCATAGTCGATGCCGGATCGACATTATCGTCAACTTCACCGAGAATCAGCATCAGCTTGCCCTGTAGCTTCGCGGCATGGGTTACGTTGGAGCAGTCGGCATAGTGCGGACCAATGGGGTAGCCCATCCACTGCTCATTCCACCAGATTTTGTCCATGCGGTTGTCATGACAGCCGCAGGAAGATACCGCCACTTTATAAAAATCAGGGTGGAATAACAGGGCACCGGCTGAACTCTGCCCGCCGGCGGAGGTGCCGAAGATGCCCACCCGGTCGATGTCCAGATACGAATTTTTCCGGGCGGCCTCTTTAAGCCAGAGAATACGATCGGGGAACCCGGCATCCTTCAGATTTTGCCAGCACACATCATGAAAAGCCTTGGAGCGGTTCGAGGTTCCCATGCCGTCCATCTGCACGACAATAAAGCCTAACTCGGCCACCTGGTGCAGGTAGCTATAGCCGGCACCAAACGATTTCGGGACGAATGAGCTGTGCGGCCCGGCGTAGATAGATTCAATTACCGGGTACTTTTTGGTTGGATCAAAATTGGTGGGTTTGATGATCATACCCCAGATATCCGTTTTGCCGTCGCGCCCTTTAGCCGTAAAGACTTCGGGGGCTTTCCAGCCGCTCTTTTGCAAGTCAGTAACGTCGGCTTTTTCCAGTTCCATCAGCATGTTGCCATCGACGGCACTTCTCAAAACGGTGGTTGATGGCATATCAATCCGGGAATAGGTATCGATGAAGGTCTGATAATCCGGTGAGAAGGACACCAGGTGGTTAGCGTTTTCCGCGGTCAGCGCGGTCAGGCCGGTGCCGTCGAAATTGATGCGGTAGTAGTGCAGAAAATACGGGTCCTGATCGGGGTTTTTACCGCTGGCGGCAAACAGAATGGTCCGTTTGTCTTCGTCTACTTTGATGACGTTCCTGACCACCCATTCGCCTTTGGTGATCTGTTTTTTGACTTTGCCGGTCAGCCCATCATACAGGTACAGGTGGTTCCAGCCGTCGCGCTCCGACGCCCAGATGATCTCTTTGCCGTCGGCGACATCGTAGCGGTAACGTTTGCCGCTGTAATCGATAAACGTTTTGCTGACTTCCTCCACCAGTGGTCGCACGGTGCCGGTTGTGCTGTTTATCTCCAGCACCCGGTACACCTGATGGCCCCGCTGGTTATACTCAAACGTCAGCGCGCGGCTGTCTTTGCGCCACTCGGGCCTCGACAGGCTGTACTGGTGACTGAACATCGCATTGTCAACCGGCAGCTGTTTTCGACTATCGATCAGAAAGATGGCCGGCGTCCGCACGGGTAGCGCATCGCCGGGTTTCAGGTACTCCCGGCTTTCGAGTTTAGGCTGTAACTGATCCTCGGGCGACGAGCGGACGAAGTAGATCAGATGCTTTGTGTTCGGGCGGAATTTATAGGTAGCCAGTTTTTTGGCGTCGGGTGCCCACTGCATATAATTGGAGTAGTACTCACCTTCTGACCCGTCGAAGCTCAACTGGATTTCTTCTTTGGTTTTGCGGTGGCGGATGTACACGTTGTAGTTTCTGACGTAAGCGGTCCAGAGACTGTCGGGTGAGGTTACGGGTTTGCCACTCAGTTCATCCCGACCAGCGGCCCAGTAACGGTTATCGTTTGTCGGGGTTTTAACGGGTTCCTTTTTGCGCAGGGCTGCCGTGCCGTTTAGAGGAAAGCGCCAGACAAACCCCTCGGTTGTAAATTCCAGTTCGGTCTGCGTGCTGTCGAAGCTGATAGTGGTAAATGGCAGATTGTAAGGTTTGACCGGTTTGCCGGTAGCCTTTGCCAGTTGTTCTGCCAGAGCCTCCTGATCAAAAGCCGGCTTTTTGATGCGGGCCTGGGCGTCGACCAGCCAGCACTCTTTGCCTTTTGGCGTTTGCTGCCAGTACCAGGCTTTCTGACTGTCGGGTAACCAGTTGAACGCCGTGGGAGCGTAATACACTTTGTCTTTTAGCTGCTCACGCAGGGTTTCGGCGCGTTGGTAATCAGCGGCTGTTCCCTGTGCCAGGCCGGAGCCGGATAGGTGGACGAATAAGCCTGAAATAAGGAGGGTTAGATAAGGAGAGATACTTCGCATCAGCAATCTGGCAGGAGCAACCGGGTTTAGGGAATGCATAGTAGAATAGTAAATCAATATTTTGCCTTAATTTAGGTTTTTATTTTCCACCAGTCAATGTACAGAATCCTTCTGACCTGGGCTTGTCTGCTAACAGCACTCACTGCATCCGCCCAGAAATACGAGTTTACCCGCGACGATACCCTGCGGGGCAGCATCACGCCCGAACGGGCCTGGTGGGACCTGACCTACTACCACCTGCAGGTGCGCGTTCAGCCCAACGATAGCGCCCTGAATGGCAGTACCACCATCCGGTACAGGGTGCTTAAACCAAACCAGACGCTGCAGGTGGATCTGCAGCGACCTTTGCGGGTGGTGAAGGTAGAGCAGGACGGGCAGGAACTAGCGTACCGGCAGGAGGGAAATGCCTATTTTATCGCGCTGAAGAAGCCGCAGCAGTCCGGCAAAACAGAGTCGCTGGTGGTGCATTATGCGGGTAAGCCGCGAGTTGCCCGGCGGGCACCCTGGGACGGGGGGGTAAGCTGGTCGCGGGATACCACCGGCCAATGGTTTATCGGAACTTCCTGCCAGGGGTTGGGGGCTAGTGTCTGGTGGCCCTGCAAAGACCATATGTACGATGAGCCCGACAGCATGCTCATCAGCGTCACCGTTCCCAAAGAACTGACCGACGTCTCCAACGGTCGTCTGCGCCGGGTGGTCGAGAACCGCGACGGAACCCGAACGTTCGACTGGTTTGTCGGCAACCCCATCAACAACTACGGCGTCAACCTGAACATAGGGCGGTATACACACTGGTCAGATACGCTACAGGGCGAAAAGGGACGCCTGACGCTCGACTTCTACGCCCTGCCCGAACACGAAGCGCAGGCCCGGCGGCAGTTTCAGCAGGTGAAGCCGATGCTGAAAGCTTTTGAACACTGGTTCGGTCCGTACCCGTTTTATGAAGACGGCTATAAACTGGTGGAGACGCCTTACCTGGGTATGGAACACCAAAGCTCAGTAACCTACGGCAATAAATTCCGTAACGGGTACCTGGGCCGCGATCTGTCCGGCACCGGCTGGGGCCTGCTGTGGGACTTTATCATCATCCATGAATCCGGGCACGAATGGTTTGCCAACAACATCACCTACCGGGACATTGCCGATATGTGGGTCCACGAGAGCTTCACCAATTACTCCGAAAACCTGTACATCGAATACTACCACGGCAAAGCGGCCGGTGCCACGTATGTGATCGGGTGCCGTAATCAGATCCGCAACGACCGGCCCATTGTTGGGGTGTACAATGTCAACTTCTCCGGTTCGGGCGATATGTATTACAAGGGCGGCAGTATGCTGCACACCATCCGGCAGGTAGTAGGCAATGACGAAAAGTGGCGACAGATCCTGCGGGGGCTGAACAAAACCTTTTACCACCAGACCGTAACGGGTAAGCAAATTGAGGAAAACGTAAGCCGCCAGGCCGGCATCAATCTGCAGAAAGTCTTCGACCAATACCTGCGCGATACCCGCCTGCCCACGCTGGAGTACCGGATGACCAAAGACGGCGTACAATACCGGTGGACCAACTGCGTCGACGGCTTCAACATGCCTGTCCGCATCTGTCTCAACGAATCAGCCGAGTACCAGCCGCTCCGGCCAACCACGACCTGGCAGACACTGCGGGCATCTGGCGCCAATACGCTTTCCACCGACCCAAATTACTATGTACTGGTCAATAAGGTGAACTAGTGTCTGGCCCTGGCTTATTTACATAACGTCTTTTAGCCGGCGGGACTAATTTAAGCCATTATTTCTGGAAACTCCGGGAAAGAAAAACGGTGTTTCTGGGGAGCCCTTCGGGGCTTTTGTATACGGTACATCTACCGTAATGGTAGTGCCTCTCTGTCCGGAATCGATCAGCAGTTTTGCGTTTAGGTAAGCTACTCTCGAACGAATGTTTCGCAAACCGATGCCGATAGGTTCCTGCTGCTCGGTAAGGGAGTAGCCCCGGCCATCATCTTCAACCAGCAGGGTAAGCTGATGGGCGTAAAAAATTAATTGCACGGTAACCTGTCCGGCTTTAGCGTGTTTAATCGCGTTGTTGATCAGTTCCAGGGCAATGCGGTAAATAGTCAGTTCCGTTTCCTGGTCAAGGGGATGTTCCTGCCCGTAGGTGATAAACATGCAATTTAAGCCTGAACTGGCCTGAGCCCGTTTAACGGTCTCCCGAATAACTTCGGTCAACCCCAGTTTGCCAAATTCGGGCGGCATCAGGTTATGAGAAATCAGGCGCAGGTCGCGAATGGCTTTGTCAATCAGTTGCACCGGATTCGCTAATCTGTCCGGATTAGTCTGCCGGGCTTTGAGCTGCACTTTTATGGCGGAGAGGGTAGCCCCCAGGTCGTCGTGCAGATCGGCGGCCAGCCGCTGGCGTTCTTCTTCCTGGGCCTGCAGCACCCGCTTCATCTCCGTGCGCTGGCGGCTAAGCCGGTAATGGGTGTAATAACGCACGCCGGCTATCGCCAGAAGGATCAGGCTTACGGTCAGCGCTATCCTGAACGACCAGGTAGCCCACCAGGGGGGATGAATTATAACGAGTATCTCCGTGCCCGATTCATTCCAGATACCATCCCGGTTAGCGGCTTTTACCCGGAAGGTATACTCGCCCGGCGATAAATCAGTATAGCTGGCAAAGTGACGGGTACCGCAGTAGACCCAGTTCTTATCTACGCCGGCTAACTGATAAGCATACTGGTTTTTTTCGGGCGACTGATACGTCAGCGCGGCAAAATCAAAGGAGAGGAAATTTTCGTCGTGCGGGAGTTCGACCCGGCCGGCCGGCAGGGGTCTGTTCTGATCAAGTACGCTGAACCCGGTAATATAAACCGGGAATGTGGCATCCTCATAGAAGCGGTCGGTATGCACCATGGCAATCCCGTTCAGGCTGCCGAACAAAAGATCCCCGTTCAGGCCATGCGCTACTTTACTCAAAAACATGTTATGGGGCAGGCCATCATCGGTGGTGTAGTTGTGAAAGGTATTTGTCCGGGTATTAAATCGGCAGATACCGCGGGTGGTGCTGATCCACAGGTGGCCATGCCGGTCATTGATGACGGAGGCAACATAGTTGGACGGCAGGCCGTTGCGGGTGGTTAGGGCTGTAAACCGGCCACTCGGCGGATCAAACCGGTTCAGGCCACCACTCCTTGTCCCCATCCAGATCACTCCGTCGGGGTCTTCATAAAAGCCAGTCACCTGCGTATCATTCAACTGACCGGCCGGGGCGGGCAGCACAGGGTGGTAGTGCGTAAACTGGTCTGTCTTCGGATTCAGCCGGGTGATGCCCTTACCCCTAACGGCCATCCAGATATCGCCGGTGCGGCTTACCATAACGCTATTAACGTCAACAGGCGTTTTGGTATCCAGTAAATAATACCTGAACCGACCGTCTTTGGGCGTAAACCGGGCGACGCCACCTTCGCCCCCCAACCAGAGTGAGCCGGATTTGTCTTCAGCGAACGTTTGGATTCGGGTGATGCGGGGCGAGCACCGGACAAACGTGCCGGTTACGCGGTCCATCCGGAGCAGGGCACTATCCGTGCTGACCCACATCTGTCCGGAATGATCTTCGTATACGGTTTGTAATCGATTTGCCGGGGCCGGATCGCCGGGGTTCTCCGGATCAATAGGTACAAAGGTTATCGCCCCGGTTTTGGGGTCATAGCGGTAGAGTTTACGGTTGTTCGAGCCAAACCAGATCAGGCCGGTGTGATCCCGAACCAGGGCCGATACATGGTTCTCTGACGGCGGAACCACCGGAGATGCCGGTACGAGTTGAACGGAGGTAAACTTTGGCGACGCTCCGATTCGCTTATTGATCCCCTGGTACGTTCCAAGCCAGAGCGTACCGGACCGGTCGAAATATACCGAGGAAACCCGGTCGCTGCTAAGGCCATCGGGGAGCGCCGGATTGCACCGGTGCGTAATCACCTCGCCGGTGCGGGTATCAACCTGCTGTAGCCCTTCAGTCGTGCCAAGCCACAGTTGTCCGGCTGGGCTCTCCTGAATGGCATTCATAAAAATGTGGCGATTAATCTGCCCCCCCGCTGTATACCGAACGAGGCCGGGTGATTGACCTTCTGGGTTTAGCCGCATTAGCCCGTGGTTGTTGGTGCCCGCCCACAAACGGCCGGCTTTATCCTGAAACAGGGTACTCACCCAGGGTTGTTGGCCGGCCGAATCGGGTGGATAGGGGACCAGCGTAAACCGGCCTGACTGGCGATCGAACTGGTAAAGGCCGTTAACGGTGCCAACCCAGAACCGATTTTTCTCGTCCTCCAGACTACAAATGACCGTTGTCTTTGGTCTGGGTGATCGGTATAATTTGGCATGCTTTGTTTTAGGCTCGTACCGGATTAAACCGCCCCATGATCCAATCCACAAAACGCCCTGACGATCTTCAAAGATATCCATTGCCCGGCTCCACTCGTCCGACTTTACCCGGATGTTTACCCGCGTAGCGGCACCGGTCCGTTTATCGATCAGGTGAAGGCCACCTTCTCCCGTAAAATTGTTTGCTATGGTTGCCGCCCACAGGTTACCGGAGCGGTCTTCATACAGGTCGGAAATATACGTACCGCGGAGGGAAGAGTCGGGTCTGGCGGGCTCCTGCTGAATCACGGTAAAGGTGTTTCCGTCGTATTTGTTAAGACCGTCTATTGTGCCGATCCAGATAAACCCTTCGCGGTCCTGCAGGATGCATCTGACGGATTTGTCCGATAAGCCATCCTTTTCCGACAGATGCTCAAACTGGCTGGTAACGGAGCGTAGAGGATCCTTTTTTGGGAAACTACCTGAGGCACTATGCAACTGGGCGAATCCATGTCTCAATAGAATGGTTAGGCACACAACTAGAAGGAATCGCGCAAGCATCGAATGTCGCAGAGGAAGCATGTTTAAAAATAAAAAAAAATACCATATCTACTTTGTTCGCTGACCCACAATCACCAAAACCTTATTGTTTCCTATACGGATGAAGAGGTCAAAGTAGGCCTGAAATGTGTTCAAACCCGTACAAAAGTGGGGAAGTATTCCACAGTTTTTGTGCGGTATTTTTAATGAAAACTTTTAAAGTGATTGATTTTCAGGGGGTTTTTGAACGAAGATCAACTGGCACGATTTCAGTATATAATTGGGCAGGCGAAAGCCGTTTGGGATCAGTAGTTCGCTACAGTCGGTAGCAATAGATATAGATAGAATACGCATTCTCAACTTACTCAACGTCATGAAAGCCAGATGCCCGGTTCGCGAACCGGGCATCTGCATTTTATCACTGTCAGGAAAACCGTTCTAGCCGGAAAGCTACCAGATCCATACTAGGCGGCTGTCCCGCTATCGTCTCCGCAATCAACTTTCCCGTTGCCGGTCCCAGGCTTATACCCATCATACCGTGCCCCGTTGCCAGCGTCACGTTATTGTAGCCCTGTAGTCGGCCGATGTAGGGGAGACCATCGGGAGAGCAGGGGCGCAGACCGCGCCAGACCGTTTCGGGTTTGGGCATGTCCACCTGAATGTCGGGATAGTATTGATTAATAGACTGGACAATGCCCCGCACCCGGTTCATGTTTACGGACAGATCAACCCCGGCTACCTCCAGCGTACCGGCAAAGCGCAGATCGGTACCGATGGGCGTGGCCGTGGCGCGGGCTTCGAGCATAATGGCGGGCACCCTCACGTTATCTGTTACATTCTTCAGCATAAAGCTATAGCCCTTACCTCCCTGCAACGGCAACGAGAGTCCAAGCTGTCGGGCAATAACCGGCGACCAGGCTCCCCCGGCTACGACAATTTCGTCTACCGCATGATCCCCCTGAGCCGTGCGGACGGCGGTAACCCGTCCGGCTGATGTTTCGAAGCCGGTAACTGCCTGCTCCTCCAGAATGGTAACACCCTGCTGCCTCAGGTAAGCAACCAGCGAACGGACCAACTGACCGGGATTGATGTGAGCGTCTCCCGGAAAGAACACCGCTCCGCGCACGTCTACCCGCGTCTCTGGCTCTAAATCCTGCACCTGCTGTCCCGTCAATAGCTGTGCTTCGACGCCGGCCCGGTTGGCGACTTCGGCTTCTTCGGCCATGTCATGTTCGGCCGCGGCCGTTTTGTACAGCATAAGCAGCCCGCGCTCCTGCCAGCCGAAGTCTACCTTACCAGTTGCGGCCAGTTCCTGGTACAGGCGCTTACTTAGCAGGCTGATGTCGCGCAGAACCGGTATCGACCGCTCTACATGCTCCGTCGTCGAGTGCCGGTAGAAGAGCCAGCCCCAGCGGAGCAGTTCGGCACTGAGTCGGGGTTTGATGTAGAAGGGACTGGTCGACCGCAGTAGCATCTGCATACCCTTAGCGATCATACCCGGTTGCGCCAGCGGAATAATATGGCTAGGCACAATCATGCCCGCATTCCCAAACGAGCAGCCGTCGGTAATCGGGTTCTGGTCGAAAACGGTAACGCGGAAGCCGGCCTGCTGCAGGTAATACGCCGAGCAAAGGCCAATGATGCCTCCGCCGATGATGGCTATGTGCATTTTAGATTGAGT
This sequence comes from Nibrella saemangeumensis, assembly GCF_039541915.1. Classification (NCBI taxonomy): domain Bacteria; kingdom Pseudomonadati; phylum Bacteroidota; class Cytophagia; order Cytophagales; family Spirosomataceae; genus Nibrella; species Nibrella saemangeumensis. The sequence continues at coordinate 278,925 of NZ_BAABHD010000032.1, forward strand.
AAATGATTGAGTGAATGAATGATTGAGTGAAATACTGACGGGTAAATTTTCAATCAATCATTCATTCACTCAATCGTTATATGACCTGAAACCCGAAGATGTACGGGTCGTCTTCGTCCAGAATAATGTGATTGTAGCCGTGAATCATCGCCCAGCCTTCAATGCTCGGGATGATAGCGGATTTGCCCCCAAGCTCGGTCTCCGCTTCGATACGGCCGGTGAAGATGGAGCCAATGATGCTTTCGTGCACAAAATCCTGCCCCGGTTTCAGCCGGCCCTGCCCGTACCACTGCGCCATACGGGCCGATGTACCCGTGCCGCAGGGCGACCGGTCGATGGCCTTGTCGCCGTAGAATACTGCATTGCGGGCGGTGGAGGTTGCCTTCAGCGGTTCACCGGTCCAGAGCAGGTGGCTGAGGCCCCGGATGGTCGGGTTTTCGGGATGCACAAACGTATGCTCCTCGTTCAACAGCTTTCGCAACTCCCGGCTCCAGCCGATCAGCTGCTCGGCTTTGTAGTGCTGCAAGCCCGGAAAGTTGGGCTGCGGGTCCACAATGGCGTAAAAGTTACCCCCGTACGCCACATCAACCGTCAGCTCCCCCAGATCCGGGCATGTCACGCTGATTCCTTCGGCCGCCAGGTACGATTTGATGTTGGTGATCTTCACCGACGTTACCTTTTGGCCCTCCTGCCGGTACTCGGCGCGGACCAGTCCGGCCGGTACTTCTAGATTCAGTACGCCCGGTGTTTTAGGCCGGATCAGGTTCTGCTCAATGGCGACGGTAACGGTGCCGATGGTGCCGTGGCCGCACATGGGCAGGCAGCCGGAGGTTTCGATGAACAACACCCCGGCATCGTTGGCCGGGTCGGTAGGCGGGTACAGGATACTGCCCGACATCATGTCGTGGCCGCGGGGTTCAAACATCAGACCCTTCCGAATCCAGTCGTATTCGGCCAGGAAGTGCTGACGCTTTTCGCTCATCGACGACCCTTGCAGGTGCGGGATACTGCCGCCGGTCACCACCCGAACGGGATTGCCACAGGTGTGGGCGTCGATGCAGAAGAAATGGTAGGCAGACATTCAGGTATTTGATGAATTAGGAATGATAAATGATGAATGGGGGTGCCATTCATCAGGCCAGGCTTTCTTCGGGCCGGATCAGGGCGGGACGGTTAGCCAGGGCCGTCTGGATAATGGTTTCCACGCGGCTGCGCTCATCGCCTTCCAGCATCAGGCGCGGGGCCCGCACGTATTCGGAGCCGATGCCCGTGGCGGTGGCGGCCAGTTTGATGTACTGCACCAGCTTGGGGTGGATGTCCAGTTCCAGCAGGGGCATGAACCAGCGGTACAGGGCGCGGGCTTTGTCCAGTTTGCCCGCCAGCGCCAGTTCGTACAACTGTACGGTCTCCGCAGGAAAGGCATCTACCAGACCGGCTACCCAGCCGTCGGCACCCAGCAGCAGGGCTTCCAGCGCCAGGGTATCCACACCACCCAGCAACTTGTACCGGTCACCAAACGCATTCCGCATCCGGGTCAGGTTCGTCAGGTCCCGCGTTGACTCCTTCACCGCCTGCACGTTGGGCAATTCTGCCAGTTCCTCAAACATGGCAATGGTTACCGGGATCTTGTAATCTACCGGATTATTGTAGATCATGATCGGTAGCGGGGTCGATTCGGCCACTGTCCGGAAAAATACGGTCGTCTCCCGCGAATCGGCGAAGTAGCGCATGGGGGGCAGCAGCATCAGCCCGTCGGCCCCGCCCGCTTCGGCTTCACGGGCGGCCGCTATGGCCTCCCGCGTCGACGCTTCGGCAATGTTCATAATAATAGGCACCTGACCGGCGCTGACGGCAATGGCGGTGGCCAGCAAATCCTGTTTTTCGGAGCGGGTGAGGGTACTGGTTTCGCCCAGCGATCCGCTCAGGATCAGCCCATGCACCCCGGCGGATAGCTGCGCCTGCAGGTTGGTTTCAAAAAGGGCCAGGTCTACCGTATCGTCGGCCGTAAATGGAGTCAATAACGCAGGATAAACGCCCTGCCAGAGTACCGGGGATGTCATAATGGGAGAGGGGGATAAAACAGATTTATTTGGACACAGCTGCTGGTGAGGGCATCTGCCCCGTAAAGAAAAGAAACGTTTCGCTTATCTGGAACTCAGTTGCTTATTATCTCCGGCAAAGAAGGGCACGTTGGCCGTAGCTACGCTGCCTTTCCCGTCGTAGGCATACACAAACAGGCGGTAAGGGCCCGATTGCGCAGGACAGGTAAACTGCACTGTGGCCGTATTGTCGCTACGCAGCACGCCCCTAACCGGCAGGGGCTTGATTTCTTTATCTACAGAACCGTCTAACTCCCGCCAGTCCGACTCGGGCAGCAGTTCCCAATGGTAGCGCAGGGAGTCGCCCTCCGGGTCCTGAGCCGCTACGCTGGCCGTGTACGTGGTGCCGGGCAACAGGCGGCTGGTGTTAAGGCCTGCCTGATCATGTACGTGAATTGACACCAGGTGGGGCGCTTTGTTGGCCGGCCACTGACCACTCCAGAGGTATTGCAGCATATCGGCTACGGCCGTTTTTTCGCCTTTCTCGCCCAGCATGCCGAACCAGGTGGTGGTGCATTCCTGCTTCTGGCCCCAGTAGAAGGCGTAGGCCCCCAGGCAGCGGGACGAGTCGCCCAGCACCCCGGCCTTATAGCGGGAGCTGAGAAACTGCGCCTTCTGCGAACTGGTGGGCTCAATCGGCGCTTTCCATTCCGTCAGGGGTGTTTCCCAGTAACCAGGTGGTCCATATTCGGTGATGATATAAGGCCCATTCCAGCCGGCCTGGCGGGCATCTTCGGCCAGGTGGGCCAGACCCCCGTATCGGTTTACCGACAAAATGTCAATATGCGGGCACTCCTTTTGCAGCAGCCGGATCTTCTCGGGCAGGATAGCATTCATGGCGGTGGTGGTCGGATGGTTCGGGTCCAGTTCGTGAATCATGGCCGCAATCTCGTTGATAACCCGCCATACTTTCCCGTTGGCCGTACCCAGTTCCATTTCATTGCCGATGCACCACATAAGCAGGGCCGGATGGTTCCGGTACCGCAGCACATCCTGCCGGATACGCTCTTTTAACTGGGCGACGGCTTCCTGATTAAAAAAATCAAATCCTTCTTTTTCGCGAATCAGCCATAACCCCAGCATTACCGTGAGATCCTGCGCATGTGCCTGGTCCAGAATGCGCTCGGCATCGTTGGTATCCCACACCCGTATGGAGTTGCCGCCCATGGCCCGCAGCCGGTCGTAATAACCATACCCGCCGACTCCTTTGATAAAAAAGGGCTGTCCGTTGCGGTAAAGCCGGTACCCATGATCATCTTTACGAATAATTACTGTGCGGGATTCCGATGCGCTATCCGGCTGACTGCCCGGCCGTTCCTGTGGCCGGCAGCCCATTACCCCTGCCCCCGTAAAAAGGAGCAGTAGGTAAACTAATTTCCTCAAAGTGTGTAAATAGTTTATTTTTACCGGTAAAGATAGACACCAGAACGGAATGGCATAACACCCCGATTTCTTTCTGGACAAACGCATGATTGGTACGTCTGACGTCATAAAAGCCCCAAAGCCTACCCGGAAAGAACGCCTTACGGTACGATTTCTGATTGGGTTGGGGCTGCTGGCCTTGCTGCAGTTCATCTGGTGGTTTTTCCTGCCCGGTCACAAAGGGCATCCCTGGCTCTACGGGCTGCTGACCTTCTCGCTGTTATATAAAGTGTTCCGGATGCTGCACGAGTGGTACCATTACGTCAGCATCAGTGTGCCCGAACGCCCGGTTGCCCATCGCCCCTATGCCGTCGATGTGTTGACCACGGCCTGCCCCGGTGAGCCGCACGAGATGATCATCAACACCCTGGAAGCCATTCAGCGTATAACCTACCCGCATACCACGTACCTCTGTGATGAAGGCGACGACCCGGTGCTGAAGGAAGTGTGTCGCCGGCTGGGGGTCATTCACGTGACCCGTACCGAGAAGGTTGACGCCAAAGCCGGCAACATCAACAACGCGCTACGGCAGGCCACTGGCGACCTGTGCGTTATTCTGGACCCGGATCATATACCGGTGCCTCAGTTTCTGGACCGGGTTGTGCCGTACTTCGAGGATGAAGAAGTCGGGTATGTGCAGGTGGTGCAAGCCTATTACAACAAACGCGAAAGCCTGGTTGCTTTCGGTGCGGCCGAGCAGACCTACCATTTCTACGGCCCCATGATGATGAGCATGGGACAGTACGGCACGGCGCAGGCTATTGGGGCTAACTGTACCTTTCGGCGGGCCGCACTGGATTCGATTGGCGGCCATGCTCCCGGCCTGGCCGAGGATATGCATACCGCCATGCGGCTCCATGCCGCGGGGTGGAAGTCGGTATACGCCCCCGAGATCCTGTCGCACGGCCTGGTGCCAGCCACCCTGGCGGCTTATTACAAACAGCAGGTGAAGTGGGCCCGGGGCTCGTTTGATCTGCTGGTACACGTTTACCCCAGGCTGTTCAGCCGGTTTACATGGCGGCAGAAGCTGCACTACCTGACGGCTCCGCTGTATTACCTCTTCGGCCTGATTGGCCTCATTGATCTGCTGGTACCGGCGGCTTCGCTGGTCATGGCCGAGTATCCCTGGACGGTCCATTTCGGTGAGTTCCTGCTCCGGTTCCTGCCGGTCTTTATTCTGGCCATGCTGATCCGGCAATACGCGCAGCGGTGGCTGCTCGAAGAACACGAAAAAGGCTTTCACATGCTGGGAGGACTATTGCGGGTGGGTACCTGGTGGATCTATCTGCTGGGACTGGTTTACACCGTGGTGGGGGTAAATGTGCCGTATATCCCCACACCCAAGAACGATAAGCTGCGGAACAACTTCTGGCTTTGTTTACCCAATATACTTGCCATGGTACTGAGCCTCGGCGCTATCGGCTATGCCTACTATTATTATGGTTTCTATAAAGACATCTGGTGGGAAGCCCTGGAAGCCGAAGCCCTGCCCAAATACTACTCTTACGCCCTGTTCATGGCTTGTTTTGCCTTCATAAATGTAGGGGTACTGGGCTTTAATGTGCTGATGGGACAGGAGAAATTTATCGCTACGGTATACGGCTTCTTCAAGCGAAAACCCGGGTTTACCGGGCGTCTGCAGCCGGTTCGGGTGGCGATCTGGCACCTGCAGCACGGCTTTTATCGGGTATTGCGTCAATACGCGCTGATGTTTATTGTGCCGCTGATTGGCCTGGTTGCTTATTTGGAGGTGGCCTACAATACGTTTTCGGTGCTGCGGCCGGTCCGGGTGGAGCAACTGGGAGCCCGCTGGAAGAACAGCCCGGTGCTGGCGGGTATTTACGTACCGGAAATGGACCGGAAGAACGGGTTTGAGCGGGTGACCGAACTGGAAAAGAACCTGAATACCTCCTTTGCCGTCATCTCCTTTTATCAGGCCTGGGGACCAGAGAGCCTCGACTCCTTCCCGGCCGACCGTATCCGGACCATTGCCGCCCAGGGCGCGCAGCCGCTAATTACCTGGGAGCCCTGGTCGAGTACCTTCCCGGAGTTTAAAACGCATCCCGAACTGAGCCGGAACCATCAGGTGTTTCGTTATATTACCGGAGGTAAGTTTGACGCGTACCTGCGCAGGTACGCAGCGCTGATCAAGGCGCAGCCCACGCCGGTTTTTATCCGCTTCGCGCACGAAGCGGATAACCCCCACTTCCCCTGGTCGAACCGGGGCAACAATACGCCGGGTGAGTTTATTGCTGCCTGGCGGTATGTGGTAACTTTTTTCCGGCAGGCCGGGGTCCGCAACGTCCAATGGGTCTGGAACCCCTGGCAGGATACGGCTTTTAAAACCTATTTCCCCGGCACAGACTACGTAGACTGGATCGGGTTTACCTGCCTGAACTACGGCAAAGCCGCGGCCGATGGGGAGTGGCATTCCTTTCAGGCGCTGTACGAACCCCTGCGCACGCAAATTCTGCGGTACGACGATACGCGTATCCGGAACAAACCTGTGATGCTGGCGGAGTTTGGGTCAACAACATTCGGCGGTGATCAGGTCCGCTGGCTCGACGATGCCCTCACCCGGTTGCCCCAATACCCGGAAATCCGGTCGGTGGTGTTCTTTAACACCGAGAAAGATGAAAACTGGACTACCGTATGGCGGCCCGACGATATCACGCGGATGATCGACTGGAGTATCGATGCCTCGGCCGATGCGGTCCGGGTTATCCAGCAACACCTGAGAGGCCAGCACTTTGTGGCCGCAGACAAAGTACGCTGACCAACTACTCCTTCGGCTGCTCATCGTCTTCGGTAATGGAATAGCCCACGGCAGTCGTTTTGGGTTCGATCTCCATATCGATCCATTTGGCGTACTGGCGGGTAAAAGACGCTCCGAAATAAAAAATCAGGGAGCAGTAATACACAAACAGCAGCACCAGCGTAATCCGGCCGGCAGTGCCGTACAGGGACCGAAGCTGGCTATAGGTGAGCAGTTGATTCAGGATCAGTTCGCCGAAGGTAAACAGCACGGCCGTCACCAGGGAGCCAATCCAGACCGCCGGCCAGCGTATGCGACTATCGGGCAGCACCTTAAAGAGCATGACAAACCAGATCATGAGGAGTACCACCGATAGTACGTAATGGGCTGTATCCAGAAAAATCTTGTCGCTGCCGGAGGGAGGGGCGCTCAGCAGGTTCAGCGCCTGGTGGATACCAATGGCACCCATAAACAACAGACCGGAGCCGAGTACCAGCGCCAGAAAAACCAGACGGTCCCGCAGAATATACAGGGACGAGCGGTCTTCCTTCGGTTTCACATTCCAGAGCTGGTTGAGCGACCGCTTCATGATGGCAAACATCGATGTGGCGCTTATCAGCAAAATCAAAATGCTCAACGTGGTCAGCAGCGGATCGGTGCGGTCCTGCTGGAGGTGCTGGGAAATATCTTTGAGCTGGCGGGCACTTTGCGGCCCGAAAATCTCGGCTAACCGCCCGAACAGCCGGACACTGATCGTTTGCTGGCGATCCTGCAGGAGCGTGCTGAAAACCTGGCTGAGAATGATAACCATGGGGGGCAGGCCGAAGAAGGCAAAGAATGCCGTTGCCCCGGCCATGCGTACAGGATCGTTCTTCCTGAAGTTGGCGAAGGTTTGCCTGAAAAGGGTCAGAAAAGAGAGAACTTGTCCCATTACGTACGTTGCTTTCACGTACGTAACGGGGTGTACTGCCAAAGGGTTTACCGGTAAAAAAAATGCCCGGCTTCCAGGAGATGGGCAGCCGGGCATTCGAAAGAAATTTTTACCGATTACAGGTCAGCCTGAGCCACCTCTATGGAGTTCCGGTTGTTCGGATTCCGGACTTCATAGGCGACCAAAAGCTTACCCTGATTCACCAGCCCGGTGGAGTTGGTCGCGTTAATAGCTTTCTTCACAAACTGAGTGGTCGACGGCTTGTCGGACCGGATCGTCTGGTAAGCGATCACCGAGGAGGTACCGGATTCGGCTACCTGGCTTTGCTCCCACACCAGCACGGCCGCGTTCGGTGCCGGGGCCAGCCACGCGTTTTTGGCCGTTGGGTTATCTATCACAAACAGGCGCTTGCCCTGCTGGTTGGCTACCCGGATACCCGGCGCATCGGTGGTGCCCGAAAACCAGGCGATCAGGTTAGTGCCCGCTCCGATGGCTGAAGTAGGACCGGAGTGCGGACAACCGTTGACTTTCCAGTTGTCGGGCGACAGGATGCTGGCTTTGGTGAATGTCTGCCCGTTGTCGGTCGAACTCAGGTGGGCAATGTCGCGGATGTTATCCTGGTTTTCGCGGTAGTACATCCGCAGCGTGCCCGAGGCATCGACCAGCAGGCTGATGTTGCAGCAGTCGCACACAAACGGATCGAGTACTTTCTCGGGGCCGAATTTACCGTTGGCTGTCGTTACAAAGCGGAGGTCACGCTCGTGCGGTTTGCCCGGAATATCGTTCAGATAAGCGACGCCCACTTCGCCGTTGGCCAGCACAATGGCGTCGAAAAAGCCACGTACCATCTGGGCTGTTTTGTCCTGGTGCACAGGGGTAGGTATGCTCCAGGTAGTGCCACCATCATTCGAAGCGCAGTATACGATTTGTAAGTCGGAAGCGCGGCCGCCCCGGTTAGCCTGCTGGGCCGGTTTGGTCTCGCTGGCGGCTGCGCCGTGGTTGTGATGACCGGCATGGCGATGCCCGGCATCGGCCTGGCTGTTCATGGCGGCTTTGGCTACCTCAGGGCCCTGCAGGGCAAAAACCGCTACCGGCTGACCACCCTTCCGGAACAACAGTTTCGGACGCATCAGCCGCGAACTACCGATACCCGGCGAGGCAAAAATCAGTTTTTTAGCGCCGAAGGTAGCGCCGTTGTCCGTCGACTCCGCCCAGTAAAAGTAGATGGTACCCTGCTGGTCTTTTTCCGTCCATGACAAGGCAACACTGCCGCTAGGCGTGCGGGTAAGCGTAGGTACGGCAAAGGTGCGGGTCGTATCGGTGAATACGGGTTTGGCGAAACTGTTCGTGGTCAACACAAGCAGGAATGTGGCACAAACAAGGGAGAAAAGCGCTATTGTTACGTATTTTTTCATGCTGATTACATGGATATTCTGACAGGCGAAAGCGTTGCTATTATTTAGACTAATTATAATCAATGCAAAGGTGCGTAATAATTACATTCAACGCCACACCTGACGCAGAAAAGTTTTAGGCGTCTCTGCGTGCTGGCTTATTGGGCTAGTTTGCCAGGGGGCCTCTTGGGTCTGCCAGGGTACGGGAAGATTCGACAACCACCTCGTTTATGGGTCTGCGGTAGGAGTACGGCATTTTCGCCGAATACCCGATGCGGACCAGCATCAGCGGTTGTTCGCCTTCGGTTAGCTGGAGTAGTCGGGCTAACTTCTCTCGGACATCAACTTCCTGGCAGGGCATATTTTCGGGGGCGTTATGAATGCCCAAGGCGCTGGCGGTCAACGTAAAGCGTTCAAAGGCCCGCCCGACATTGATCCAGTTGGCCAGGGTGTTCTGTTTCGCCACAAAAACCACGAGGGCCGACGAACTTCGGATCAGCTTTTCGCACTTGGCCGCTTCGTGTTCCGGCGATACGGTATTACCCATGATGAATTTGCCGAACCAGTCGGGCACCGACGGACTTCCCACGGCCGCACTGTACAGGCCATCCTGCGTTTTTTCGGCTTTGGCCTGGTTGAACCGAATCCAGTGCACCAGTTCATCGACAAAGGCGGTATTGGTAAACTGGCGCATGCAGGCTTCTTTAGCCAGTTCGGTCACGGCCGCTATCATATAGGGCTCGGTAATGATCCGGCACGAAACGCCCTCATGGCTGATTGATGCGTTAAGCTGGGCAAGGTGATCTGGCGGAATAACCCGGCCATCGTACTCGTTGCGGGTACTCTGGCGGATATTGATCTGGCTAAACAGGGTAGCGTACTTCCGGCGCGATGCCGGCCACAGCGAAACATCAATAGACGCGTCATCTCCTTCGTGAGCCATAGCGAAGGCTTCATAGCCGTAATGATCGGCCGCAATTACCAGATTCTCCAGGGCACAGCCCAGGCTGATAAAAAGCTCGTGGTTATCCGGATCTGTTACCGGTAATGACCGCGTAAAGTCAGGGCGTATGGTTATGTGGTCTTCGTCTACCTTGAACTTCCAGGGCTGTGTATTGTGGCCCGATGGTGCTTTTATGGCATTTTCGATGATGAGCTGTAAGTGCTTTTCCATGGGTTGACGGGTAAATCGTGCAGATGATGGTACTGGAAATGATTGGTAAAGATGGCAGGCAGGAGAGGTCCGAAGCCATGAGAGCGATCAAAATAAGAACTGATTTTTATCACCGGCCCGTAGTGGGTGCAGAAATTACCGGCCTGACCACGGCGTCCTTACTAACCAACGCCGGTAGTTTGTACGTCTAACAACCTGGAAAAACAGGAGATAAATCGCGGAGAGGTTAAGAACGGGTAGGCGCAAAAAGAACGTCTTAAAAAAAGCCTGCTGACAGCATCAGCAGGCTTTTTGGCAATGGTACTAAACACCTTCAATTTAATTGATTGTGACTAAGGGCCGTCCAGGATTACTGAGCGGCCAGCCTCTATTTTCGCTTAGCCAGCGTCAGGTCTTCGTCGGCACCATCGGTCATGATGCGCTGAATAACCGCGTTGGCCACCTTTCTACCCAAATCCAGCCCGGTGTCATTATCGGTGCGGAAGTGGATACCGGCTTGGAAGCGGGACTCGGCACCGTCTTTGGCGATTTTCTGGAACTGAACCCTGTCGGCCGGGAAGAAATGGGCGTACAGTTCGCCGATCATGCCGGTCATGACCGCGTGGCCCGATGGATAGCCGGGGAAGGGGGGCGTCGGTACCAGCGATTGGTAGGTGGGATCGTATTGATCCGGACGGATGCCCCAGTAAGCATATTTGGCGTCCCAGCAGGAGACAAAGCTATCGTACGAGGCAATGGCCACGGCTGCATAGATCCGGGCGGCCCGGGGCGCATTCAGGTGCAGGTTCTGCTCGAACATCTTTTTGTTTAGCAGATCATCGGACGAAAACTGACTGGCGTAATAAAACGCATTGGCTTTCGACCGGAACGTTTGTTTGAACGCCTTCAACTCGGCCATGTCTTTAGCAAAATCGGACGGTGGACCGGGCCGAAACTGGCTGGCATTGGTCAGCACCACCGTTTTGTTCAGACCACCCGTCGGGAACATCGGCTTTTTGCCGTTCCAGATGCCGGGGCTGTCGGGGCGCTTCCCATCCCAGGGCTTTGCATACACGTAGTCTTTTGTTTGCGCCAGTTCGGCCTCAGCAATGCGCTTGCCCAGCTCAAAGCCGGCGCGGGTGTCGCTCGGGAATGCCATGCCGGCTGCAATGCGCGATGCCATAGCCTGCTGGGCCATGCGCCTGACCGAATCGGCCAGGTGCGGATAGAAATGCGCGATGATGGTAGACGCCACCCCGGCCGCTACCGAGACTTCGCAGGGATATGACGGACTGTCTGGCTTTATTCCCTGCACTTTTATACGGCTGTCGGCCGCATACGGACGGGGGCGGTTATACGCATACTTGGTGTCCCAGGCCGCAATGGTGGCATCGTAGGTAGCAACGTGCAACAGCAGGTTCGACAGCACGCCGTTGGAACTGGTATCCGTCATCCATAATCTGCCGATCATGTTGTTCCAGCGGTAACCGGGTGCGCCGGCGTTCCAGAACTGAATTTGTTGCCGGCCGGCTGCGTCCAGGTTTTGCTGGGCCGCCAGCACCTGCGCCACTTCGTCTTTGTGGGAGGCTGGTTTGGGTAAGCGATAGTCTTTGCCCGATGCGATAAACCAGGTCTTCCAGGTACCGGCCGTAGGTTCCACCTGAGCCTGCAGGTGCGCGGCCATGCTTAGCACAGCCGTCAGGGTTAGTAAGCTCTTTTTCATAGATAGACTGAGATTTTAAGTCAAGATTATTTATTTCAAAAGAGTGATAAAAGCCCTCATCCACAGACAACCGTTTTGGGTATACGAACAACAGAACCAGGACAATAAAGCCGTTTGTTGACGCAAATGGCATTTCCGTAGCCGACCTGTTCAGGGAGGAGCAGCTTTCTGAAAAATATCTTTTATTTAGCGGAATGAACCTATCCGTAACGAAAGAGCAGTTTACGTTTTACAGCCGGGTCGGCGCTGCTTTCCTGCTGCTGTGGCTGTTTGGCGATCTGGTCAGTCATCCCGATACCTTTTATCCCAGAGTCTGGAACAATATCTGGCGGTGGGCGTATGTGCTGGTGCTTAATTTTATCCTGTTTGAATACACCCTGCCGTTTATCAGGTTTACCTGGAAGCGAATACTGTTGGGGCTTTTCCTGCTGTGGGTGCACCTGATGTTGTACTCGTTTGGCCTGTATGCCTGGCGGCTGATCGGCATTGCGTTGCACATTTATACGCCACTGGTAACATTTGCCGACACCGACAAGGCAGTAGAATCTCAAATGTCGTACAGCGCCGGTTCTATTTTTTTCTTCGGGGCTATCCGGCTCCTTTACGGCTATACCAAACTTAGACAGACCGCGCAGCAATTGCGCATCGAAAAACAGGCCGCCGAACTGAACTACCTCAAGTCGCAGACCAACCCACACTTCTTATTCAATACGTTAAACAACATCTATTCATTAGCCCGAATTAAATCAGATCTGGCCCCCGAGTCCATTCTGCGCCTGTCTAAAATACTGCGGTACATGCTCTACGAAACCAGCGGGGCCTATGTGGCTATCGAACAGGAGCTAAAGATCATCAGTGACTATATTGCCCTGGAGCAATTGCGGTATGATGAGTCCCTGCGGGTTAACTTTAACTATGATGTTGAGGAGATGAGACAGGCATTACCACCCCTGTTGCTAATGCCCCTGGTAGAAAATGCCTTCAAACACGGAGTTTCGGAAACCCGCAGCCAGCCGTTTGTCGATATTCACCTGTCTGTAAACCAGCGGAAGCTGGCCTTTATCGTGAAGAACTCAACCGAGGCATTTCCGGAGGAGCGGAGTATCAACGAAAACATCGGCCTGTCGAACCTGCGACGACAACTGGAATTACTCTACACCGATTACAATCTGTCGGTGCAGCCGGGCGAATCGGTGTTTACCGCCACGTTAAAAATCAATCTGGCGAGCCATGTCTAAACTAACCTGCATGATCATTGAAGACGAGCCACTGGCCGTAAAGGTGTTGGTCGACTATATTTCGCAGGTGCCGTTTCTGGAGTTACAGGGAACGTTTAAAGATGCCATTCTGGCTACAGATTACCTGCGGCATCATACCGTCGATCTGATGTTTCTGGACATTCATCTGCCGAAACTGAAAGGCATGGCATTTCTGAAGACGCTGGCCCACCCGCCGGCGGTGATCATTACCACCGCTTACCACCAGTACGCCGTAGAGGGTTTTGACCTGAACGTGACCGATTACCTGCTCAAGCCATTTGAGTTTGAGCGTTTTCTGGTTGCCGTCAACAAGGTTAAGAAAGCAGGCTGGGAAGTACCGAAACCCCACGAGAGCCCGGATCTTAAAGATTACCTGTTTCTGACGGTCCAAAAGAAGAAGGTAAAGATCTTGTTCTCGGAGATTTTGTACGTCGAAAGCCAGCGGGAATATATCAAACTCGTTACCACCAAAGCGACCTACCTCCCGAAGATGAGTACCCACGAAATTGAAGCGCTGTTACCGCCTGCGCTTTTCAAGCGTATTCACCGGTCGTTTATCGTGGCCGTCCGTAAAATTGATTCCTACACCGCTGAGTACGTTGAAGTGAATGGTGTGTCGATCCCCATCGGCCGGGGGTATCGGGATATACTCGAAAATTTGTAACTTTTGGCCCGTGGTTGACTAAAACTACATAGCCATGAAAACAGGATTCGTCAGAAATTTCTCGAAGGACCTGACCGTCTATCGCCGGTTAAGGCGGCAGGTAGTTGCTGAATTTAAAGAGGATCTGGCGCAGGCAACGGGTTGGCGAAAAGATTGGGTTCGGTGGAAGCGATGGCTCACTCTGCAAAGTCGCTATAACGAACTGCTGTTTCAGGCAGAAAAGTCTGTAGCCGAAAACCGCCTGATCTACGCTAACACCTAAACACGGTTACCTATGCGATCATTACAGCAACGTCTACCCGGCTTTAAAGCCACCTGCATCCTGGTTGGTGTACTCGATATGCTCTTTGCCGGCAGTATGTTTGCGCAGGGCATTGTGAACGGCATGGCGCAGTTTAAGGTGCCGTCCGGTGTGCTGACCGCTCCGCACTACATCGATGCCATGTTTTTCGTGTTTCTGCACATGTTCATGATCGGCATCCTGATCATCCTGATCGGTGTGCTGGCCGAAGACCCGGCAAAAAAAGTCTGGGTGGCACGGGTACTGGTGGTGGTGCATGCTGTTTATGCTTATTTTGACATCCAGTCCTCCGATAACTATTTCGGCAATGCGCTGTACCAGGGGCCGGCTTCGGTTATTCCCGTTTATATTGACCTGTTTTATATACTGCTGTTTCTCCGGCTAAGCTTTGCCAAAACCGCACCAAAGCCGGTGACTGAACCTGCTGCTGTCACTACGAAGCGGAAGGGAAAACCGGCCCGGCTTTCGTAAGCAGCCCGGCTTTGTTTTGCGTGTTATGGGCCCCGGCGGTAAAGGCGGTAAAGTATGAAGAAGATTTGTTTTCTATAGGCAAAATAGAGAAATTAGCATCTGCCCGTTGCGGGCGCTAACTTCATGAGACTGCTTCGTCAGCTTTTTACCTTACCCGATCTGAATTTGTCACCTCAGAGCAAGTGGATTATCATCGGCTTGTTTTCGTGGGGTATTCCACTCTTCAACTATTTCTGGCTTGGCCCACGTTATTACCAGGATTGGCGGGTGCTGCTGGTAGCTACGTTGCTGGGGTTTGCCATCTGCCTGCCATTCCTGGGATTGCAGACAGCCGCTGTAAGGCTCATTGGTAACCGGTTTCCCAACTTTGAGCAGACGTTTATTCGAGTCGGCCTCGAATTGATGGTGACGGCCTTTGTAGCCCTGGCGGTAGAGCAAGCGGTGCGCTATACGTACATGGCGGTCTTTGACGGCTTTAGCATCAGTCGCGACAAGATGCTGACAATTCTGGCCATGGGGCTGATTACCAATTTCGTGTCGGTGGGTTTGTACGAGTGTTACTATACGCTCAACAAGTGGAAGGAAAAAAGTCTGCAGGCGGAGGCCTTCCGGCGCGAATCGCTGCTCAATCAGCTGGAGGTACTTAAGAATCAGGTAAATCCTCACTTTCTGTTCAACAGCCTGAATTCGCTCTCCTGCCTAATCAGCGAATCGCCCCGGCAGGCAGAGCAGTTTGTCGACGAACTCTCGAAAGTTTACCGCTACCTGCTCCAGACCAACGAAGGCGAACTGGCCACCCTGGAACAGGAACTTGGCTTTATTGAGGCATATTATTACCTGCTGAAAACCCGGTATAATGAAGGCATTCACCTGCACGTTGATGTCGCCCCCGACTGCCGCACGCATCTGCTGCCCCCGCTGACGCTGCAACTGCTGGTTGAGAATGCGGTAAAGCACAATAGTGTACAGGCGAGCTCACCTTTGCAAATCGGTATCCACACCACGGCCAATGGATACCTGCGGGTGCGTAACAACCTGCAGCGAAAGAACAGCCGGGTGCTGAGTAACGGCGTCGGATTGAACAATATTACGGCCAAGTACCGCATCTTATCCCTGTCTAATCCTGCTTTATCGGAACCGATGATTGCCGAGGATGGCGGTGAGTTTACCGTCACGCTGCCGCTGCTGTCGGCCGCTAACCCGCGTATACAAGCGGTGGCTAAGTCGCTGGACCCTTTATAAATGCCTCATGGTAGGTAGTGGGTTAATTCAGCACGTATACAGGCTAACAAGGTACCGCTGTTAAATGGCTGAATGAACGAAATTTGCCCGATGCGTATCGATCATCTTGCCATATGGGTCCGCGATCTGGAAGGAATGCGGACCTTCTACGAAACCTACTTTGGTGCCCGGTCCAACGAGCGGTACTACAATCCCAAAAAGGACTTCTACTCGTATTTTCTGTCGTTCGACGGAGAGGAGACCGTTCGGCTGGAACTAATGACGATGTCGGGGATTCCGCCTACCAAAGACGACGCCCTTGCCCAGTTCTCCGGCCTGATCCATTTTGCCATCTCGGTAGGAAGCGAAACTACCGTCGATACGCTGACGGAGCGACTGCGGGCCGACGGGTATACCGTTGTTGGTGAACCCCGCTGGACCGGTGATGGCTACTACGAGAGCGTCGTGCTGGACCCGGAGCGGAACCGCATCGAGATTACCCTGTAAGCGCTAACCGCCTACTTGTCTACCACATCATAATCGGTGACCTGTCCGTCGGGGGTCAGGTGGACAATGGCATACCGCTGACCCGTACCCGTTTGTAGTTTGTAGGCGATTACCTGATCCACCGGGCTCTGGTGGCGTTCAATACCGCGCCCGGTTGTGTTTTCCGCATGGATATAGGTAAGCGATTTCAGGCCCGTGAGTTCACGGGTACCGCCCGCAAAATCTTTTCGGGCACCGGGCGTGATGCCGGAGGTTTTCTCCAGCGTCGTTCCGCCCTGAGAAATAGCCTTCAGCGCCGTTTCAATCTGGCGGGTGCGGGCCGGGTCAGGGTCGGCGCCCGGCTTCAGGGTATGGAGCAACGGGCCAATGCGGGGCGCTTTGCGTTCTCCCCGGCCGTTTTTCCAGATGACTTCCCGCATTTCACCTTTCTCTCCGGGAATAAATGTTACCTGCACATTCCGGTCTGTAGAGACAAATTGGGTGGGGGTTTCCGGCACAAACTCTTCATCGGGAAAACCATCGGACAGCGTAACCAACCGGTCTTTTCCAGCCACGAAGGTGATCATCTGGTTGTTAAATAATTCGTAGCGGCCCTCAAAAGCGAGGAGTTCGCTGGGATTAATCCGGATCGCCGTCGGCTTCGCCGGAGCCGGGTCTGCGTAACCGGCCCAGTGGTATTCTTTAGCGATAGCGTCCTGAATCCGGCTCAGCATTCGGGAGTTATCATTGGCATTGATCATGATTACGGCCCCTTGTCCGGACTCAACGCCAGCGGTCATCAGGGCATCGAACCCTTCGTCCCGTCCGTTGTGCCCAAATCGCATCGAAGCACCTTCGCCTTCCAGAAATACCCCCAGCCCATCGTTATTCTTCTGGTCGGTGAGCATCTGCTGCGTCATTTGCTGCGTAATGACCCCAACCGGCTTACCGGCAAAGCTGTTCTGAATACTGATGGCAAAACGCGCCAGATCGGTCGGCGTGGTCCATAAGCCGGCCGCAGCCATCTCGGGGTAAATATGCCAGCGTCCGTTGACCAACTGCCGGTCCCGCAGGTGCCCGGTTGCCGTTATAGCGGCTTTATCCGCCGGTAGCGGCTGCGCATAGGTGCTCCCGGTCATGCCCAGTGGTTCCAGTACGGCCTCCTGCATGAAGGCCGGAAACGGCCGGCCCGTCACGTCTTCCATCAGCAACTGCATCACCGTATACCCACCGCCCGAATAACGCCATTGTGTGCCGGGCTCAAAATTCACCCGGACGGGAGCCGTGTTGGCCGGGGGCGTACCGTCGAGAATCTGCACCAGCGTTGGAAGTGGACTACCTGCTTCATACCCTGGAAATCCGTGTACAGTCAGGCCGGTGGTGTGGCTGAGCAACCCCCGCAGGGTTACCTTTTTGTCTCTGGTAAACTCATTGTTGGGGACTTTCCAACTGCGCAGTTTGGTATTCACGTCTTCATCCAGCGACAGGTGACCGGCTTCGACCAGATGCAGCGCCCCCATAGCCGCCACCGACTTGCTGATGGAGCCGGCCTGGAACAGGGTAGCCGTCGTGAGGGGCGTTGTACCGCTTTTGTCGGTGAATCCGTAGGCTTTGGCTTTTACAATTTTCCCATCCTGAATAATGGCCAGCGACAGGCCCGGTATGTTTCGCTTGCGGAGCTGTTGCCGGATAAACTCATCCAGATCATCGGCCTGAACCGGAGGGATGAACAGAAATAGGAAAAAGAGCAGGGCGGAGTGATGGAGCGGACGCATGGGCATTGATGGATTTTTGTAAGGTATGGTCAATATAGGAATCTGGTGTAAATAAATCGATAGCCGGTTAGTAGTAAGGGTCTCATAAAAGCGGTTGATTTTTAAGGTGTTCCATGCAACGCTCCCGCAAAACAGGTGTCGTTTATGGGCTATATGCCGAAAACGCTGGCACCTTTCCGCGTCGTAAGCGGCCAGGTGGTCGAACTGGGCGTGATCAAACTCAACCAGGCCGTTAAGAATTTAGCGGAGGTGACCGTGACGGAACAGAAGATGCTGTTTGAGGAAAAGTCGGACCGGATGGTGTACAATGCCGAAAAAGACATCAGCATCAAGGGGGAGACGCCACCGATGTGCTCCGGAAAATTCCGTCGGTCGCCGTCGATATTGAAGGTAATGTGCAGCTTCGGGGCAGCGCCAATATCAAAGTACTCATCAACAATAAGCCCTCCAGCGTCATGGCCCGCAGCATCTCGGAGGCCCTGAAACAAATCCCGGCCGACATCATCAAGCAGGTCGAAGTGATTACCTCGCCCTCCGCCAAATACGATGCCGAAGGGACGGCGGGCATCATCAACATCAAAGCGCCGAACTGAAGACCCGGAACGCCGACTGGATGTACCGCTTCAACCTGAATTCGAGCGTCGATTTCGGCAAAGGCTTTAAGGCCCAGCTCTTCGGTTTCTATAATTCGGCCAGGGTTACGTTGCAGGGTAAGTATGGCGCTTTTGGCTTTTACAACATCGTTGTTCAGAAAGAAATCCTGAAGAAAAAGGGAAGCATCGGTTTTGGATACGACAATCCGTTCAACGAGACCATCCGGTGGAGTAACCAGTTTGTCGGCCCCAATTTTTTGCAAGTCTAGGACATGGCCATGTACCGTCGGGGCTGGCGGCTGAACCTCAAATATGAATTCGGGAAAATGAACGGCACTCCACGGCAGAAGAAGCGGATTAATAATGACGATAAAAAAGCCGGTGAAGGCAACAATTGACCGGGTTAAGTAGGATGCTTATTGCGTTACGGGGCCCTGATGTTGAAATCGGGCCGGGCTGCGCTATTACCGGTTCAGGTGTATCATTAAAGAGCCAACTGCGTAAAACGGTTTATCGCCTTTACACACATCGAACGTATGGTTGACCAGGTTAGTCCCGACCTCAGGGTAGGCAATAGTAGCCTAAACGCTTTAAGAAAACTTGCTTGTATCCCCTCGCCGGTTGTGACCTGTTTCTGTGAAATCTGCTTAAATTATTTACCGTTAAATAATAACATACAGTTTAATTTGTGTTTATTTATTCTACAGTATACTTTTTCCAAGCTTTTGAAAACTCATTAAAATTCTACCTTTTCGGCCTGCGTCCTTGTCTGTCGGATAACGCAGCTTATAAGTGTTTTGCCCGCTTACTTATCTGTGTGAACGCATCCTTAACCTGATGCGCTTTTATTCGGTACGCGTTTTCAGTTGGTTATCACCCCATTGCCAAGCGTAACCTAATGATAGATAAAGCATTGGTTTTCCTGGAAAAGGAGGTAAACAATTACTTCGATGCCCGGTTTGGTCCCAGTACCCAGAAATGGGTTACGCTGGGTAATATTGCCAAACTGGACGATGGCAGTAATGGCGGAGGAGGAGGCAACGACAACAACGCCCGCGCCATGCTAAGCCTGGTGAATCTCGAAGAAGACCGCATTGCCAAAAATCCGGAGAACTTCTTCCGTACCGCCGATGGTATCGCCTACCGTAACCCCAGAATTCTGCTGAACCTGTACGTGCTGTTTTCGGTGACGATCAGTAATTACGTACAGGGGCTGCAAACCTTATCGTTTATTATCCAGTGTTTTCAGAGCAACCGCGTGTTCGAATCGGCCACTTATCCGCTGCTCGACCCGTCGCTTGAAAAGCTTACCCTTGATTTATACACCCTGAATTTTGAACAGGTAAATCACCTTTGGAGCACGCTCGGCGGCAAATACCTGCCCTCGGTTTTGTATAAAGTGCGCATGGTGGGTATAGAAGATCTGGATAAACAGGTGGGAGGTGACCTGATTCGGGAAATCGTGCTAACCGAGAAACTAATTCAGTAAGGCCATGCGCTACCGGGAGCTATTTACCGTCGAGGTGCTGCACGACTACTTTGCCGACCACAAAGCCAGGAGCATCCTGTTTACGCCCACTCCTGACTGTGAAAAGGTAATGACCGGGGCTGGGTTGAGAATCAAGTCGTTCGGCAATAAGCTTTACGTGATCGTCCGCACGGAAGATGATCTGGAACCGTTTCAGCCGCTCCCGCAGCCAGGTTTGCTGAGCTTCTACATGCAGTCGGGTGATGGTGACTTTTTTCAGTATAGTAATCTGCCGCTCAACGGGGCATCTGGTAGCCGGTTCTATTTTCAGAATACCGAAGCGGCCGTAGTGGATGGCATAAAGTACCTGCACGGGCTACACCCGGTATTTGATAACTCAAAGGCTTATACCGTCGGACAGTTTGTGATGAGTCCCGCTGGAGAGTGCCACGAGTGCCTGGTCAATCTGGCACCTGGCACGTCGTCGCTGGGTAATGCTGCGCACTGGCACCAGGTGGGAAAGGTCGCCTATGTCGATCAAGCCCATAGTCAAACGTTTACGGGAACCGTAACCAACGTGCCTGTAAGTCCGGCCGCGGCCCAGGTAACGGTTGAGGTGTTTGGGCGAAACGATACCGACCTGCAACTTAACCAGCTTCGGCATAGTCAAACGTGGGTTTACGAGGCACCCGTATCGACACAGGCTGTATCCTTTGCCGGCTTACCCGAAGGACTGTATAAACTGCGGATAAACGGCGTCGACCACCTGCGCTATTATACCGCTGACCGGCTCTCGGCTGATAACATCGGACTAATTCAGATTTTTACGAATGATACCGTACCGGCCGATTACCGGCTGCTGGACGCGACGGGGCAATTTCGGAGCCCGGTATTTACCATCCGTATGGCACCCGTCAGCCCACTTTGGCAATATGTGGCCCGCACGGGTGCGGTAAAAAAAGTGTATGACGAAGCGGCCGGTGGTATCGAGTTTGAACCGGCGGGTAGGTTTGCCTTCCGCAGCAAACTACCCGTACGTTTACAGGAGAAGCCATACGACAAAATTGCGCTGGAGTTCAATAGCTCCGACCCGCTGGACCCGGCCCAGAAAATAGATATTAAAAAGCTGAGTGTGCCGGGCTACCGCAACAAGCGAACCGTCCGGAAAGATGATACCGATTATCCCATTTCCGAAATCTATCTCAACTACTAACGCTGACAAACCACCATGGCTACCGTCTACAAAACACCAGGGGTGTACGTGGAAGAAATTCCGAAACTGCCGCCTTCGGTGGCGCAGGTCGAAACGGCGATTCCGGCCTTTATCGGCTACACCGCCAAAGCCGAGAAACTGGGCGAAAATCTGCTGATGAAACCTACGCGGCTGAGTTCGTTATTGGAGTTTATGCAGTATTTCGGGGGGGACAAAATTCCCGGCGATATCGATGTGGTGGTGGATGCTGCCAACAACTACGCTGTGACCGAGGTAACGGTAGCCAACACGGAGCGGTATTTCATGTTTGATGGCCTGCGTACGTTCTTCGACAATGGCGGGGGCGACTGCTATATCATATCGGTGGGATTGTTTGGTGCGGCACCGGCCATCGGCGACGATACCACCGGTTTTCAGGGAGGTTTACGGGCGTTGGAGAAAATAGACGAGCCAACCTTAATTCTGTTCCCCGACGCCTGCCGGATGGTGCTGAACGCCGATGACCCCAACCTGTATTCACTGCAACAGCAAGCCTTGCAGCAGTGCGCCAAACTACAGGACCGCTTCGGCGTATTCGACCTGAAAGAGAACCTGACGGGCCCACTGGTAAATGCCGACGCGAATCAGGAGAATGCGGTGACTAACTTCCGCAACAACATTGGCATCAACAACCTGAAATATGGCGCAGCCTACACACCCTGGATCTATACAACCTACCCGCGGGACGTTGACTTTAACACGTTCAGTGGGAATGTGACCTCGGGTGGTAGTCCGGTCGATTTAGGTACCGTCACTTCAGACGCTACGTTGAATGAGCTGGTATCGGTAACAAATCAGGCGTTTACTCAAATCACCAACTCGCAAACCATTATCAACAACATTCGTCGGGCTGACCCGGCTACGGGTAACCCCGATGGTACTGGTAGCGACAGTGTCAGGACGATTAAGGATAAATTCGCCGAGTTCAAGCGGGCCGTGGATACGGCTACCGACTCGGCCGGAGCTAAAGCAGCGCTGGATATTTTAATGAACTTCAGCCGGAAATCGTTGCTGGCGTTCCAGGCGTTGAGTACGCAGTTTACCGGTGAGTTGCTCAATAGCCTGAATGCCTACGCGGCCTCGCCGACACTCTGGCGGGGCAGTGCGGTGGGACTAATTGGCATTGACAAGAATACCGATGTGCTGGCCCTGACCGAGGAGGCCGATGTACCAGCACTGTACCCCGCCGTTAATGCGGTCTGGCTAGGTCTGGCCGATGCGGCCGCGGTTGCCGCGTCTACCAAAGACTATGGTGACTCGGCTACGGTGGCCAATCACCCGGCTATGGGCCGGCTCATTGCGCTTGATGTTCAGGCCGAATTTGATAAGCTGGCAGCCTTTGCCGAATCTATAACCAATACCGTTAATACCTACAAAAAGACGGCCCAGGATAATCTCTACGAGCGGCACACCATCATCGGCAACATCGTCAAAAACATCAAGAAAGAACTGAGCAGGATTCCGCCCAGCGGAGCCGTGGTGGGGGTATACGCCCGCGTCGACAACGCCCGCGGGGTATGGAAAGCGCCGGCCAATGAAAGCCTGAATTCGGTGCTGGGGCCGTCGGTGAACATCAGTCACGAGGAGCAGGCTAACCTGAACGTTGATGCCGTAGCGGGCAAGTCTATCAATGCAATCCGGGCCTTTACGGGTAAGGGTACGCTGGTGTGGGGTGCCCGCACGCTGGCTGGTAACGATAATGAGTGGCGCTACGTGAGCGTAAGACGGTTCTTCAACATGGTGGAGGAAAGCTGCAAAAAAGCGACGGAGCCGTTCGTATTTGAACCCAACGACGCCAACACCTGGATCAAGGTGCAGGCCATGATTGAGAACTTCCTGACGAATCTCTGGCGGCAGGGGGCGTTGCAGGGGGCCAAGCCCGAACATGCCTTTTACGTAGCAATCGGCCTGGGCAAGACCATGACGGCGCTGGATATTCTGGAAGGGCGGATGATTGTGGAAATCGGCATGGCCGTAGTGCGTCCGGCCGAGTTTATCATCCTTCAGTTCTCCCACAAAATGGCCGAGTCTTAACGTATTCACTTTTAACTCATCACTCCTAACGCTTAACTGAGCATGGCAGCAACCTACCCTTTAGCCAAATTTCACTTCCTGGTCGACTGGAACGGCAGCAAAGTTGGCTTCACCGAAGTGACCGGCCTCGATATGCAGGTGGAGGTCATTGAATACCGGGAAGGCAGCAGTCCCGAATACTCCAAAATCAAGATGCCGGGTTTGCAGAAATACAGCAACATTACCCTCAAGCGCGGTACGTTCAGCGGGGATAAGGAATTTTATGCCTGGATGCGCACCGTGAACCTGAACACCGTAGAGCGCCGGGATGTAACTATCAGCCTGCTGAATGAGAACCACGAGCCTGTTATCACCTGGCGGGTGCGTAATGCCTTCCCGGCCAAAGTACAGGCCAGTGACCTGAAAGCCGATGGTAACGAAGTTGCCATTGAAACGCTGGAGCTGGCCCACGAAGGATTGACAATCGTGGATTGATAAAAAATTGAAAGTGTATGGCCGAAGCAAACAAGCCCGTAGCGGGTGGGTATTATCCGCCCGTAGGCTTTCACTTTCGGGTGGTGTTTCTCGGGCTGGGCAACGACAACGACCAGCGGTTTCAGTCGGTGAGCGGATTGAACGTGGAGTTTGACGTGGAGACGGTTAAGGAAGGGGGTGAAAACCGGTTTGAGCACAAGCTGCCGGGCCGGGCCAAGTACCCTGACTTGTCGTTGAAACGCGGACTGCTTAAAGACTCCAGCGTGATTGCCTGGTGCCGCAACGCGCTGAAGAACCGGGAAATTGAACCGGCTACGCTGGAAGTCAGCCTGCTGAACGAGAACCACGATCCGCTGATAACCTGGAAAGTATTTAACGCGTGGCCGCGCAAGTGGAGCGTGAGCGATTTCAACGCGGGTGAAAACGCCGTCGTGGTCGAAACGCTCGATCTGTGTTATAGCTACTTCAACGTTGAAACGTCCTGAGTATGCCCGTTGAGATTCGTGAACTGACCATTAAGGTGAGCGTTAACCAGCCGCGCCAGACCGGTGGGGAGGGAAGTAGCAGCCAGCCCGCCGACGAGGGGGCTACTAACCAGCCGTCGTCTGATAAAGTGGTGGCTGATGCCGTAGAGCAGGTATTGGAAATCCTTAAATATAAAGAAGAACGCTGATGCCCGCCGGACAACTCGAGAAGCTGAAAATAATTGGTTTCAAAGACTCCACCTACAATGACCCGCCAGAGGGCATGGAGACCTTTGAAGCGATGCTGAACCCTGAATCCTACACGCTCGACTATAAAGTGGAGTACCAGGATGCGCAGGGGCAGGGTGCCAGTACGGCACAGCAACGGTTTACCGTCAAGAAACCGGAAGAGTTCTCGTTTGAACTGCTCATCGACAGCACCGGTATTGTCGACAATAATCCGCGTGAATCCATCGAAGACGACATTATCAAACTGCGCGACCTGCTGCTGAAGTACGAAGGCGACATTCACGAACCCAAGCATTTCAAAGTCGTGTGGGGTAGTCTGCTGTTCAAAGGCCGGTGCACCGGGTTGAACATCAACATCAAGTTGTTCAACCCGGATGGCAAACCCATTCGGGCCATATGTAAAATTAGTTTCAAAGGCAGTGTGGAGGATAACCTCCGCACGGCTACTGAACGTCGGCGCTCGCCCGACCTGACCCATTACCGACTGGTGAAAGCCGGCGACACACTACCCATGCTTTGTTACCAGATTTACGGCCACTCTGGCTACTACCTCCAGGTAGCGCGGGTGAATAAACTGGCCAACTTTCGACAACTGGTACCCGGTCAGGAACTACAGTTTCCACCGCTTGAGAAAAACACCCCTGTGCGATGACCGACCAGCAAGTCATACCCAGCAATCAGCCGAAGTCGGTAGCAACGTTCACCGTGCTGAGCGATGGCGACCCCCTGCCCGATAGTGTGAATGTGCTGAGCATGGTTGTGAACCGGGAGGTGAACCGATTGTCTTCGGCTACGCTTATTATTCAGGATGGGCAGGCATCGCAGCAGCGTTTCTCGGTGAGCAATGGTGAGCAGCTCATACCCGGCAGGAAAATTGAAATAAAGGCCGGGTACCGCAGCGACGAGGAAACCATCTTCAAAGGCGTGGTCATCCGGCATAGCATTAAAGTACGAAAAAACGTGTCCCTGCTGGTGGTGGAGTGCCGGCACGAAGCGGTGAAGATGACGACCCAGCTTAGTAACGATTATTACCACGACCAGACCGATCTGGCCGTAGCGGAACAGTTGGTGCAGAAGTACGGCCTGACCGCCGATGTGGATGGGGATACTCCGGCGCATAAAGAACTGGTGCAGTTCAATTGCACCGATTGGGATTATATGCTGTGCCGGGCCGAAGCCAACCGGTTGTGGGTCGTAACCGAGGACGACAAAGTAAGCATCAAGCCACCCGATTTTGAGCAGGAGCCGGTGCTGTCGGTGCAGTTCGGGGCAACGGTGAAAGAACTGGATGCGGAAATCGACAGCCGGTTGCAGTACAGGCAGCTCAAGGCAGTAGGGTGGGACCCGGCCGAGCAAACGCTGATCGACGGCGTAGAGGCTACTATCCCGCCGGTTCCGGCGGCCGGAAATCTGGCGGCCGATATATTGGCCAATGTAACCGGTAGCGAGCCGTGGCAGTTGCGCCACCCGGCCCTGCCCGAACCCGAACTGAAAGCCTGGGCCGATGCGGCTTTCCAGAAACAGCGGCTGAGCAAAATTCGCGGGCGCGTCCGTATCGACGGTACCCCTGAGCCGGTACCCGGCAAAGTTTTTCAACTATCCGGAGCGGGCGAGCGCTTTGAGGGCAAACTGATGATTACGGGTGTGCGCCATCAGTTGGAAAAAGGCAATTGGGAAACGATTATGCAATTCGGCGAAGATCCGAAATGGTTCGCGCAGACCTTCAACGTTCCCCAACCACTTTCGGGCGCCCTGATACCGCCGGTGCAGGGGTTGCAAATCGGCATTGTTACGGACCTGGAAGACCCGGCGGGGGAAGACCGCATCCGGGTGCGCCTGCCTATGGTAAACGGGGCCGACGATGGTGCCTGGATGCGTATGGTGAGTCTGGATGCCGGTAAAGAACGAGGGTGGGTGGTTCGGCCCGAAATCGGCGATGAGGTAATGGTTGGGTTTCTGCTGAACGACCCCCGGCATGGCGTGGTGCTGGGTATGGTGCACAGCAGCAAAAATCCCGCGCCCATTCCGGCCAGCAACGACAATCACGAAAAGGGTTTTATTTCCCGCAGCGAACTGAAGGTACTGTTCAACGACGAAAAAAAGACAATTACCTTATCAACCCCGGCCGGCCACCAATTTATTCTGGACGATGACCAGCAGCGAATTACGCTGAAAGACAGTAATGGCAACAAGCTGGTGATGGACCCCGACGGCATAACGGTAGAGAGTATAAAAAACCTGACGTTGAAAGCGGCCAGCAACACAAAGCTGGAAGCGGGTGCCAATGCCGAGTTGAAAGGTGGGGCACAAATGAAGGTAAGCGGTGGTGCCGGGGCCGAACTGTCGTCCGGAGCCAACACCGCCGTAAAAGGGGCAATGGTGCAAATCAATTGATAGGTTCAGGTTCCAGGTTTAAGTTCGGAATGCACAAACCTGAAACCTGGAACCTGAAACCCGGAACCTATAGAATTATGGCTCAACCCGCTGCCCGGCAAGGGGATATGCACGTTTGCCCGATGGTGACGGGCACGGTACCGCACGTGGGCGGACCTATTATGCTGGGCTGCCCGACGGTGACTATCGGGGGTGTACCCGCAGCAAGAGTGGGTGATTTAGTCAGTTGTGCCGGGCCACCCGACAGCATTGTGGCCGGATCGGCAACCGTAACCATTGGCGGTATGCCAGCCGCCAGGATGGGGGATCCTACCGCGCACGGAGGCTCAATTCTGTTGGGCCATCCAACGGTGCTGATCGGATAGGTTTTATCGGACGTTTAGCCTTGTACCTGTTTCCAAACAGCCTTAAACTTCATACTAAACAATGGCTGCGAACGACTTCATTGGTAAAGGATGGAGCTTTCCACCGAGTTTTAATCCAGCCTTGCCCGGCGTGGAAATGACCGAACAATACCTGGATATCCAGCGAAGTCTGGAGATCCTGCTTACCACGCGCCTTGGCGAGCGGGTAATGCAGCCTAAGTACGGCTGTCATATGGAAGAACTCTTATTTGAAAGTCTGAATACGGGGGCAAAGACGCTGATTAAAGACCGGATTGAAACCGCCATTCTGTATTTCGAGCCGCGTATTGAAGCTAAGAGGATTGAGGTAGACGATTCACAACAGAATGAAGGCGTCATTTTTATCCGGATTGAGTACCTAGTCAGTGCCACCAACAGCCGGTTCAACTTTGTCTTTCCGTTCTACCGGAATGAAGCCACCGAAATGAATATCCTGACCACTAACCACCCGCTTGCCCAGTAATCCATGGCCGACTGCAGTCAACATAAAAATCCCCTACAGCGCAGTGGCACCAGCCAGAGCGGGCGTAGTCTGCCGGCGCTTGATCCGCTGTCGGCGCCGGTGGTCGATAAAACCCCGGCCGACTGGATGGTGTGGGCCGCGCAACTGGCGCAGTCGGTAAAGTATTATAACCTGATCAACGAGGTGAGTGGGTCAATGCAGCCCTTCTTCGGAATGGACATTGCCGCCCGGCTGGCTCACTTGACGACTCATGCCCCCGATACCCTGCCCCATTTTTTTCGGGAACAGTTGAACATCCTTTACGAAAACGATAACGCGTCCAACGAATCCCTTCTGAAGCAAACTTTTACGGGTCTGTTCGATGTGGTGTTTTCGTATGTATATGCCGTTGACCAGCAGTTGCGCTACACAACCGAGGCCGAAGATTTTGCGTTTCAATTACAGAATCACGCCCGTCAGCAACTGCGCTCCATCACCGAACGGGCACTGGCTTACTATAAAGGTGCCAAAGCCGAAGGTTTGCTCGAAGCCGGCTCAAGACTTGGTCTAACGATTTTTCACCAGCCTGTAGCCACGGCCGACCTGGTTTTGGGGCAGGAATTCGACGCCGGCCGATGGGCTTTGGGCGCTACCTGGTCCACCTGGCAGGCGAGTGTAGCGGCCGACACTACCTTGTTTGGTACGGTAGCTGTTACGGTGGCCGGGAAAATTCAGCAGGCCGCTCATCATAACTTTTTCACCGGCCTGCTCGACCAGGTCAGTGCCTCATCAGCGTTTGTCGTAGCCCTCGCGCAACAGGCTATTACCCGAATGATCACCGACTGGCCGAACCATCAGCCGCACTACACGCTGTTTCTCACCCACGTTCATCTGCTGGAAGCGACCCGCAAGGCCATGAATGGTCTGACGGGCCGGCACCTGGACTTTTACTACGAGCGGGTGTTGCGTATGCGCCGGCAACCGGCACAGGCCGACCGGGCTTACATGGCACTGGAACTGAGCAAGACCGTAACGAAATGGGTGCTGAAACAAGGCACTTCTTTTGTGGGAGGAAAAGACGCTGCGGGTAATCCGATCCTGTATGAGTCGGTGCGGGAAACGGTGCTGAACAAAGCCGTTGTAAAGCATCTCATGGCCGTTTACGCAGCCGATGTTACCGATAACTTGTCGGGCGTGATAAACGAAGGCCGTCTGTTTGCGGCTCCCGTAGCTAACTCCGCCGATGGTATTGGTGCTCCCTTATCAACCACGCTTAAGGAATGGCATCCCTTCTATAACAAAACTTACCAGAATGGAACGCTTCAAGCCATTAACATGCCCAGGGCGCAGATTGGTTTTGCGGTAGCCTCGCACTATCTGCGCCTGAAGGAAGGCAACCGGCAGATTACCTTACGCTTCGACCTCAGCACCGATAGTGCACTTACCGGTAAAGAACTCGACCTGTGGGTAACTGCCGAAAAAGGCTGGTTGCCGATCACGAGTACCGTAGCTATTCAGACCAGCTACCTGAAAAGTACCGCCACCACGGCCGCCCAGGTGAGTTTCACCGTGCCGGGCGACCAACCCGCTATAACGCCGTATAATCCAGGCGTACACGGCTATTCGCTGACGACTACGGAACCGGTCGTAAAGATGCTGCTGCGGCATACCGATAGCGTGGCCTATGCGTATGCCAGTCTGTCCGATGTGCAGATTTCGCAAGTAGAGATTGAGGTAACCGTAGGGTCGGTAAACGGTACTTACGATACGGGTGGTCTGAAAGATCTGGAACTGCATAACGACTTTGGGCAGCTTAATCCTGCCAAGCCCTTCCAGCCCTGGGGACCGGAACCGACCATTGGTAACTCGTTTATTGTCGGCAGCGATGAAGTATTCTACAAGCCCGGCGCAACGATACAGCTCAATCTGGAATGGAAAGACTTGCCGGCCGATGCGGGAGCCATCGATTTTGATTACTACAGCGGCAGTTTGGATTACGGTACCACCGACGGCCCGTCGTACTATCCAGCCTGCACCATAGCGGCCCTTGAAAAAGGCCAATGGATTCAGAAAAGCAATAGCAGCTATCTTTTTGCCGACAGCGCCGGGAAGCCGTTGCCGACCGATACGGAAACAGTCGCGTTAAGCACAGAAGCCGCTTTCCTGGGTAAAGACGAGCCTTATCCCGGCTATTCGGCTAACTCTACGAAAGGCTACCTGCAATTCAGGTTAAAAAATGATTTCGGCCATCGCAATTACCGGAGCGCGCTCACGTACTACCTGATCGAGAAAGCGAGGGGGAACACGAGCCTCAGTGAGCCGGTGCCGCCGTATCAACCGGTGCTGCAGTCCCTGTTTCTGAGCTACACGGCCAGTTGTCGGTCCAGCCTGAACACGGCTACCGGTTTTGATAACCGCCCGTTGCAGTTCTTTCATCTTGCTCCCTTTGGCGAGGCCGAACAACACGCGTCAATAATACCCGGTAATCTGCGGTTGCTTCCGCCACTGGCGGTGACCAGTCCTCCTTTTAAAGCGCAGGGTGAACTGTACATCGGTCTGGAAAACGGGCAAGGCGGAGATACCGTATCCCTGCTGTTTCAGCTTATGGAGGGCAGTGAAAATCCCCTTCAGGAAAAGCCCGAGCCGCATCTGAGGTGGTACTATCTGAAAAATAATGTCTGGACAACCCTTGCTAGCAACCAGGTGGGCGATAATACAAGTCAGTTGGTTCAGTCGGGCCTGATTGACATTACCCTGCCGACCGATGCGAACACCACAAATACAGTTATGCCGTCGGGGTGTATCTGGCTAAAGGCTAATGTGGAGCATATGCCCGATGCCGTAGCCAAAATCATCGGTATTCATCCAAACGCGGTGGAGGTGGTTCGACGGATGGAATCCGTACTGCCTACCGAGCTGCCGCTGTTACCGGCGGGAAGTATCAGTAAGCTTCAGACGCCCGACGTGGCTGTGAAAAAGGTCATACAGCCCTACGCGACTTTTGGGGGTAAGCCGGTCGAAGGCGGAGTCGCGTTTTATCAGCGGGTGTCGGAGCGGCTTCGGCATAAAAACCGGGCCATCACCATCTGGGATTACGAACACCTGGTGTTGCAGGCGTTTCCGGAAATCTACAAAGTGAAATGCCTGAACCACGCCAGAATTGCGGGGAGCGTGGCGGAGGGGAACCTGGAGTACAACGAGGTGGCACCGGGTCACATCACCATCATCACCATTCCAAGCCTCCAGCACCGCAACGACATCGACCCCCTGAAACCCTATACCAAAAAGAGCCTGCTCCGGCGTATTGAAGAGTTCCTGCGGGCGCGGACGTCCTGTCACGTAAAGCTCGCAGCCGCCCAGCCACAGTTTGAGGAGGTGCGCGTGGCCTGTACGGTGGTGCTGACCGACGGCTACGAGGATGTGCTGTATTACGGGCAAACCCTGCAGCAGGAGGTCACTCAGTTTCTGAGTCCGTGGGCTTACGGAGGAGCAAAAGATATTGAGTTCGGCGGGCGCATTCACAAATCGGTACTGATTGACTTTATTGAGGAACGCCCCTACGTGGAGTACCTGACTAATTTTCAACTCTTCCATACACCCGGCGAAGGCACCACAGAAAGCAGTGATGTAGAGGAGGCAGTAGCCTCAACGGCGCGCTCTATCCTGGTATCGGCGGCTGCCGTGCGGCACCAGTTTTCTGTCCAGTTAAAAGCAGCCCTTATACCCCAGCCCGACCCTTGTCCTGATGAATAACGCGCCCACCATACCCAAACACCCAAAGCTAAGCGAAGCAGAAGACTATACCCTCCTGCGCCAGCGGGGTATTGAGCTGATTCAGCAATTAGGGAGCGCGCTCTGGACCGACTACAACATTCACGACCCCGGCATTACACTGCTAGAACTGCTCTGCTACGCCCAAACCGAACTTGGCTATCAACTGGGCTTTTCCATTGAAGACCTGCTGGCGCTGTTCCCCGGTCAGCAACTTAACTTCGATGAGCAGACGTTCTACACCGCCCGGACCATGCTGACGGTTAACCCGTGGACCACGAATGACTTTCGCAAGCAGCTCATCGACCCGATGGGCGTGCGAAACGCCTGGCTGGAATGCAGACAGTGCAGTTGTGATTTTACTCTTTACGCCAATTGCCTCAAAAGCGTATTGCAGTACGAAAAGACGGAGCATCCGGTGCGCATTAGAGGGTTCTATGATGTGTTGCTGGAACTGGACAGCGATGCAGTGAACGGCGACCTTAACAGCGGAAAAGTATTCAACCGGCTGACGTTTGTGTCTGGGGGACTATTCACCAACGCGACGGTGGAACTGCGCTTTCCGCCCTGGCACCAGGCCGCAGCGAGCATCGACAAGTTCTCATCGTTTATTAAACCAAAGAGCTTTCTGGAACCAAACGGCATTACCATCGTGTCCATCTCGGGTAATCCGCTCCAGACCGTCGACGTGCCGGACGAACAGCTCTACAAGGCGTTACGTAATCCGCTCTACGCGACGGTAGAGATAAGCTTCCACGCCATTGGCGGAGCACCGCTGCAAACCACTACCTTGAAAAACGTACCCTTGAAGGTATGGTACCGCAACGACGAAGACCGCAAAGCCATTACGGTAGCGCAACTCCGGGCCATGCTGGCCGATACATCAAAGCTGAGCGTGGTGAACCGTTATCTGGCGCAGTTAAAGGCAGCCGCCGGCGTAGTTGAAGCGGCTACGGTCGCTCTGCACCAGCACCGCAACCTGGCCGAAGACTACTGCACCATCAGCACCGTTCCGGTGGAGGACGTTGCTGTTTGCGCCGACATTGAGATGAGTGCCGAGGCTGATATTGAAGCCGTACTGGGACAGGCTTATTGGCTCATTGATCAGTATATGAGTCCAATCGTGCCGTTCTATACCCTGCAGCAGCTACTCGACCGAAATACGCCTGCCGAAGACATCTTTCATGGACCGAAGCTGAACCACGGCTTTATTCTGGATGCCGACCTGGACAAGGCGCAGCTTAAGACTAAACTGTTTACGTCGGACATCATCAACCTGCTGATGGATATACCAGGTATTACGGCCGTAAAGAATATTACGCTGGCTCGCTACAACGCCGTCGGTAAACTGGTCGAATCACAGCCGTGGGAGTTGGCTGTAACGCCCGGTCACCAGCCACGCTTTTACATTCACGCGTCGAAAGTACTGGTGTACAAAAACGGGCTGCCATTTCTGCCCGACCCTGATGAATTAAACGATACATTACTGCTCTGGAAAGGGCGTAATGCGCAGAACAAGCTTATTCAGCCCCAGAACGACTTACCCGTACCCGTAGGCGCCTACGTAGACCTGGAAACCTACTATCCTGTGCAGTATGCGCTGCCCGAAACCTACGGCGTGGGACCGCACGGGCTACCTAATCCGGTCAGTGATGCGCGCCGGGCGCAGGCTAAGCAGCTAAAAGCCTATCTGCTGGTGTTTGAGCACCTGCTGGCCACGTATGTACAGCAACTGAACCACTTCCGCGATCTGCTCAGCATCAACCCGGCGGTGCAGCATACCTACTTTGCCTACGTGTTTCGGGAGGATGTACTGGCAGGAGTTGATAACCTCTACAACAGCGTTACCGAACAGTCATTGGTAAATTTACTGGAAGACGAATCCGGCTTTGTGCGTCGGCGGAATGGCTTTCTGGACCATCTGCTGAGTCGTTTCGCCGAGAGCTTCAGCGACTATACCCTGACGCTTTACTCGGCGATGGGTTCCCACACGCGGGCGGGGGCGGAGTTAATCGGCGAAAAAATAAGTTTTCTGGAAGCTTTGCCTTTTATCTCGACCAACCGGGCGCGCTCGTTCAATTACAAAGATGAGACCACCGTTTGTGATAGTCGGAATATCGCCGGCTTGCAGGAGCGTATCCGGGTACTGCTCGGGCTAAATGGGCTGGCATCGTCTTTCTCCTACGTGACCACCGGGAACGCCACTACCCGGACGTGGGAGGGACATTGGGAACTGAATGATGGCAACACCCTGCTGCAAAGCCCACCGGTAACCGATCAGCCAACCGAATATGCGTTGCAACAGAAACTTTATCAACTAAGCCGTAAAGCGGCCGAGGTGCTGGCTGACCCGGCTAGTGTGGTGGTGGTTGAAGCGGAGCCGGGCGTTTTTGCCGTGCACCTTAAAAGGGGAACAAATACGCTGGCTCATACACCCGCCACCTTTGGTACCCTGGTTGATGCCGATGCGCACGCGCAACTGGTCCGAAACCTGGTGGAGCGCATCCAGCGGGCCGAGCAGATTTACGTGGTGGAGCATATCCTGCTCCGGCCGCATAACCAGCCTTCGACGCTCATCAAAGACGGCGATCCGCTATTACCCATTTGCATCGGTCCCGATTGCCACCTCTGCGGGGAAGAAGACCCGTACTCGTTCCGCATTACCCTGGTTCTGAACGGCGAGCAAGGGCTGGCGAACGGGGGAATTGCCTTCCGGCGGTTTGCTGAGAAAACCATCCGCCAGGAAGTACCAGCGCATCTGGGCGTCAAAATTTGCTGGGTATCTGAAGCACAGCTCAAAACCTTCGGCGGCCTGTGGTGCGACTGGCTCGCCGAACTGAGCAAAGCCGAGCCCAAACCGTTGCCGCTGAGCCAGAAGCTCAAGGCGCTGCTCGACGAATTCACAATCCTGAAGAGTGTGTACCCCAAAGCCACCCTGCACGACTGCGTGGATGGTGATGACGAAAACCGTGTGTACCTGAACCAGACCGTTATTTAAACCGCTGACTACCATGTTTGCCACCATTCCTACCCGGTTTCCTGAGTTCGTGGCCGACCAGATTCTGACCGCCCAGAACCTGCAGGACCTGTTTAACTACCTCGATGAGCAGGAACGGCTGACCCGCACTAACCTGATCGGCATTGGTATCGTGTGCGGGCTGGAGGTGTTTGTCTCGTCACCGGGCAACGCCATAACCATCACGCAGGGCGTGGGAGTTACGTCGGCGGGGTATCTGGTGGCTGTACCGCAGCGCACCTACACGTTCTTCGGCGAGTATAATGCGGAAAAAGACCGCTACTACGATCGGTTTGTCGACCCCACTACCAAGAAGCAGCGCATTCCGATCTGGGAACTGGCGGTGGCGGGTACACCGGAGGCCAAAACAGGTTTAGATCAGAGTTTTCTTAAGGATAAGGTGGTGTTGATTTTTGTGGAACTGGTTGAAATCGGCAACAAGAACTGCGACCCGGACTCCTGCGACGATAAGGGCATCACGGTCGATGTAGTGTTCCGGCCTCTGCTGGTGGAAGAGGCCAACGTGGCGGGTCTTATCGGTGCCCTGAACGGCGATGACCCATTTAAAACCGGTAAACCCTGCGTGGGCTGGGCTGAGGTGAAGATGCCCCGCTACAACGTGCCGGCTACCACGCTGCCTGACTCAGCCAGCATTTTGAAAAACTACCTCATGCTGCTGAACGAAGCTTTTTTGCAGAAGATAGAGAATACCCTGACGGCCGCTTATGCGACCCTGCAACTGATGGTAGCCGCCGACTTTAACCAGAATCCATTCACTGGGTTGACGAATCGGTTTGCGTTTCTCTACGATGGTAGTCTGGGGGTGCCGCAGGTACTGAACGTGCAGTACTACTACGACTTTTTCTCGGACCTGCTTCAGGCCTACGACGAGCTGCGCCTGACCTGTCAGCGCCACGGCGCTGTCTGCTGCCCCGACGAAAACCTGTTTCCCCGGCACCTGCTGCTGGGCGCTGCGTTCAACTCCGCTACGACGTACCGGCATTACTTTCTGCCCTCGCCGGCGCTGGGTGATTCGTACACGCTGGTGGGCGAATTGCGATTTTTGTTTGCCCGGCTGGTGCAGTTGGTGCGGTCGGTCGATATTCCGGCGGGTGCGGGTAATGGGCAGATTCGGAAGGTGCCGATTGTGATTACGCCCAGCAAACTGGGCGATGTTCCCCTGTCGCAAAAGGCCATTCCGTACTACTACGACGTGCTGAAAGACCCTGCCCTGTTCGATGGCTGGAACTTTACCAAAACACAGAACGGGAAGGGGAATACCAACCTGAGCTACCACGCGCAACAGTACAATGCCACCGACGACCACGTACGCTTTCCGCTTCGCTATGAGTTGGAGCCATATAACTTTTTTAGAATTGAGGGACATATCGGTTTGCCGTGGCAAACGGCGTTCCGGCAGATTTACCAGCTTAAACAGCAGCACCGGCTGGCGTTCGATGTCGTAGCGCTGAACGGTGACTTTCGGTCGTTAATTGCCCTGTTGCAGCAGAGCCTGAATAATCTGGGCAAGGTGCTGGCGGAGCAGCCCGAAAAATGGCGACAGATACTCTGCTATTTCAACGACATCGAAATGCAGTACGATATGCAGGCCGCCGAACTGCGCTGCACCTTGGGTAAAGTAATACGGTTCCTTTACGATCAGCCATTTGCCAACCGACAGGGCGATAACAACGATACACCGGTTTCGCAACTGCTGCGCAAGTTCGACCCGAATTATAAAACCAAGCGCGAAACGCTGGGCGAAGCCTTCGACCAGTGGTACCCAACCGTAAAAGACCAGCCGTACATCACGTCGGCAGTGATGCTGCAGAGCAGCGTCATAACGGGTGCAGCCGCGGTGCTAAGTCCGCTCAGTATCATGTACTACCTGGAGAAAATTCACGAAGCCCTGCCCGATGGTATCATTCAGCTAAATATTACCGACCTGACTGCCCGCCTGCAGGATGCGTGCGTCATCGCGGAGCGACTCATTGACCAACTGCTGCAACAGGATGCAACGGGTCAATCCCGCACTAACCCCGAACTCCTGCTGCACCTCAACGCCGTCGTGCGCGTGTGTAAAGGTTCAGTGATGGCGGAACTGTACCGTAATTTCCTCTTCCGGTTCTACCTGTTCATGGCCAACCAGTCGTTTGCCATGTTTTCTTTCCTCAACAGCGGCATTCAGCACAAGGCTGGTGTTCCCGTAGGCGGAACTTTCATTCTGGTTTACCACGACGCGCTGCCGCAGCGGAATGGAAATACCAACATTCGGGATATACGGGGTGAGCTAACCGCAAGTTTTCGGGGCAGCGATACAACATCAGGCCGAGCCGACTCAGATCGGGTAGCAGAAGGTCCGGAGCGGATACAACTCACCAATCGAACAGCCGCCAGCCGTACCGCATTTGCGGACATTAAATCGGTCAAGGAGACGGGTATTTTCTGGCTGACGCAACTGATTACCGCCCGCAGCAAAGAGGACGAACTAACGGATAAGGAACTGCTTGAAGTAGTGGCCGAGATACAAGACGGTGTAGTCATCGCTGACTTTTACCTGCCGTACGTCTGTGCATCGGAGTGTGCTCCAATGAGCTACATTGTGCTGGGTGAAGATAAAGGTCAGGAACCACCTGTCCAGCTCCGCATCACGCTGGAACCAGACCAGTTCTGCGTTATCGACCGGAAGGAGTATCCCATTACCGTCAGTCCGGCGGGTGGTGAGGTAAAAGGTGAAGGCGTCAAAAAGAACGCAGACGG
Source organism: Nibrella saemangeumensis (assembly GCF_039541915.1). Lineage (NCBI taxonomy): Bacteria > Pseudomonadati > Bacteroidota > Cytophagia > Cytophagales > Spirosomataceae > Nibrella > Nibrella saemangeumensis. Next base: position 315,900 of record NZ_BAABHD010000032.1, read on the forward strand.
TGCGTTTGTGTTTGTGCCGGCAACGGTTAACGTGGGGGCCGATGCTTCAAAAGCGGTGACGCTGACGTATGAGCAGGGTGGACAATCGGTCACCACAACAGTAACGGTGTTTCTCATGCCAAAAGCCGATTTCGACAGCCAGCCGGCTACGACTTCGCCGATGGCTTTGCGGTTTATCAACCGGAGTCAGTTCGGGCAAACGAATGAGTGGAACTTCGGTGATGGCGGCACGTCTACAGCAGCCAACCCGACGCATACCTACAGCGCTGGTGGAACCTTCTCGGTTACGCTGAGTGTAACCAATGGTCCGTGCAGCGATGAAACGAAGAAGGAAGTGTCAGTGCGGGAGCCGGTAACGCTGAAGTGTACGGACCTGACCATTTGGCGCGATGCATTCGCAAAGCTGAACAGCCAGCCGGCCCGCGTGCTGGCTCGATTCCGTAACGCCTTCCCCGGCTTTGGCGCCGTGTCTGACGCTTTTGGCCGGGTAGACCAGCTACTCCCCCGTCCGCAGGACGAACAGCAGCGCGAACTCGCCCAAATTATGCCGCCACCGGAGATCACCCGCTGGATGCGCGAGTTAACGGCAGTTATCACCAATCCAGATCAGGTAGCCGTTCGTCCGCTGGCGCTGGAGTTGTTCCGCGTGCTGATTGGCGTGGTTATGTTCTTCTCCTGCGTGCAGAAGAATGATATTGACAAAGAACCAGTACCAACCTTCGACTTGTGGGCTGTAATGACCGACGGCTTTATACGCTCCTGGCAGAATGCAGCTGCTAACTTCACCCCGGCCGAGCGGGAGATTGTAGCTAGAATGATTGACGATGCTAAGGCTGAGTTTGAACGAACCGAGCAGCAGGAGGTAGCCAAGCGCCGGTATCTGGAGATGCTAAAACGATTGATCGATATTCTGAATAGCCTGTAACCATGACCAACCGACACACCATCGGCAAAGCCCGGATTGAACTGCAACTGCCCGACACCGCTCAGGCGGATGTGAGTACGGTACGGGAATGGTGTGTGTCGGTGTTGCTGGAGGACCTCGATGGCGTCTTATCCACTATCTGCGGCCCAAACGAGGTAATGCAATTAGTCCGTTTGTCGCTGGTGTTAACGCTGCCTGCGTGGGAGGGGGAGCGATCGACCGCAATCCGCGAGGCACTCCAACGTCAGATTCGGGAGCAGGTTGAGCAGCAGGCAGGTCAGTCTTTTACGCACAAAGTAACACTGGCGGAACATCGTGCCAATACGCTGCTGCATTATCTCCAGCACGGTACGCTACCGACTCTGCTCACCGAGGCAGGGTGGAGCGAATGGCGGGAAGGCGTACAGCAACAGGCGTTGGCTGACCCCTGGTTTCAACAGCGACTCGCAGCTGTACTGACCAGCGAAGTCACTTTCCGGCGGTGGTGGCAATTCACGGGTGAGGAATTTCAATACCAGCTACTCGACCAGTGGGTACCCATAACGGGCTTGCCGTGGGCGCTTTTTACGGAGCAACTTGCAGCGGTTCAAAGGCTTTCGTTTACAAATACGGTTGAACTGCTGCAATCCGTGTTTCTGGTACTGCATCACAATTGGGTGGTTCGCCATGATTCGGCGCAGTTCCTGGCGCAGTGGTTCAATAGGGTACCTTTCGCTGTTTTTCGGCCTCAGTCGGTGGAGCTGCTGATAGGTACATTACCCAATCCTTTGCGCCAGCAGGTTTTGTCGCTTTTTGACCAGCTTTCAGAAGAAAGACTACTTAGTCCAGAAGACCAACCAACTGGGACTTTGCGTAGTAAAGCGCGAGCTACTGAGCTGGACACGCACCTGGCGGAGGGTATTACCGTCGCCAATGCCGGACTGGTGTTGCTGGCTAATTTTCTGCCCACGTTTCTGGAAAGGCTGAACGAAGTATCCGATAACCAATTGCGCCACCCGGGGCGAATGCCCATGCTGCTGCACTACCTGGCCACGGGCGAAACGGAGGCACCGGAATGGCAGTTGCTGTTCCCTAAGCTGCTCTGCGGCCTGCTACCCGCCGATACGTGCGACCATAGGATAAAGGTGACGCAAGAGGTAGCGCAGGAAGTACAAAATCTGCTACATTCCGTTATTGAACACTGGGGCAGGCTCCGGAACACATCACCCGCTGGTTTACGCGAGGCATTTCTGCAGCGCACCGGTCAGTTGACGGTAGAAGATACAGTGTACCGATTGACGATTAAGGAAGAGACGCTGGACGTTCTACTGCAATTTGTTCCCTGGTCCTTTCGGTACGTACGCCTGCCGTGGATGCCGAAATTATTAGCAACGGAATGGGCATAAGCGCCCCAGAAGGCTATGTTTTCAACGGCCGAAAAAACAACGAGGACCACTGCTACGCTGCACCGAAAAGCGGAAGGAGGGCCTTTTTTCGGCAAAACCCATACCACGGAACCTGCCCTCACAACCCAATCTTTTTTTGCACCTGTGCGTGTTCAACCCAAATTGAGCGTGAGCACACCCGGCGATGTGTACGAACAGGAAGCCGATACCACCGCCGACCGGGTAGTGCGCATGCCGGAGACTGCGTTCATTGGCACTTCCCCCGCTGAAGCGCCCGAACTCGCCCGGCAGGCTATAAATGAAGAAGAGAAAGAACAGGTACAGGCCAAGGCAGAACCGCTGACCATCAGCCGTATGGCCGACGAGTATCGGGAGGAAGAAGCCGTTCAGCCGAAGCGAATCAATACTTTGCAGCGGTATGAAGATCAAAACGCTGGCTTTTTATACGATGCAGGGCCGGACACCTTCAACCAGCCGGCTATTCAGCGCAAAAACATAGCTATTCATCCGTCCGACATTGTGCAGCGCAGTGGGCGGGGCTCCCCGCTCGTCAGCCAACAGTTTGAGGAAAGCCTGCATAATACCTCATCAGGCGGAAACCCCTTACCCCAGTCAACCCGGAGCTTCATGGAAGACCGCTTCGGGGCTGACTTCTCCGGGGTGCGCATCCACACGGACGTTTCCGCGCAACAGATGAGCCGGGATATTCATGCCCATGCCTTTACCCACAGCAATCATATCTACTTTAATAGCGGGCAGTTCAACCCAGATTCCTCCACCGGCAAAACCCTGCTGGCCCACGAACTGACCCATACCATTCAGCAGGGAGCCAGTCCCGTAGCCCCGGCCGTTACCCCCAAACACCAGTTCACAAGTATTCAGCCGAAGTCCATTCAGCGGCAGGAATCAACGGTGTCCCAGCTTAACCAGGCCCTCCGTTTCGCTAAAGCCGAAGAAGGAAAGGTGAACGCCAATGCCGAGGGGCCAGACGGCTACCGACTGGGCTGGCAGCGGTTGCTCGAATACTTCAAAACCGCAATGGGCGAGGATAAGGTCGTTAGCGGCTTCGGCAGCAGCGGCTACGAGCAGGGTACGGTCAGTGAGCAGTACATCAAGAAAAAAGATACGTATAACGGCCAGGTAGCCAACCAACCGCCCGACGTGCGGGCCGAACGCGACGCCATGCCAAGCTGGTGCGGTATTTATGTGTTCTGGGCGCTCAATAAGGGAGGAGTACCCATGCCGAAATGGACGCTTGGTGGCCGCGCCGTTACCCCGGAAGCTGCCTACCCGCCCGGCCATATACCCAAGCCGGGCGACATCGCCTACCGCAACCAGAATTCCCACTATGCGCTGGTCGAAAAAGCAGATGGGGCCGGCCCAAGTGCCAACGTAGTCACCCTTAACGGCAATACGGCTGGTGAGGATAACCTCGGAGCTCAGGTGCAGACGCGCACCCATCCGCTGAGTCAGTGGACGGGCTTCTTTAATCCTTTAACCCTCATGGAGGGAGAACTGCGGGATGCCGAAGGGGCTGAAAAAGATACCAAAGCTCGCTCGCTGAAAGAACTGCGCAGGGACAAATTCAGGGTGCAGCGCAAAGAAAGTGAGGGTAAGGACCCAGAAACTGAACTGGTGCAGACCAGGCCGGACCTGAGCGCGTGGCATGTCACGCCCGACGGACACCTGCAGCGGTCTGAAGAAGGTCCGCAGGAGGAAGAGTCGGAGGAACTACAGCGCTCGGCTGATAGTCCGCAGGCCGAGCTTGCGGATGAAACTCCGGTCGACGAAGACGAGACTGTGCAACGTAAAGCTGCTCAGAAGGCCTTTATCGTGCAGACCCGCGCCGAACTAGCCGCCCGCATACGGAGTACCCCGGCCGGGTTGCAACTGGTGCAGGCGTCGTGGCTCGGCGATGCCTGGGATGCCGTTACGGGTATAGCCGATGAAATTGCCGGATGGATTGAAAAGGGAATCGACAAAGCCAAGGAATTCGTGCTGGAAAAAGTCCGGGATTTCGTCATGGAAATCCGCGGCTACAAACTATTGCGCTATATTCTCGGCTACGACCCAATTACCGGCGAAGAGGTTGTTCGCAATGCCCGGACCCTGCTGGATGCCGTACTTGATTTAATTCGACTACCCGGTGGTAGTGGCGGTGGCGTGGTCCGGCGCGTGCTCGATTACTTTAATGCCACTGACCCGGTAGCTAACTGGCTGCTGTCAGCGGTAGAACGGTTCATTGAACTTATCAAGGGTATTGGTGCAAGATTCGAGCAATTCTGGGATAGCCTCAGCCTTGACGATGTGGGCGATCCCGGTGGCGTAATCGACCGGGTAGCCGACCTGTTCAAAGGCATCATTCTCGACATCCTCAGTTTTGTGGCTGAATGCGCGACTACCTTCCTCACCATGGTGAAGGACGTTGCCATCAACTTTGCGGTCGATTTTGTCCGGAATCATTTCCCGAACGCCTTCGAATTACTTTGTCTGGTGCTGGGCGAAAATCCAATCAACGGCGAGCGCGTGGAGCGTGACGGAACCAATATTCTGAACGCCGGACTAAAAGTGCTGGGTGCGCGTGGGGAGCAGATTAAGCAGCAGATGATTACCAACGGTATCTTCAAGCGTTGTGCGGATTGGATAGACCGGGGTATCAGCGTAGTTACCGAATCGGTAAGTGAGATCAAGAATGGCTTTATTACGCTCTGGAACACACTCACGTTCGACTCGCTCTTCCACCCCATTGATACGTTCAATACGATTGTGGATACGTTCCGGCGGCCGGTTACCCGCGTTACGGACTTCATCTACGACACCGTTGTTGAACTGCTTACCATTTTAAAAGATGCCCTGCTGGGACGCCTGAGTGCTTTTGCGCAGAACACGCGGGGGTATTACCTCATTACGGTTATTCTCGGACGCGACCCGTTCACGGGTAAAACGGTGGAGCGCAATACGGAGAATCTCATTCACGGCTTCCTGAGCTTGATGGAAGGGGGCGAAGCGCAGTTCCAGCAGATGAAGGAAAGCGGTGCCATCGACCGCATGACGCAGAAGGTCACGGCGGCTGTGAAGCGGCTAAACTTCACCTGGGATTATATCGTCGGGCTGTTTACCGGCTTGTGGGAGTCGCTCGACTGGACCGACTTCCTCAACCCGATCGGCGTATTCCGGAAGGTTGTGGGCACGTTCCTGCAGCCCGTCCGGCGACTCGTGGCCTTCGTGGTCGAGATTATCAAGATTGTGGTCGAAATACTGATGATCGTCATGAACTTCCCGATTGACATTGTCAGCAGCATCATCAGCAAGGTTATTGCCCTTTTCGATACCATCAAGCGCGACCCGATTGGCTTCCTGATGAACCTGCTGCGGGCCATCAAGCAGGGCTTTATTCAGTTCTTCGATCACATCATCACGCACCTGCTGAACGGCCTGGCCGACTGGTTCTTCCACCAGTTGCGCGAGCTGGGTATTCAGCGGCCAACCGACCTGAGCTTCAGGAGTATTCTCAAACTGGTTATGGAGATCCTCGGCATCAGCCTGCAGCGGATTATGGATAAGGTGTGGAAGAAGCTGGAGGAGAAGATCGGCAAAGAGAAAGTCGCCAAAATAAAGCTGTGGATCGACCGGCTCGAAGGTATCTGGAAATTCATCAAAGACGTCATGGAACGCGGACCGGTTGCCATTTGGGAGTACATTCAGGAGCAGTTGAGCAACCTGTGGTCGATGATTGTGGACGCGGCCAAAAACTGGATTATGGAGCGGATTGTGAATGCCGTCATCGGTAAGCTGCTCAGTATGCTCGACCCAACGGGTATCATGGCCGTTATCAACAGTGTCATTGCCATTTACCGGGCCGTGCAGTCGTTTATTGCGTACCTGAGGGAGTTGCTTGAAATCATTAACTCGTTCGTCAATGGTGTGGCCGAAATTGCCACAGGCAACATCAAAGTAGCCGCCGACTACCTGGAGCGCACCGCTGCGAGCGGTATACCCGTCATGATTGGGTTCCTCGCAAACCAGGTGGGTCTGGATAAGGTGGCCGATAAACTGGTAGAAGTTATCGGAATGCTCCGCGAAAAAATAGATAAGGCGGTTGACTGGCTGGTAGACAAAGCCGTTAGTCTTGGCCTGCAGTTTCTGGAGAGTCTGGTGAGCCTGGGTAAGAAGGCCCTGAGCGCTATCAAACGCTGGCTCGGCCTGGAAAAACCGTTTGAAGGTGCCGACGGGCAGCCGCATAAACTGTATTTTGCCGGTAGCGAAACCAGCCCGGTGCTGATGGTCCGCAGTAACCCAACAGCCTATGCCAGTTTCATCGATTTGGTTGATGTGGGTACCGATGAGAAAAAAGTGAAGGCAAAAGGCGAGGCCAAAGGCATTGCGAAACAGATTGACGACAAACGCCAGGAACCGCTGGACGGCAAAACCGAAGAGGAAAAAGAGAAGAGTAAAGAGACAAAACTCGCCGACGTTGAGAAGCTGCTCGCCGACCTGGCTGTGCCAACGGCCGTGCTGTTCGGAAATGCCGCAGCTGCCGGGGAGCCGCAGATTGACAACACTGTCCAGAGCGCCGGATTTGGTATTACCATGAAAGCTGTGCGGCTCAATAAGCAGCAGAAGGTGAAAGGGTCACCGCCTACAGCGTCGATGCTGCCGGCGTATGTGACGCTAAACAACCGCCGGCAGGCCGGGGGGGCCAGCTATTACGTAAAAGGGCACCTGCTGAACGAAAACATCGGTGGGGAAGGTAAATGGCCCAACCTGACACCACTGTCGCGGGAGGGTAACTCAAATCACGAAAGCGAAGTTGAGTCGCTGGTGAAAGCGGCCGTCAACTCCGGTGCCGTGGTCGAGTATAACGTCACGGCGGTGTACGGCTACGGGAAGAATGCGTCCAAAATCCCAGCCGATGATCCGATGGCAGCCGAGAAACTGAAGATTGTCCAGGAAGAGGTAAACGTGCCGACGCAACTTCAGTGTGAAGCGTATATCCTGGAAAACCAGAACGGTACGTTCGGGCGGAAACAGGCCATTGTGAATACATCCGTGGAGAATCCGGTAGGACAGGAGGCCAACACCTATGTGCTGGAGGGTACACCCGCCCGGCCGACCATCTACCTGAACGAAGCGTCTACCAGTGTGCTGGCAACCATTGAAGGGCTTGACAGCTCACTGGCCGATAAAATCAGGCTGGCGCACGAAAAGAACAGTGAACTATTCGGTAAGTCAAGGTTTACGTCGTATTACGAACTCAGCGATGCCCGCAAAAACAATGCGTTTCACCGCGTGTTCAAGACGGAAGCGGAGCAAAACAAGATTATTGCCCTTGCCGATGTAAAGTATGTGAAGCTATTCCGGGGTACGTCGGCGGCTACACCGGGACTGATGACCTAAGCAAAAAACAATTATGAAAACATACCAGCCTTTTCTTGATGATTTTTCCAGGGCGCTACAGGCCAACAGCCGCCTGAATGTTCAGCAAGCCCTGTTTTTCAATATTGCCGCTAAAAAAGCCGATTTGGCGCAGGTTCGGAAAACGGGTCGCGTGGCCGAGGACGTACTGAATTTCTACGCACAGGGCAACCGGTGGGAGGTCAAGTGGTCCCCCAGAGAGTTAACGCCCGAATCGGAGGAAGTGCGGGGCAGCGTCAATATGCTGCCGTTCGAAAAAGTATTTTCCAATTGGGAGGGAGTTGCCTTTTTCAGCTCCACCCCGGCTGACTCCATACGACGCCGGTTTTTCCCCGTTGACTTCTTCGCCGATGAAGCTGCGGTTGGCCTTGTCGTTACCGAGCAGCAAAAAGGTCAGATGTACTACTCCGACTTTGAAAGTGACCCGATGCCACTGGAAATCAACCTGGATGGCTACATACAATTATGCGTAGCGGCTAAAGGAATGCTGTACTGGCCGTATGGGATACGGGAACTCATCGAAGGCGAAGAGAACCCGGTATCGCAACGGATGAAGGCGCATTTGCCCACGCTGTTTCCCGACTTTTCGTTTGATGCATTCGCCCGCTTATTCAACGAACTCCGCATCCGCTAAACGCCCATGAATATACCCGCTAAAATCAACCGAAAGCGCTCCGCCCGCCGTAAAGCGTCGCCCGGTAAGGCTAATGCCCCCTTTTTCGAGTCAGCGATTCAGCGCAAGTGCGAGCAGTGCGAGAATGAAGATAAGCAGAAGATCCAGAAAAAAGGGGAGCATGGGCCGGTAGCGGCCGTCAAGCCCTTTTTCAGCAGCTACATGAACACCATCGGGGCCAAAGGCCAACCCTTGCCGGAGGGTACCCGCAGTTTTTTCGAGAGCCGACTGCCCGGTAGCTTCGCCGATGTGCGCATCCATACTGACCAAGAGGCTACCATGGCCGCCAGGGACGTGAATGCGAAAGCGTTTACCTGGCAGAACCATATTGTTTTCAACCGGAACTACTTTAATGAACAGACCACAGGAGGAAAGCAATTGCTGGCCCACGAACTGACCCATGTGCTGCAACAGCGGCAGGACGGCTATAGGGGCATTCAGCGGGCACCGGAAACCGAGGGCGAGGTAATGAACCCCTCCGAAGAGGAACTCACTGAAGCCGCAGCACCCGGACCACAGGCAATTGCGCAGGAACAACAGGCTGAGCAGCAGGAAGAAAAAATTGGGGAGCCCGAAACCTTACCCGACTTCTCCACGTTCGGGAAAGCCCCCGAGATGATTACGGTTTTCGGGAAATCCGTTACTGTGCAGGGCGAGACCACGGCAAGTTTTGACGGTGGCGTGGGTACTACCCAGAACCTGAAAGCCATTCCGGCGAGAGACTGCGACGGCTGTGGCGGACCCGAATGCGTGACGGTCACGGGTAAGCTGGTGATCACCTACAACGTGTCCACGAATGTAACACTACCCGATGTACCCGAAGGATTAACGCCCTGCCAGCAGCAACGGGTGAAGGACACCATCGATAGTAAGATTAAGCCACACGAAGACCAGCACGTAGCCGCCTTTAACACCTATAAAGGTACGGTAACGCTGCCCATTAATTACACGGGTTGCAAAGCTGGCCTGGCGGCCCATGTGCAGGCCATACACGATGCTGATAGCGAAGCCCGCCAGAAAGTGGCTAAAGCGCTTAGTGCGGCTCTCGACCCGTTTGTAGTGCCCATTGACCTGGATTGTGAGGATAAGCCTAACAACTGATCAGGGCAGCCGGGCGTGCAGGCTCAGATCGCTTTTTCTTCTTTACGGAACTCCTTGCGAATGCCTTCCAGAATGTCGCGCTGCTGCAGGGTGTTGGCCCGGCGGGAAAACGCTTTGAGTGAAGCATATTGCATGACATTGACAATACCCGCACCCGTGATTTCGTACTGGCTGGCAATAGCCTCCCAGTTTAGCTCGTTTTCTGCCTTGAGCGATTCGGGCAGGCAGCGCGTCCAGAGCCGGTACCGCTCATTGGCATTGGGCACCGGGAAGTGGATGATGTTGTGGAACCGGCGCAGAAAGGCATCGTCGATATTGTTTTTAAAGTTGGACGCCAGAATGAGCAGCCCTTCGTACTCTTCGATGCGCTGGAGGAGGTACGAAACTTCCTGATTGGCGTACTTGTCGTGCGCGCTTTGCACATTGGTGCGTTTGCCGAATAGCGCGTCGGCTTCGTCGAAGAACAGAATCCATTTCTTCCGACTGGCACGTGTGAACACCGACTCTATGTGTTTTTCCGTTTCGCCAATGTACTTTGAGACTACCTGCGATAAGTCAATGCGGTACACGGGCAAGTCGAACTCTTTGCCGATGAGGCTGGCGGTGAGCGTTTTTCCGGTTCCGGCAGGGCCATAGAACAGCACCCGGTAGCCGGGTTTGATCTTTCGGGCCAGGTTAGCGTCCTGCATCACCTGTTCGTTGTGCTCCATCCACAGCCGGATGTCGGCAATCTGCTCCATCGTTTGCGGGTGCAGGACCAGGTCATCCCAGGTCATGAGGGTTTCGATGCGCCGGGCCGGAAATTCCGCTCCGAAAATGGGTGTGGCATCACGGCCCAGCAGGACCTTGTTTAGCCAGTCATGGTCCAGCAGCAGTCGGCCACTCATGAGAGGTTCCCCTTCCTTCACCGACTCCAGCCGGAGTAAACCGAAACGGGCCATTCGCTTATCATCCGTAAACAACTGCTGACACAGCATCCGCTGCTCCAGATCGGAGCCGGCCAGGACGAACAAGGCCGTTTCGCCGGTCGGGAGCATACCCCGGTGCTGCGTTCCTTTCATTCCGCCGAACTCTACGAATTCGCCACCCTGCGGCAGGGCTTCGGCCATTATGCTTTCGTAAAAACCCGGCTGGAGGTGCGGCATCACGGCGAGCAGCAGAATGAGCTTTTCATCGTTGGAAAATAGCGGAGGCAATTGCAACCACCGGTCTGCGTCTGCCCACCGGGGATCATTCTCAAACTGGGTAAGGGAAAAGGAATGCGGTTCAAAATAGGCCGTCAGCCGCTTCAGGACAATATCGCCTACCAGGTGAACCACCTGACTAACCGGTGAATTTAGAGCAACCACTTTCATAGTATGCGAGACTGAGGTTCTTTTATTTATGGCTGTCGGCGGCCCGAAACGATTGGCGCATCGCTAAGTATGGCAAAAAATTACAGATTTAAAAATCGGTACCGACCGCTCATTAATAAGTAGCCGAATTGGTGCGTTGCCGCTGTGCAGAACCGGGCATGAAGCTGTTTTTCCGTTTCGTAAAACGCTGTAAGCCTACTATTTTTGTATCTTTACTTCATTAGCGTTTATCTAACCTTACCGTGCGCGACCAACAGGCCGACAGCTCAAATCCTTTACACACCAACCCCGACGATACCTGGCTACGCATCATCGGTATACCGCTGGCGGTGGTACCATTCGTTTACTTTTATGTCCGCGAATATGGCTTCGACTGGCGGCTGGTCTTTTTTACGTTCGGATTTGGGCTATGCAGCACCACTATGGCCTGGCAACTGCTGCGCTGGTGGGTGTTTCGGGTGCGGGCGCGCTACGCCCAGAAAGAACAGACCAGGCGACGGGTGCTGATGACCTTTGGCGGCTACACCCTTCTGACCATACTCCTCCAGCCATTCGAAACTTTTGGCGTGAGTCAAATTGATCCCACCGGCCTGGTAGGGAGACCGGAATTTCCGCGCGTGTATATTATCCAAATGGGCATGGCGCTGGCGTTCGCCAACATCGTCGGCGGCTACTACGAAATCCAGTATTACCTGCACCTCTACCGGCACGCGATGACCGAAGCCGAAGCCCTGATGAAAGCGCAGGTGCAGCAGCAACTCGATCGGGTGAAGAGTCAGGTTAACCCGCATTTTCTGTTCAACAGCCTGAACTGTCTGTCGGCGCTTGTACACGAGAACCCGCAAGTGGCCAGTGCGTTTCTCGATGAACTGGCCACGGTGTACCGCTACCTGCTCCAGGCGAATGCCAATCAGCTGGTGCCGCTCCGGACCGAACTGGACTTCATCCGGTCGTATGGCTATCTGCTCCAGATTCGGTACGGCCAGGCGATTCGCTGGACGGTGCAGACAGACCAAATCGATGCGGAACGACTGCTTCCGCCGTTGACGTTACAGGTGCTGGTTGAGAATGCGCTCCAGCATAACATCATTGACAGCCAGCAACCGTTGCAAATGCGCATAGCCGTTTCGGCCGATTCGCTGACGGTGACTAATTCAATTCAGCGAAAGACGCGCCCTATAAAAGTTCAGCGGGGCGGCCTCATTAACCTGACCAGCCGGTTCAGCGCCCTAAGGCTCAGACCACCCCGCATCAGCGACGACGGGCAGTTTTTTACGGTCGAGGTGCCGCTGGTCCCCGTCAAATCTGAACTGGTCGAATCCATTGCCTAACCTGCCCCTGTGAAACGTTTGCGCCTACCCCGGTTCACCCAGAACGACAACCTGATCGCCCTTGGCGTGCTGCCGCTGTACTATCTGCTGCTGAATTACCTGCTGTTTGGGAGCCGCTACTTTCAGGACCCTGGTCTGTTCGGGCGGGCGACACTGAGCAGTCTCGTACTCTGGACGCCAATATATTTCCTGCATGCTCTGCCCGCCATCTATCTCCGCCGGCGATTTCCGGCTGTGCGGCAAACCGGATTGCGGCTGGCGCTGGCGATGGCCGCCCACGTAACTATGTCGTCACTGGGTATTCTGATTTTCTTCTACGGCTATGACTGGGTGGATTTCCCCGGCTATACATTCAATGCTTCGCGGCTGGAGGCCGCGTTGCTGGTGGGCGTACTGGGCAACCTGATCGTCAACATCGTACACGAAAGTGTTTATACGTTCGAGCGGTGGTCGCAGACGCTGACGGAGGCAGACCGGCTCCGGCGGGCCAATCTGCAAAGCCAGCTCGACAGCCTGAAACAACAGGTAAATCCGCACTTTCTGTTCAACAGCCTCAACTCGCTGTCGTCGCTGATTGACGAAGATGCTGACCGGGCCGATCAGTTCATCGGCGAATTATCGAGCGTGTACCGCTACCTGCTGCAGACCAACGACGGTAATCTGACGACCTTGGCGGCAGAGCTGCAGTTTATCCAGTCGTATTTTCACCTGCAGCGTACCCGGTACGGCAGGGGGCTGACCTGGCAGTTGAACGTCGAAGAAGCGCACAAAAGCACGCTGTTACCTCCGCTTACCCTGCAGCTGCTGGTGGAGAACGCCATCAAACATAATGTAGTAGCTGCCGATCAGCCCCTGCACATTACCATTGAAACGGTAACGCTCACCCAGCACCCGTCGGCGAAAGAAAACAGCGTGTACCTGCGGGTGCGCAACAACCTGCAACGCCGGCAAACCCGCGTACTGAGCAATGGCGTGGGGCTGACCAACATTGCCATGAAGTACCAATTGCTGGGCAACGAGGCTGTGCAGATTGACGAACAGAACGGACAATTTGTTGTAGGCCTGCCGCTGCTGACCAGTCAGCTTCAGTAAGTGGGGTACCTGTAAATCATTCCCCATTTTTTTGCTACCTTAGACAAGTGTTCAAGTCTGAACGCTTTGAACTAACGGTTAATCCTGAGTCATGGAAACCACAAGACGCCGATTTTTTACCTTTCTGGCTACGCTGCCCTTCTTCAGCCGGGTAAAGGCTGCGTGGCATACTCCCCATATGCTGGAACCTACACCGGCCTGCGGTGACGATGAAGACCCAACGCCCGCGCAGATCGAAGGCCCGTATTTTAAACCTAATTCGCCCGAGCGGAGCAGTTTACGGGAGTCTGGTACGAAAGGCACCGCCCTGATCATTACCGGAAAGGTTCTTACCACCAGGGGTGAGGCTGTCGGGAAGGCGCTGCTGGACTGGTGGCATGCCGACGATGCCGGTGACTACGACAACAAAGGGTATCAACTGCGCGGCCACCAGTATACCGACGCCAAGGGCAATTTCCGGCTGGAGACCATTGTGCCCGGTTTATATCCCGGCCGTACCCGGCACCTGCATGTAAAAGTTCAAGCTCCGGGCAAATCGGTGCTGACCACCCAGTTATATTTCCCTGAGGAGTCCGGTAACCGTCGTGATGGTATTTTCAACCAGGCGCTTATCATGAAAACAAACCGGGTAGCCGATAAAGTAGATGCGGCTTTTACGTTTGTGGTCAGGGTGTAACGTCACTTGCCGGTGGGGGAGTAGCCAAACCGCTTTTTAAACTCGGCGGAGAAACTACCGACGTTCTGGTAGCCAATGTAGTAAGCGGTTTCGGATACATTCATAGCTTTCTCCGCCAGCAGTTGGCGGGCTTTCTTCATCCGCAGGTGATGGATGTGGCCGAAGACCGTCGTGTTGAATAACTCCTTATAGCCCTTTTTCAATTTGAACTCGTTGAGACCGAACTGCTGGGTGAGCTGCGCCAGCGTAAGTGGCATCAGGTAATTAGCTTCGATAAACTCCCGGACGGCCTCCAGCTTTTCCCGGTCGACCCGGCTCCACTGACCGGTTGCCGGCTGTAAGCTGGCCTGTGCCATATGCTCGACCTGTAGCGCAAACAACTCCAGCAGCTTGGCTTCGATGAACAGGTAGCGGGTGAAACCCTGGAACGTACACGTACGGATCGCCTGAATAATGTCGGCCATGCGCGGCTGTACGCCAAACCGGTCGGGTGAGGCAAAAAAGACCTCCCGGCGGTCCATACTATTTGCCACTTTATCCAGCGTACTGGTTTCTGTAGATTGAATCAGCTCCCTGAAAAACGGTAAGTCGTACGTGATCTGGAAGGCATCGAAATGGCCCGAATGAACGATGTGCTCTGCCTGAAAGCTTGGATTATACTGAAAGCCGTGCCGTTCACGCCGGAAATCGACCGGCTTTTTTACGTTTGAAAAGCGTGATTCAATTCCTCCGCTCAGAATAAACGCCGAGTTAGCATCTTCGGTATCACTGACATCACAAAACAGCAGGGGGCGTTCGGAGCGAATGGCAATCTGCTTCAGAGCCATACCGGGTGTCTTGACAAGAGAAAGGCTTCCTGCCGCCAAACCCGGCTCTTCAAACGTTAATGAAACTTCGGTATACCGGTCACTGCTATGGACCAGACGCTGATCCATCCGGCTGAACCGTTTATCCCAGTCGTCCGTGACCAGTTTATCCATCTTGCCTAAATCAATATCCGTTTTGCCTAAACAGGAAAAGCGCTGCGGGCTGCAACTTTGCAGAAACTAATTTACATCAATTCACACCAAAACAACAACAAATTCATGGAAGCTTTTGTAACATCCGCACCCCTTGAAAAACGCCGGACCGGCGCCATCTCCCTGCTCTTTTACCCAACCGGCGTCTACCGGATCTGGAAAAACAAGTATCCGCTCTGGCTCCGGTTGGCCTATACGCTGGTGGGGCTGCCCGTCTTTTTGCTGGTTTCTGCTTTCCTGGCGGTTGTCACCTTCGCGCTGTTTTTGCCGGAACTGGACATGAGCATCGGTGACCGGAAAGACCGTACCGTGGTCAATCAGAAAGATCACTATGCCAGTACGTTCCTGAAAACGAGCCACGATACCAAAGGGGCTTATGAACTGGTCCGGGTTGAGGTACAACCGCAGGGAGGCAACGGGTGGCATTACCACAAAACCTTCGACGAGCAGTTTACCGTGCTCGAAGGCGAAATGACCATCGGCCTGGAAGGAAACGAAATCAAACTCCAAAAAGGCCAGAGTGCCTGGGCCTACAGAACGCAAGTGCACTTCTTTAAGAACAGAACCTCAACCAAAGCCGTCCTGCTGGTGAAGACCGCGCCGTCCGGCGGTTTGGAAAAATCAGTACGCATCGGGTATGGGCTGGGTAACGATGGTCAGTTTGAAGGTGAACTGCCGAAAAACCCCTGGCATATGCCCCTACTGTTAGCCTACAGCCAAACGTATTTTGCTGATATACCTTCGTTTATTCAGGAACCGCTGGTCAATAGCCTGGCCAAAATTGCGCAGTGGAAAGGCGAAGACAAGGCACTGGAAAAATATTTCCGATAAAACGAAGAAAAAATTGTATTTTGCTCTGAGGTAAAGACTCAGACAGGGTATGATTCGCTTTTTGCTCAACGATCGACTGATCGAAACTCAGGAGCCTTCGGGCCAGGTTCTTCTTGATTTTATTCGGTATTCGCGTCACCTGACCGGCACCAAAACAGGTTGCCGGGAGGGTGACTGCGGTGCCTGTACAGTGCTGGTCGGCGACTGGCACGAGGGACGGCTCCGGTACCAGTCCATGACGTCATGCCTGATGCCGCTTGGCAACGCCCACGGCAAACATATCGTTACTGTTGAAGGGCTAAACCTCCCCAATACCCTCAGCCCGGTGCAGCAGGCAATGGTGGAAGAAGGCGGCTCGCAGTGCGGATTCTGCACCGTTGGTTTTATCGTCTCGCTGACCGGCTACGCCCTCAGTACCAAACCCGCTACATATCAGAACGGTATCACGGCTATCGACGGTAATATCTGCCGCTGTACCGGCTATAAATCCATCGAACGCGCCGTCGCCCGCATCTGCCGGGAACTGGCAGAGCGCCCTGCCGATCAGGCTATGGATTGGTTAGTTAGCCATCGGTTTTTGCCTCCCTATTTTGCGCAGATACCGGAGCGGTTGCTGGCACTTCAGGCGCAGTTACCGGTCGAACCCGCTGAGCACCTAAACGGACATGTACCGGTTCCGGTCGGTGGCGGTACCGATCTGTTTGTGCAGAGACCCGAGGTCATGCGCCAGACAGCCATTCAGCACCTGTTCGGCAAGCCGGCACTCAATTCCATTCACCTGGCCGATGATTTGGTTCACATTGGCGCGTCCTGCACCGCCGATGACCTGCTACACGCCCCATTGCTGAGTCAGCTTTTTCCCAGGTTGCCCGACTATCTGAAACTGGTTTCCTCAACGCCCATCCGCAACATGGGTACGGTAGGAGGTAATCTGATCAATGCATCGCCCATTGGGGACTTGAGCATCTGGCTGCTGGCCCTCGACGCACAAGTGGTGTTGCGCACAGGAACCGAACGCCGTACATTACCCCTACGGAAGCTGTACCGGGGCTACAAAACGCTTGATAAAGCGCCGGAGGAAGTGCTGGAGTCCATCATGTTCAAAGCACCGGGGGCATCTGCAAAATTCCATTTTGAAAAAGTCAGCAAGCGGACGCATCTGGATATCGCCAGTGTTAACACGGCGATGCTGCTCGAAACCAGCGGAGGGATTATTACCCTGGCTCATGTGTCGGCCGGGGGCGTAGCGCCGGTGCCGCTGTATCTGTCGCTGACCTCGGCCTTTCTGGTCGGTAAAGCGCTGACCGCCGATACCATCCGGAAAGCGAATGAGGTCGCCCAAACGGAGATTACCCCGATCAGCGATGTGCGGGGGGCGGCTATGTACAAGCGGTTACTGTTCCGGCAATTATTTTACGCTCATTTCCTGACTTTGTTTACAAACCAGCCTGACCTGCATCAACTCGTATGAGCTTTGTCGACGCCAACACCCATGTCCGGGGCGAATCCCTGTACCTCGATGATCTGCCCGTTGTTACCGGCACCCTGTACGCCTGCGTATACTCGTCTCCGGTGGCGCACGGCCGCATCCGGAGCCTGGATTATACCGCAGCGCTGACTATGCCCGGTGTCGTTCGGGTACTGACGGCCGCCGACATTACCGGCGAAAACCAGATCGGCGGTATTGTGCCCGACGAGCCCCTGTTAGCCACCGACACCGTCGACTTCTGGGGGATGCCCATTGCGCTGGTGATTGCCGAATCGGACGAGACAGCAAGAGCGGCCGTCCATGCGATTCAGGCAGAGATTGAGCCCCTGCCGGTCATCACCGACCCGCGTGAAGCCTGTGCGCAGGGCCACCTGATTGTGCCGCCCCGCACGTTCCGGCTGGGCGATGCCGAAGCCGCTTTCGGGGCGTGTGATTTCGTGATTGAAGGCCGCGCCGATTCGGGCGGACAGGAGCACCTTTATCTGGAGACCCACGGGGCCTACGCCATCCCGCTCGAAAACGGGCATATCAAACTCTATTCCTCCACGCAGGGCCCAACGGCGGTGCAGCGGACGGTAGCGCGGGTGTTAGGCGTACCCATGCACCAGATCGAGGTCGATGTTACGCGCCTGGGGGGCGGTTTCGGCGGTAAGGAGGACCAGGCCAATAGCTGGGCCGCGCTGGTATCGCTGGCTACCCATCGGCTGCGCCGGCCGGTCAAGTACGTGCTGCACCGGATGGAAGACCTGCGCATGAGCGGCAAACGGCATCCCTACTCGTCTGACTTCAGGATTGGCCTTACCAAAGACCTGAAGATACAAGCTTATCAGGTTACGTTTTACCAGAATGCCGGCGCGTCGGCCGATCTGTCGCCGGCGGTAATGGAACGGACGCTGTTTCACGCCAACAATACCTATTTCATTCCGAACCTGACGGCTACAGCCTACAGTTGCCGCACCAATCTGCCTTCCAATACGGCGTTCCGGGGTTTTGGCGGACCACAGGCCATGTTTGTGATTGAATCGGCCATTGCCAAAGCGGCTGAGGCATTGGGCGTAGCGACAACCGACATCCAGCGAGCCAATCTGCTCCAGGAGGGAGACGAGTTCCACTATGGTCAGCGGGCTGAAGGCTGCGAAGCGCTCCACTGCTGGACCGATGCCGAAGAACGTTTTGATCTGGCCCAACTTCGCCAGGAGGCAGATGACTTTAACGCCCACAACGCCCTGAACAAAAAAGGAATTGCTATGATGCCGATCTGCTTCGGCATCTCATTCACCAAAAAATGGATGAACCAGGCCAGCGCCCTCGTTCACATCTATACCGACGGGAGTGTTGGCGTCAGCACGGGTGCGGTCGAGATGGGGCAGGGGGTCAATATGAAGATGATGCAGGTGGCGGCCCAGTGTCTGTCGGTCGGTCTGGAACGGATCAGGCTGGAGACGACCAATACCACCCGCATCGCCAATACCTCGCCCTCAGCTGCCAGCGCCACCTCCGACCTCAACGGCAAAGCCCTGCAACTCGCCTGCCAGACGCTCACCGAACGGCTTATAGCCGTTGCGCGTATAAAGCTAGGCGTTAAGGAAAATCAAACTGTGCAACTGCAGGACGAGCAGATCTGGGTAGACGGCCAGCCTGGTGGGCTGACCTGGCCCCAACTCATTCAGGAGGCCTATCAGCAGCGGGTTAACCTGTCGGAGCACGCGCACTACGCAACGCCGGATATTCATTTCGACACTACGACCGAAAAGGGCCATCCGTTTGCTTACCATGTTTACGGCACGGCCATCGTCGGCGTTACCCTCAACTGCCTGCGGGGCACCTATGTATTTGATTACGTAAAAGTGAGCCATGATTTCGGTAAGAGTATGAACACGCTGGTAGACCGGGGGCAGGCGGAGGGAGCCATTGTGCAGGGAATCGGCTGGATGACCTTGGAAGATTTGCAGTACAATGCCGCCGGTAAATTGTTGTCCAACGCTTTGTCAACGTATAAGATTCCGGATATCTACGCCGTGCCGCAGGAAATTGATGTGCATTTTCTGGATACGCCCGGCAGCGATTACGCCATCATGCGTTCCAAGGCGGTGGGGGAGCCGCCGTTGATGTATGGCATTGGTGCGTACTTTGCGCTCCGGAACGCCATCCGGGCCTTCGTTCCTGATGCGGAACTTTCCTTTTCGGCGCCACTGACGCCGGAGAAAGTGCTGCTGGCGCTGTACCCGGCGTTTAACCCGACACTGGTTCCTCAGACGGCCGGTAAAGCCTCCGCGTAGCCGACAGTTACCAAATGGTTATTAAATAAAATTTCAAAGGCAACGCTGAAATAGTACAATAAAAAATTTGCTATTTACAAGGTGGTGCGGTAACTTAATCAAACACCAAGCCAAATCTAGCCATGAGAAATTTTGTTGTTGTAGTTGCTCTATGGTGTTGCTTAACGGTGCCGGGCTGGACGCAGTCGGATCAGGATGCGATTAAAAAAGTGTTGTACAACGAAACGGAAGGATTTTTTACGCGGGATAAAGCGAAGTGGGCCAATGCATGGGTCCATAAACCGTATGTCTATTTCGCGGCCAATTTGTACGGTGGCGATTTTCTGCTGGTCAAAGGCTGGGACAACCTGGAGAAGCAGTTTGCTAATCAGTTTAAGAGTAAAAAGCTGACGGATAAGGTAACGATTCAGAATGCCAATTATACCATTCACCAGAATGGCAATATGGCGTTTGTTTCCTACGATCAGACGTTATTGGATAGCCAGGGTAAAACTACCTCGAAAGAGTCGCGGGTGCTGGAAAAAATTAACGGCGAGTGGAAGATTATAAACGTAATCGCCTTAACGAACCTGAAGAACTTTGGCTTAGCACAGAAAGCAAAATAAGCGATAGCATATAAAACAGGGAAAGCCTCCATCAGTTCTGATGTGAGGCTTTTTTAATGATACTGCCGGTAGCTATTACTAGGGATAACCAGGGGGGTTAGTTACCTGTTGAATCAGGCCTGGCTGCCTTCGGTCTGGCTGGCTTTTTTCCGGCCCCGGCGGCCACCACCTTCGGGCTTCTGACGGGGAGATGATTCATCAACCAGTTGAAGTGCATAGCCGCTTACACCTTCCTGCGAAAATGGTTTTATGGTAAACTCATGCTGTTGAGTGGCATAGTCCAGGCCAACTTTGTCAAAAACACCAGCCAGCGAAATGGTTTGACCCCGGCCCGTTTTTGCTAAGTCAAACGCATCCTGATCGTCCTGACCGGCCGGTATGAGAAACAACGTTTTAAATTGTCTTTTCCGATCTTCAGTGCCTACTTTGAACTTCGTACTAGACGAGTCCATTCCTAATTCTTCCTGTACATTCTGGGGAATAGAAAGCCGGCCCGTTTTTGAAACCGAACACTTCAGAACATTTTCTTTAGGTGCCTCTTTCGTTTTTCTTCCCTGAATTTCCTGAGGAGAGAAATAACGAATTTTTTTTTGCTTCATGATTTTAGTAGGTTATTTGTGTATTTTTTTTGGAATTGCACAAATCTAAAAAAATAATTTAAATACCTGTTAAATCCAGTTTACTTCCTCTGCTTAAATTCCAGTGGCTACCTACTTGTTTATCTAATTTATTTCTAAGTTTTAGCCGAATGAACCGAGCCTGCGCTGTTTAAATAAATAGCTCCGTTATTGATTTTACCGGGTTTGATTAAGTGAATACACAGACGAAAACATTGTCTGCTCAGGAAGAATTACAAGATAATATGTTTTCTGTTTTCGGTGGTACAGGTATTTTCTGTATACCTTCAACCATACTTAAGACACATTATGACGTCGGTGAACAGAAAATGCCTGATAACTTCAGTCCTTTCCGGAGGGTTATCAATAGGAACTTTATCGATGAAACAATAGCTTATTACCCGTTGCGCGGCAGGTAACTTTCAGGTTCTATAGGGCTGATTTCAGCGAAGGGGCGTTAGCTATTTTTCCAATTAAAAACGAGGGCTTAACATTGCTGCTGCTGGTAATATAAGTACATTATTGTCGGTTACAGGATATAATAACTGTCTACCAATAATGTCGAATATTGTCAACTTGTCGCCAGATCAGCCAGCCAAGCCCGAGCCAGATTAATAGAATAAGCAACGCGCCTATCCAGCTTTTTTTGCCGGATAATAGTGGCGCCACTGACGCCCGCAGCCGGGATTCCTGCCAGACATTACCGGGAATCAACCGGATTGCCAGCGAGATAAAAAAGGGGAGCAGAATAACTTCATCGAGCAGGCCTAACACCGGGATAAAATCAGGAATTAAATCAATAGGGCTTACCATATAAGCAACGATCAGGCCAAGTACCAGTTTGGCGTACCAGGGGGTGCCCGGATGCTTCAATGCGTGGTACAGAGCTTCTGTCCCCTGTTTCAATTCCCTCGCTTTGGCCTTGAGCCGCTCTATCCATTTCATGCTTATAATGTGAGCGCCGTTTTTGTCAGCCGTTTGTGAACTTCCCGCAGCCACAACGCCCGTCCGGTGCAGTTCCAGTGGGAATCTCCTACGGCATAGATGGGCTCTTTTGCCCGCGTATAGACACCGTAAATGTCAATGACCGGCATTCGACGTTTCGGGTGCTGCTGAAAGCGTTCAATCAGCCGGTTGTAATTGCCCTGCGCCGGGTCCAGCACACTTGCTTTATTAGGAATAATTGACAGATAGACGGCGTCGAACCCCAACGCCCGGTATCGGTCGTAGACGGTGTTCAGGCTATCGACCAGGGCGTTTAATTCCGCATCCGGCAGGGGTGTAAAGGATGAACTGATGGTGGTGGTATCGGTATCCAGTCCCGCGAAAACATGCTGCCGGTCGGCGGAGATGCCTACCTTCGGGTTGATCCGGTCGAAGAACCAAAAGTTCAGGCTGGCTTTCCGTTCTTTGAACCACATAAACAGATCGTGGCTGAAGAGCACCGTCTCCAGCCGTTCTTCCAATCCCGTCGATTTGATCTGTTCGGAGAGTTGCCGAAGCTTCGACGGGGCCGGCGGCTGGGGAGCCGGCACCCGGTTGCTGTCGGTTACTACCGTCAGATTGGATACCGGGCGGCTGAAGTGTTCGCGAAAATGCCGTTCAACGGTTTCCAGCAGCAGTACGTTATGCCGGGTCGGATCAGGCTGCACCCGGCTCTGTTTTTCCCAGTGGGTGTAGTGATAATACCCAACCGGAAAATCCCGCTGACCAATTCGCTGGGGTTCGGTGAAGCTGTCGCCGATGAGGTAGAGATGAACGCTATCGGCCACCGGTTGCGCCTGGTCCGTACCGGGCGGGCATGGTTCCTGCGGGTCTTTGAACTGGGGCAGGTTCGATAAACGGTACAGATCGCCGTAGCGGTAGTCATCGGTGATAACGCCGGTCTGGTAAAACCAGTGCATCACATCCCGCGAACAACCGCCGGCGTATAATAACAAAGCAATTCCTAAAATCAGGTAACGAAGTAATTGGGCCATAAGGCTAACGCATTCGAATCGAAAACAACTGTACCGTTTTGTCGGTACCGCTTACTACATACAATTGGTTGGTTACGGCATTGAACTGCAACGCTACCGGGAAATCGCTCGGGATGGCCCGGTCGCCGACCACATCGCCGTCCAGGGTATAGAGCGTGGTGAAACGCCCGGATTTGACACTGATGAGGTCTACTCCGGCACCAAGGTGGTGATAATGGATTGGATTCAAGCCTGGTTTCAGGCCACGTATCTCAAACCGCTGCTGGCCCTGCTGATCCAGCACGGCTACCTCCGTATCGCTCGTCCGGAGCAGGATATAGCCTGTCTGGGTCCCGTCGGGGCAGAGCCGGAAAGAACCACTGCGCACGGGCCGGTAGAGTTGCGAGCGGCTGGCGATTAGTCCTTTGTCGTTCAGCCGCAGCAGTTCGCCCTGTTCGGTAATAAGCCGGATACCACTGGCCGGACCCGGTTCCAGGGCCGGACTGACGAAACCAGAGTCGAGCCGGGCCGGAAAATGCGGAGCCTGCCGGCCCGGTTCAACCCAGCGGTTGAGCAGACCACTCGCTTGCAGCCCAAGCACCTCCATGCCACCCGGTGAACTGATTACCTGGAACGGCAGCAGCAGCGGC
The DNA here is from genome assembly GCF_039541915.1 of Nibrella saemangeumensis. NCBI lineage: Bacteria > Pseudomonadati > Bacteroidota > Cytophagia > Cytophagales > Spirosomataceae > Nibrella > Nibrella saemangeumensis. The sequence continues at coordinate 339,301 of NZ_BAABHD010000032.1, forward strand.
TCACGACGCACCGGCGTAAAGATACGAAGGAAGCGGCTGGTCTGCCGGTCAAAGGCGTAAATGCTACCGTCCTGGTGTGCGGCCAGCGCCACGAGGTTACGCCGGCGGCTACCCCTGGGCAGGGTCAGGAACGTCGGGTTCAGACCCGCCGGTAACGGAATCGGACGCAGTGTAATGGATTGATACCCCGGATCGGCTACGTACAGCGTCCGGTCGGTCATAAACAGGTACTGGAGCCGGCCATTGTTCAGGTAATCGACCGGCAGCATATTGCTGCGCACCGGTCCGTCGGTCCGGCCCTGTTCGAGTTTCTCGCCGTCGGTGGTCAGCAGCGCCAGCTGGTTTGTCTGATCCTGCGCCCAGATCGTCATCTGGCCGTCGGCGGTGTTGCTCACCAGCATCGGCGAAGCCGTCAGGGGCATATTCAGCACAAATTTTTTGGTGAGCAGGAGCCGGTTCAGCACTTTATCGCTGGCCCGCCGGGTGGTGCGGCCGAGTACCAGCGTCGACAGGATCTGTTCGTTGCCGTAACTCGCCTGGTATACCATGTTCTCGAGGTTGTTGAGCGACGACTCCGGGTGGGCCAGTAAGTTACGCCAGCCCGCCGGCCACCCGGCGGGCAGTGCTGCGGAGCCAGCGTGATTGACCAGCACAAATGCGGTGAAGTTAGCGGGGCGCAGGGTCAGGTTCAGTAGCGTCTCCTTGTTCCTGTCGGCCGACCAGACGGCTCCGCGCTCCAGTTGCTGGAGGTAATCTTGCATGGCTTCTTCGCTGTTGGCCACTACCAGGTAATCGTTATGCTGCGTGACCCAGCTCTGCCCGAATCCCGTAAAGAGGCTGCTGAACAGCGAGGCCGGCAGCTCAGGGACGTTGAGCAGGAGGGTCCTATGACCCAGAAAGGTCTTTAAGGTTAGGGGCGGACCGGCCCCGGCCATATAGGCCGTGCGCTGAAACCCATCCGATAATTTTTTTAGATCGGTTGCTTTCAGGAGCAGAATCTGCCGGTTTTCAGCGGCTGGCGACTCCAGGCGGCACAGTACCACATCCCGGCTGATGTGCTGGTACACGTCACCCGCCTTTTGCCGGATGCGGTCCAGCCGTTCCTGCAGCGACGGACTGGAAGTAGAGCTGAGCATAGTTGCCATCTGCTGGCCGAAGCGGGCGGCATCGCTGATGCCGATGTGGTACAGCAAGGCCGTAGTCTGCGGGATCATGCCGGCGCTGCTGATGCGCAGGGGCGTTTGATCCGCAAAAAGACCCGCTACGTCCTGCCGCGCTCCGATTTTGTCGGTGGCGTAGCCGATCAGGTGGGTTCGGGAGGACGAGGACCGGAACTGTAGATTGAGGACCTCCGGCAGAAACAAACGCACCAGCGAGCCCGTGGTTTCAGGGCTGCCAACCAGGGTCTGGAGCACCTCCGACCGAACGGAAAAACTTGCCAGATGATCGGTGTCGAGCCGGAACGGTAAGGAACGCCGGAGGGCTAACGGCTGGTGGAGTTGCCGGATCACATTTTCGACGAGGATACCCGATGGACTGCCGATCAGGTAATCGCCGGCCAGCAGGTATGAGCCATACACTTCATTTTTAAGGTTACGAAGTTCGGTGATCGTTTCCTGGTCGTAACTATGGCTGAGGACCCGGACCGAGCGGGGGTCGGGCGTTTTAAGGTCGTTCAGAAAGGTCCGGTCCTGGAGCGGCCGCAGGGGAATATAGAATATAAACTCAAAGGTGTGGAGGGAGACCGGATGCAGGGAATAGTATACCGGCTTGCCGGCCAGAAATTTTAGCACAGCGGCCGTATCGCCGGCGGCATAAATAAACTGTTCGAGCCTCTGCACAGCCTCCTGAAAAACGGGAGCCTGCCGGAGAGGCATCTCCGTGCGGAGGACCCTGAGCGGCACCGTGTCCTGGAGCGCGGCACTTTCCAGCACCAGCAGGGCGTCACTGGGAATCAGCTTTTCGACAGAACGGCCCGACCGCCAGATCAGCTGGTAGCTAAACCAGGCACCCAGCAGTAGCAGGCCACCTATTCCAAGCCAGATCCCTTTTCGCGTCACGGTAAAACGTAAAGGTTCGATGCGCCGGGCAGTTGACCAGTTTGTGTCTTTGACCATTTAAGACAAATACTAAGCAAACTCCGGCCGTTATCAAACCAAAAACAGAGAATATTTTTTGGCTGGTTTAGATGGCAACCGGTTCGGGTGCCCGCAGGGCTTTCACTTTTCGGCCCAGCTCCAGCCGGAAGATGGCCAGTTCCCGGAAACTCTGAAAGCAAACTTTCAGCAGTTTCCACTTCAGAATGGAGACGGTACCCGTTTGCCGCTCTTTATGCGTAATAGGAATATCGAAGGTATCGTAGCCCGCTTTTTTTGCCATCACGGCCAGGAAGATGTTCGGCGCAAATGGGGTAGGATCGGGCAGTTGGGCCAGCAGTTGCTTCAGGAAGCCACCCCGGATCAGCCGGAACGGAATGTTGCTGTCCATGATATACGTGCCGTAAATGGCGGCAATACTGCCGCGCAGGATACGCGTAATCCAGAGCCGGGCTTGGGCATCGTGACGAATCTCGCGGTAGCCCAGAATAAACGGCGACTGACGTCGTTTTTCCCACAACTTCTTAAAATCGTTGGTGACAAACTGGTCGTCACTGTCGGTCTGGAAAACATATTCCGAATCCAGCGCTACCGCCTGGCGGTACCCGTTCACAACGGCATTGCCGTGGCCGCCGTTTTTCTGGTGAACCACAATGAGCTTCGGGTAGCGTTCTTTCAATTGATTCAGGATGTCGCCCGTGCGGTCTTTGGAGCCGTCGTTCACCACAATCAGGCGCGTAGCATCGGCGGGGAACTCCCGGTTAAGTAATTCGATCCATTGATCAACAACGAGGGCAATGCAGTCTTCCTCGTTATAAGCGGGCATAACAATTGATAGCAAAAGGCTCATGAAATGGCAAATTCGGGAATAATAAGTCCGCAGGGCCGAAGAACGTCAAAGTAGCCGTGACGTATTCGTCTTCTCTAATAACAGGACAAATATAGTCAATTGTTAGCCGATGGCCGGTTAACTTAGCAGGACTTTATTAAGCGGGATTGTGAAAAGCATTAATTCTTTAATAGGCAAATTTATCTTTTAGCGAGTTAATCGGCTTTTCCATCAGGTGCCACGACAGAGCCGCCAGCAGGACCGTCAGCGCAAAAAAGTAAACAACCTGCAATTGAGGTACCTCCTCCAGTACGGGTAAATAGCTGCCGGCTTTGTTCCAGATGCGCAGGGTAAGCGAAGTGGCTGTTGTGTGGTAGTAATTGAAAACCAGGTTATGAATTAAATAAATTCCGTAGCTGATCTGGCCAAGATACCGGCTCACCGGGTTTTCCAGCAGCCATCTCACCGGTTGGCCGAAACCCAGAATAGCCCTGCCGATCAGGAAGGCACTCAGAATGGCAGCAAATAGACGCTCCCAGACATCGCTGACAATATTATGATAAGCGCTAAACGTGTGCGAGTACAGGACAACGGTAAAGAACAGAACAATACTCATTGCGATTGCGAAATACCCGGAAAAAATGCGGTTGAAGAGGGCCGGTTTGTACAGCCACCCATAGGCCATCAGGGCCCCAATGCCAAAGGCATCCAGACAGCCCGGCATGGATACATACCCTACCGTCCAGGGGTGCCCGTTCTGGTGTAGCCAAAAGCGAAAGTAAACACTGCCGGCGATCAGGAAAAGAAAAAAGAAAGGGGCCTGCCGTTTGGGAATACAGAACAGCAGGAGGGGAAATATCAGGTAATACTGTTCTTCGACGGCCAGCGACCACGAGTGATCCAGGAGCCCGAGCCATTGGCCCGTGAAGGCTACATAAAGGTTAGTCGCGTACAATGCACACCACCAGAATTTTTCCCGCACCGGAGGCACATCGGTCAGATACATGACCAGCAGACAGGCGTAATACACCGGGAAGATGCGCAGACTCCGCCGGATGTAAAAACGAGTCAGGTAACGGCGGAGGTTCGGCTTATCGGTATAGGTGTCAGCGCTCTGGCTCGCGAAAAGAATCCGGGTGATGAGAAAGCCACTCAGCACAAAGAATAGCACTACGCCCAGCGGACCAAGCGGTAAGGTGTTGTAGCCTATTGCCCAGTGATCGTAGAGCACTAGGCCAACGGCGAAAAATCGTAATCCATCCAATTGAGGCAGATAAGTAGTTGATGATTGCCGGGGAAGAGCCGGTTTGACCTGCTCAATAGATGTTAGCATAGGATGAGGGTTGACGTGGATAGTGAATAAAACCCCAATGATAAGTACATAGGATAAATATACAAAGTGGAGTTATACTAATAAGTAAAAAACTTCTTCAGGTTATTAATCGGTTTCTCTACCAGGTGCCACGATAATACGGCCACCCCAACGGTAAGGAGATAAAAGTAAAGGAACTGCAATGGGAGGGAATCCTGAAGCGCTGGAACATAGCTGGCAACTTTTCGCCAGACCCGCAACGTGGGGTAGGAGGGTTGGGTATGGTAATAGTTAAAGACCAGGTTATGGAACAGATAGAGGCCGTAGCTGATCTGGCCCAGGTAATTGCTCACCCGGTTTTCCAGCAGCCATTTGACCGGTTGTCCGAAGCCGATTACGGCCCGGCCGATCAGGAAGAAGCAGAACAGAGAGGTGAAGAACCGGTCGGTAACGTCGGTGACCACGTTACGGGCCGGTTCCAGTGTTTTCATCAGGTACAGGTTCAGGGCATACAGGAGCAAGCTGCCCAGCAGCAGGCCGTTACTGGCCAGGAGTTGGTTAAAGCGGTCGCGTTGGTAAATCATCAGGTACGCCAGGATACCGCCCATCCCGAACGCATCCAGGCAGGTGGGCATCAGCACAAACTGGGCCATCCAGGGCGCATTGGTCACAAACAGCACCAGCCGTAGCACAAACGAAAACCCGATCAGCCCAAACAGCATAGGCAGAATGTATCGGTTCGGAATAAAAAAGACCATGAACGGGAAAAAAATATAATACTGCTCCTCCACCGCCAGCGACCACAGATGGTCAATGGCCCCCAGCCAGGTTTGGTGGATTACAATCCAGATATTGGTGGTGTAGGTCAGCAGCCAGCCAAGGTTCTCGCGTACCGCCGGAAAGCCTACCACGGCCAGCGCCAGAATGGTCAGGTAATAGATCGGGAAGATCCGGATGCTGCGTCGCATATAAAATGCCTTGAGCGAATGGTTGTGTGAACGGCCCTGCCGTTCGTCATGCTGTTTGCTGGTAATCAGGATGCGGGTAATCAAAAAGCCACTCAGCACAAAAAAAAGATTGACGCCAAAATACCCGAAAGGCAGCGGCACCGCTTCGCCCAGCCAATGGTCGATCATCACCAGGGTAACGGCAATGAAGCGCAGGCCATCGAGCTGGACAAGGTAATTATTCTCTTTTTTGACGGTATCTATACCGACGATGGTGGAGGCTGGTTGCATACACAAAAGTATTACGAATCAGGGAAACCAATTTATTTTATCGCCATTGGCTGCGCTGAATCCTTTTCCGGTTGTTGGTCTGACGGTGTGAAAATCAAGTACTGGTTGGTCATCGCCAGGCTGGCCCTGTCGGGCTCACTGGTGAGGATTCCGATCCGGTAACGTCCCTGCCGGAGATCTTCTTTCGGAATCTGAGCGTAGAACTGCCTGGGGGTATACCGCGGATGGCTGGCTGTCGGGGCAACGCGGTTCGGTTTGGCCGGCCACGCGGCAAACAGGTACCGATGCTCCAGGCTGGTCAAAAGGATGTAAGCTCCGTTGTCGGGATTCGCCGGCGTGGGATTAACATGGCCTTCCTGCACAAACACATACTGATCCGGTTCTTCGCGCAGGCTGTCGAGCTGGGTGCTGGCATCGATCGTCAGCGAAGCCGGGCCCGTTAGCCGGGCAATCCGCTTAACAAACGGGGTGGCTGTAGGGACATAAACGGTCCGGATCGCCCGCTGGTGCCCGGCCGGCGTCAACTGGAGCCAGTTAAGATACGCTACAATGGTTTGCCGGTGCTGGTACACGATACCGTCCATACTCCAGTAACTGGACAGCAGGCTGAGTACCACCGTACTCAGCGTCACCACAATGGCTTCCCACCGGCGGAGTGAAAAAAAGCGCCAGCGGAACACACTGTACAGATAAAGGATACTCACCAGAACGGCCGAGTACAACCGGCTCTGGTCCGGCAGCCCGGCGCCCGGCAGACCGGTACCCGGCAGCTCTGTTCCTGCGGGTATGCCGGACAAAAACAGCATGAGCAGAAAGAGCCCCGACGCCAGGAAAAAGTCATCCCAGAAGGGAAAAGTCTGGCGATTAAAGGCTTTGATCGCCAGCCGGACCAGAAAATAAACAGTACCCAGCACCAGCACGATGCCTAACCCGACCAGCAGGCCGGATGGCGTTTCCCGCCCCGGTATCGCTCCGGTCAGATCGGCGAAAAGCCCTGCCGAATGGAAAAAGCTTTCTATCCGCTCCGGCAGGGGAATAAGCGGCACCGGCGAAAGGGGTGTAGCCGGTTGATCGGAATAGCCGTAAAAACTCAGACAGCCAATGAGCACTACCGACCAGATCATGATGGATCGCCAGTGTTGCTGCCGAAACAGAATCAGCAATCCGGCAATGAGAGCCGGCAGGCCGCTGTTGCCGGAAAACAAGGCCAGAACGGCCGGCACGAGCGCGATAAAACGCTCCCGATGCCGGTTGCGGGCCAGCAGGTAAAACGTAGCCAGCACAAATGCCATCTGCGAATAGGCCTGCAGAGCAGCCGTCGACCACAGCAGCGTTTCGTAACTCTGCAGCGAAAATAGCCAGAAAGGCACCGGTATAAAGTAGGCCAGTGCTAAGCCCGCCCGTCGGAAGGCCGCGTATAGGAGCGCCAGCAGAACAATCAGAAAAGCGAAGCCCGTAAGGGTCAGGGCGTAATAGCTTAGCGTGCCGTTTAAGGCCAGACAGACCAGAAACACCAGCCGGGTCCAGAAGATCGGTTGTCCCTCGTGCGAGGTAAACAGTTGCCGGGCTGTGTGCACAGCCGAGTTCTGCTGCCGGAGCTGCAGCAGGTCGTTCTGCAGGGAATAGTCAGCACGGTAGGGGATGTCTACAGCATAATACACTACGGCCGCACCGACCAGTACCACGGGCAGCATGATCAGCAGAATAACCGGTATGCGTCGGACAGCTGCCATGGCGGATTACCAATTAGTTTCGATTGGTTTGGTCGTCGGCGGGGTAATCTCCAGGGTGCGGCCGGTCGCATATACCTGACAGGTCCCGTCTGAATGGCTAGTCACCACGTCCAGCTGATACAAGCCTGGCATGGGCTCCGTATCCGAAAAAACAGCCTGAAAGCCGGGTAAGAAGGCGGGTGCCAGGCCAGACAGAACCCGCCATGTTGGATTTTGTACCGGACTGGCCGCCATCAGGTACGTACGCTGCGCCGACCGTAACCGGATGTATTGCTCATCGTGCGGGTTCCGGCTGGCGGGCAGCGTTCTGTTTTGCACGACATACGAGTTGCCGGTGCGGAAGACGCTGTCGATAGGTACCACCGAAGCCGTAGCTGGTTGCAGGATCTGATCCAGGCACTGTTCATAGAAGGCAGGCTGGTAAATGCCGGCCGGACGTGCTGCCGGCGGGGTGTTGGTCTCGTATGACCAGTTGAACTGACTCGCCAGAAAATGACGTCGCCAGAAAATAGTTTCGTCGAGATAGCTCAGGTAAGCCGCCCAAGCCAGGACAACGCCAACGACCAGGCCCGCGATACCCACTGTGGGCCGCCACCGTCCCCGGAGCCGCCCGGCAAGGTAGACATACAGGAGGCCCAGGAGCGTCAGCGAATAGATTTTGTACCGGCTGGTTATGAGCAGTTCGGCCCCAAAGGCTACCCGCGACCAGGCAACAATTGCACCCGTACCGAGCAGAAAGGCCGCGCCACCACCAAAAAAATAATCGAGGGGAAGGAGAGAACGGCGGATCAGTCCCCGGCGCAGCGCTGCCGCAACCAGACCCACAACGAGCAGCGTCAGCAGGCCGCCAAGCAGGATACTCATTACGTATGGTGGGCCCATGGGAAACGCTTCCGCAGCGGCTCCGGTAAACGCCAACCACCCCTTCAGCAACTGTACCGGATCAAACCGGGTAGGCGGGTTGCTGACTGATTTCTCGTAGCCGTAGAAGTACAAGCCGATGCAAAGGGCCGCACCGGCCAGCCAGCCAGCCAGCGCCGGGCGGTTTTTCCGGTGTTCAACGGCCTGAACGGCCAGCACCAGCAGCCCCACCGGCCAAATCAGCAAGCCGTTGCCGCTGGTCAGCGTGGCCGCTACCGCCAGCCCGAAAGCCGCCAGCCGATGGGGCGTGTACGCCAGCAGGTATAGGCAGCCAACCACCCAGGCCATGATGGTCATGTTCTGCAGCGCAGCCATGCCCCAGAACATGTTCTCCCAGTGCGACAGGTTTAACAGGATAAACGCTACCGGCGCTGCATACCACAACGTATTGCCCCGTCGGTCAGGCAGTTCCCGGCGCAGCACCAGCGCAAAGACCAGCAGCAGCCCCAGCAGGCTTAGGTTGCCCACCGCCATCAGGTGCGTGAAGTTCAGTTCACCCCATAACTGGTAGTCCAGCCAGCTAATGACCCGGTCGTATACAATGCGGTGCTCGTTATGCTGTTTAAAAAACTGGTACGTTTTTCCCGTCAGCGTATCTTCTTCCGCCAGTTTTATCAGAAAGGCCCGCAGGGCATGGTCGTCCCATTTCGGAACGTTTACTACGTAGCGGCTCCACAGCCCGGCGAACGCTACCACCGGCAGGGCCATCAGCAGCCAGCCCATCCACGGCCGCGACAGGAGCGGTACCGTCGCCGGTGTGTCAGCGGGTGCGCGTCTGCCAACGCTGGGGGATTGGGTATGGAGCGCCTGCTTCATTATGCCGTGACGAGCGTGGCTAACTGCCGGGCAATATTGTCCGGATCAAGGCCCGAGAGTTGCTGGTGGTACTTCTGGTCGCCGTAGAGGCCGTTGGGATACCCCTGGGCCGACAGACTCACAAACTGCGTGGGGACAATACCGTTTTGCAGCAGTTGCACCGACAGTTGCTGCGCCAGACCACCAATGGATACGTGCTCTTCGACCACCAGCATAGGCCGGCCGTTCCAGCGCCGGGCCAGCCCGGCAGGTAACTCCAGCGGGAGATTGGTAGCTGTGTACACATCGAACCGCTCGGTGAGGTTTTCGGCTTCGAGTGCTTTCAATACGTTGGCGGCCACCGGTCCCAGCGCCACAATGGTTCCTTCGGCCTTGTCGCTGCGGACCACGTGCCGGAAAGAGCCGATGGCTTCGGTACCCTCGGGGGTTTTAGGACCGGCACCCAGACGCAGATACGTTGGACGGGCTTCGGTCACAATCGCGTCGAGCATCGGATCGATCTCATCGGCGAAGGCGGGGATGTATGTTTTTACGTTCTGAAGACTGCTCAGGCAGGCCAGATCCTCGATGGCGTGGTGGGTGGAGCCCATGATACCGTAGCCGTAGCCCCCGCCGTTGCCCACCAGAAATACCGGCATCCGGTGCAGGCAGACATCGTTGCGGAACTGCTCCAGACACCGGTACACGGCAAAGGGGGCAATGCTATAAACAAATACTTTAAATCCCTTGTAGGCCATACCGGCGGCTACCCCGACCATGTTCTGCTCGGCTACGCCCGCGTTGATGAACCGCGGTCCCATGGTGTCGACCAGGTTTTCCAGGGCATTATAGCCCAGGTCGCCGGTGATAAACACAATCCGGTCGTCTTCCCGCGCCAGCCGCTCGATACCCGCCGAAAATTCCTTTCTCATTTCCGTTTACGACAACTGATAATAAACTGGGCCGAAAAGATATGCTTCACGACCGGTACCTTTTCCAGGAACGGCTGGAAGAAATAAATGATCTTTGCCGGCGTGGTCGGGAAGAAGAAGGGCACGTAACCGACATAGCTGAACTCAACCACCTCGCCACCGGCGTTCCGGATCCACTTCTTCAGCGTGGTCGACAGAAACGACTGCTCTTCGTGCTCGATATGGTATTTAGATGTTTTTTCGATCACCTTCAGAATGGGGTTATTGCCGTTCGGCTCCATGATGATGATGTTATCGCTCAGCTTAAACGCGTTACGAATGGCTTTCTCCTGATCGGTCAGGTGGTGGAGCACCCCCCGAATCACGGCCACATCGTATTTTTTGGCCGGAACCGCCAGGGTGTCGTCCAGAATGTTACTGACGGTAAATTTGACGTCGGGGTATTTCTCCGAAGCCGCCTGAACCGCCTTGGCTGCCGGATCGAAGCCTTCGACGCTCAGGTGAGGGAAGTTCTGTTTGATCTCATTGGTGTAGGCACCATCGCCACAGCCGATGTCCAGCAGCGTTTTGTATTCCGGTTTGATGTGCTTGTAAATAGCGTCCGAAATACGTTTGTTGGCTACGTACGAGGAAAAAGATGCATTGGTGGTGTACAGAAAGCCGCCGTTTTCCCGGACGTTCTGGTTAAACACCGACACATTTTGTTTGACTTCTGCCTTTGATTCCATATCTGTTCGATTGGGTGTTAACTTGATTAACGCTTCCGCTGCGACAGCAGGGCGGAAATCTTATCTGATGTATTATAAATGCGGTCTCCGATCCGTACCATTGTTCGAATATACTTCGGCCGCTTCTTCGTTTCTTCAAAAATCTTACTGACGTACTCGCCCAGAAAGGAGATGCCCAGCAGATTGATTCCTCCAAAGAACATGATCAGGACAATAATGGTGGATGTTCCGTACGGGGTGTTCGGGTCAAAATTGATCAGCCTGGCTACTATCTGCCAGATGATGCCCAGGACCGACAAGCAGGTCAGGATAAAGCCGGCGTATGACATGGCTTCGAGCGGAGCGAAGCTGAACGAGAAAATCGCTTTTTTCGCCCACCAGATGTTTTTGGTCCAGTTGTTGGTCGATACCCCGAACATCCGCTCCGGTCTGACGTAGTTGACCCCGGTTTGTCGAAAACCAACCCAGGCCCGCAACCCCCGCAGAAACTGCTCGGTTTCGGGCAGACTGACCAGCTCTTTGACCACTTTGCGGTCGATCATCGAGAAATCGCCGGCATCGACCGGAATGTTGACGTACGACATGCGCCGGAAGAGCCGGTAAAATGTCTTGTAGAAGAAGTGGACGTGAGGGGCCATTTCCCGTTGTACCCGTACTCCGTATACGACCTCGTACCCCTCCATCCATTTCTTATAAAAGTCCGGAATGACCTCCGGCGGGTCCTGCAGATCACCATCCATAAGCACCACGGCGTCGCCGGTGGCAATTTCCATCCCGCTCAGAAAGGCCGATTGTGACCCAAAGTTGCGGGAGTGCTTGATAGCAATCACATTGGGGTCTTTGGCGCAGATACCTTCCAGTACCTCGTCGGTATTGTCGGGTGAGTTGTCGTTAACGAAGATGATCTCGTACCGGACCTTCATTTCATTGAAGGTCTTCACCAGCCGCTCATACATGTACGGAATTGCCTGGGCATCTTTGTAACAGGCGATGATGGGCGATATAACGGCGTTGAGCGATGGGTTTTTGAAGGCCGGAATGACTTTGCTTTCGTAATCGTGTCGGGCCTGCCAGTCGGCGGTCAGGCGCAGGCCTTCCTGTAGTGGGGTGCGGGCCTTCCAGCCCAGATCGGCTTCGGCGGCCGAGGGGTCGCCGTACCAGTCGCTGAGGTCCCAGTTGCGATTGGTCATGCTGCCCCACTGGGGCGTCTTTGGAATCTGGAATCCGGCCACGGTGAGGTCGACCAGTTCCCGCATGGTGGTTTTCTGACCTGTGGCGATGTTGTAGGACCGGCCCCGGTTGGCAGGACCTACGTTCAGGGCAGCATCCACAAAGGCTTCTACGCAGTCGTCGATATACACAAAGTCGCGGCTAATATCGGGCGACACCAGCGGGGGGAAGTCCCCTTTCCGGGCTTCTTCAACCAGGCGGGGTATAAGCCGGTCGGGCTCTTCCCAGCCGCCATAGATGGAATACAGCCGAAGGTTCAGGGTGTTCAGGTGCTGGAGCCGGGCGTAGTACTCCAGCACATAAGCGGCCGACACTTTGGAGACGGAATAATGGCTGTTGGGTTCAACCCGGTCGGTTTCTTTGGGGGCGGTACAGTTAAAGCCGTACTCCGAACTGCTGCCGGCATGGATATAGACCATGTCTGGGGTGCAGTTTTCGAGGATGTTAACGGTGCCCAGAACGTTGGTTTCGTAGATCAGATTAACATTCTTCTGCTTGCTGTACGCGCCATAGGCCGCCAGATTGAAGATCGTACGGGGCTTGTATTTGTCGAACACCTCCCGCACCGAGTTATCAGACAGAATGTCGCAATGAACAATGTTTTCGGGCGGAACATTCAGTAATTTCAACCGCCAGGCTTTGGTGGCGTCGTGCGTTACCGCATAGACGTCTTTACCCGGACGGGCCTGGAAGAGATCATTGAACAGGTTGGCACCGATGAAACCACTGGCACCAAAAACAAACACAGGACCGTTAAGCCGGCGGATTTTATCGTTATACGGGTGAGTTTTCAGTTGCATTCGAACGGGTGGTGGTTAGATAGCGGTCGGCTACTTCGGCGCAGGCTTGCTGGTACTGCGCCGGTGTCATGGGCAGATAATGCCATTCCAGTTTATCTTCCATGTACGACACGCCTTTGCCCTTGATCGTATGGGCAATAATAGCTTTGGGGCGGCCATCGGGATTGGCCGTCAGCAGGTCAATGGCCTGAAGAAGGGCGTCTACGTTATGCCCGTCCACCTCGATGGTGTCGAAGCCGATGGCCTGCCATTTTTCGGCCGCAGCCGTATCGCCCAAAACGTCGCCGGTGTGCCCGAAGCCTTGCAGCCCGTTTCTGTCGATCAGCATAATCAGGTTGTCCAGTTTACGCTGCAGGGCAAAATGAGCGGCCTCCCAGGTAGTGCCTTCGTTGGTTTCGCCGTCGGATAATAACACAAAAACGCGGCTATCCTGGCCGAGTAACCGGCTGGCGTGGGCAATACCGGCGGCAATCGGCAAGCCGTGCCCCAGTGAACCGGTAGCAAAGGGAATGCCCGCGTGGTGATTGGGAGCCGGGTGAGCGGGGAGCGTCGTACCGTTTTTGTAGTAGGTCTCCAGCTCCTCATCGGGAATTTCTCCGGTATGATTCAGACAGACGTACAGAGCGGCAGCCGCGTGGCCCTTAGAGAGAATGAATGTATCCTGGTCCCGCTTCCGGCCAATCAGCGTGGCGATCATCAGGTCGATGCAACTCAGTGAGCAGCCGATATGACCGGCGTTTGCCTGGTTGTACAGGCCGAGAACCTTCAGACGCAGTTGGCCGCTAAGCGCCCTGGCGTTATCTGCTTTGCTTATATCAGTCACTGCCTTAATAGCGATAAGTTGTTCCTTCAAAATCAAAAATGGTGATCTTCTGCCCGGTGCGGCCTTTGACCAGAATGATCCGGTCAGACTGTGTTGTGTCCATCCGCTGGATATAGTCGGCTTCTTTCGGCAGGTACAGGTTCGTCAGCTGAGCGTCCTGAATCGAAAACGGCCAGAAGGTCTTCTCAATCTCATCTCTGGCGTATAACCGGATGGATGGATACAGCACTGTATCGCCCGGAGCATAGGCCTCGCGGATGCGCTGGGCCGACAAATAGTGCGGATTAGGCGTTCTCGGCTTTGCAAAATAAGTGTATTTCGGATCACGGTCGCTGTAAATAGTATGCAGCAGGCTCCCGATCAGGTAAGCCTGAACCAGCAGTACAAGGCTCAGCACAACTTTAAAGGCGTTTGGTAATCGGTATACCTGATACAGAATCATGGATACCAGAATGACCGTATACGGAAACGAAAAGCCGGAGTAGCGTTGGGTAATGCCGTAGGTGTGCCCGTTCCGGAACGACATCAGCAGGAGAAAAAGCGTAGGCACCACAGCCAGCAGAAGCAGGAACACCAGCAACGAGCGCTGCTCTGGCCTGACCGACTGCCGGATGTACACCACTAGCAGGTAGCAAAACGTAGGGATGGCCACAATGACCACATGATTCGGCCGGGGGGCAATATAAAAGGGTAAGCCCGCTACCATCAGGGCCGTGAACGCCCCCAGAACCCACCAGGGGAGATGACGACGGGTATAGTACCGGCTGAACAGCCCCAGGGCACCCAGCCCCAGCACCAGCGACACCAGGATATTTCTGTACCCGACCGCTTTGTGAAAGAGACTGTTGGTCAGGATAAACAGGTCGCTCCAGATGGGCATCGATCGTTCCGCAACGTTGAACAGGGTTGCCGGCAGCACAAGGCCAAAGCCGCTGTTATACGGGTTGGTCAGCGCAATATTCCGGTAAAACTTCGCCTGATACGCCAGCGTCTGGAACGTATACGAGCCGCCCCCGAAAATAAACCATAACGAAACCAGCCCCAGGCCGGCCAGAGCCGTCAGCGCAAACGCAAGCCACAGTTTCGGTTTCCGGACGTAAAGCAGAAAATACAGGCCGTGGCTTAAAAAGACGGTCAGCGTCAGGTAGTGCGACAGCAGGCAAAGCACAAAGGTGATCCCATAGGCGATCAGCAGCCGGGTGGGACTTTTCCGGTTTTTGTCTTTCTCCAGAATCAGCAGAAACAGGTGTGTAGCCAGCAGCGTCAGAAAGAAGCTCATGGAGTAATTACGGGCCATGTGGCTATACGCAATAAAAAAGGGCTCCACAGCCGCCAGAAAGGCGCTCATCAGGGCCAGCGTTTCCGACCGCAGATGGTGGCGGACAAACAGGTACACCAGGCCGGCGATCAGCGTGCTGAACAGCACAGATGGGAACCGGACCGAGAAATCGGTAATGCCAAAAAGCTTGATCCAGGTCCACAGCACGGCATAATAGGCGGGGCTGTTGCCGATGTCATTCCGGATGTTAGCTTCAATAAAGTCCGAAAACATTTTAGGTTTCCAGAACTCCCGGGGGGTAAAGTAGGTCTTTCCGGGGGTAAAAAAGACATCGTGCTGATTGGAGCCTTCCATGACGATACCCTGCGAAATGACCATCGTGTATTTTTCGTCCAGATAAAGCCCATACGCTCCGGATTTATACAGCCGCAGGCCAAAGGCCAGAAGCAGGATCAAGAGGATGAGTAAGCCCGACCGGTTGGAAATCGCCATTGGCTTGTTTAATTCGGCTTGCAATGGTGTAGATTGTGTAAGCATTCGTTACGTCTCGTTAATACGAAAATCCGGGGCGTATGAGCAGATCAGGCCCGGATTAGTTTGTAAGCTGTCGAGGGTAAGGATGGAATACTGCTATAGTACCTGACGGGCAAAGTTACTGGCATTTCTGTTTTATCACATTTTTAAGATCGTAAATTCTACTCTCCGGTTCAGTTTGCGCTTTTCTTCGTTCTGGTTGCTGGCAATGGGTTTACTGGGTCCCCAGGCTTTGGTCTGTACCCGTTTTTCGGCTATCCCCTTATCGGTCAGGTACGCTTTTACAACGCGAACGCGGTCTTCGGCCAGTTTCATGTTCAGATCCCACTCCCCCTGGTTATCGGTATGCCCTTCCACTAAAACTTCCATATCGGGGTTTTCTTTCATTAGTTCGACCAGCCGGTCGAGCTCGGCATAGGAGGAGGTCAGCAACTCATACTTGCTTTGTTCAAACAACACCTCTTTAAGGATCATCTTCTGCCCGGACTTCACCCTGGAGACATACAGATTCCGGCGGATGTCGCGGAAGCGCTTTTCCCGGCTGAGGTCAATGGCCTCCCGGGTTGGAAAATAGCCTTCTGCCTGCGCATTCAGCTGATATGCCTTCTGAACAGGCAGGATCATCTTATACTCGCCGGTTTCAGCGTCGAAATCGACCCTGGCTATTTCGGTGTTGTTACCCACCAGGGTGGCAATCACCTCCGCCGATACCGGCTTTTGGGTTTGCGCATCCAGCACCTGCCCCGATACAATGGCTACTGGTTCGGGCATGATTTCCGGGTACAGTTTCAGGCGGAACAGGTCATTGTTGCCGAGTGAGTTTTGTTTGGAACTCAGGTAGGCAAAATCGCCGGAAGCCGGAATGGTAAAATAGCCGTCCCACTCGGTGGTGTTGATCAGCGGGCCCAGGTTTTCGGGCGATGACCAGTCCGTCCAGGTGCTGTCGAGCCGGCGGCTGACAAAGATGTCGCCGTCGCCGTATTCGGGGTGCCCCGAAGAGGAGAAGTACAGCGTTTTGGCATCAGACGCAATAAACGGGGTACCTTCGTAATCGGCCGTGTTCAGGACCGGGCCCATGTGTTTGGGTTCGCTCCAGGTCTGGTCAGGCAGCAGAAAGGTGACGTACAGATCTTTGTCGCCGTACGAATCTTTCCGCTGTACGGCAATGACCATGACCCGGCCGTTGGGGGCCACGGTGAACTCCATATTGCCCCGTTTATGGATGTTATAGTGGTTCTTGATCTTGCACTCCAGGGGCGTCGACCAGCCGTTCCGGGTTTTTATGGACCGGGAGATGCCAAACGCCAGCGAGCCGTCGGGCTTGTAGATGTTGGTCAGGTACATGGACCGGCCGTCGGGTGAAATACCGCTGATGGCGTTGTGATCGGGTGTATTGATGGGCGGCCCAATGTTCACGGCTTCTCCCCATTCTTCTTTGGAGACCAGTCTCGACGACCAGATGTCCTGAAATTCGGCGCTGCCGATGTTCTTTGGGTGGTAGCGCCGGGTAAAGTACAGCGTGCGTCCGTCGGGCGTAATCACCGGGGCCACTTCTTCGCCGGCGGAGTTGACGGTCTTGCCCAGGTTTTCTTTCTTCAGGTCTTTGGGCAGGTTCTTGGTCAGGGGGATTGCCACTTCCACCGGCTGGGCGGCACTGGTTACGCCGATACCGTCGATCTGGTTGGGGCCTTTTATCCGGCCGGGATTGATCGTTACCCTGATTTCCTGACCAATCAGCGACGAGTCGGGCAGGATGATCCGCAGCAGAGGCTCACTGCGCGGTGCCGGATTGGCGTTCTGGTAAATGGTATGTTCGCGGCCGTTACGGTCATAGACCACCACCTGCGTGATGCTGCCGGGGTTGACATTTTCGGCGACCACCACCTGCCGGATGGGCACCGCTTTGGCAAACCGTACCCGTACCCACTCGTCGCTCAGGTTCTCCGGGTTGGCCGGCGACCAGGCGCATGGGCTTTCGCCCAGGTTTGGCAGTTTGTTGGGTCGCCCCAGGACCTGCGTGGCGCGGTACTGCTGGCTGAAGGGTTCCCCTTTGCCTTCCGACGAAAACCCCACCACCTGGCTGGCCCAGTGAACCGGCTGGGCCTGGCCGATGAGATCGGCCTTAACCAACCACGCTCCCAGTAAAAGCAAAAACATCCGCATGACGCAATGACATTCTCAAATGACGGTGCAGAAATATATAAACTAAACGAAAAACCCGTCCCGTACAGTGAGTTTGAGGTTTGAAGTTGCTTCGCCTATTCAGGTCTGATGGCAGGCTTAACTTCAAACTTCAAACCTCAAACTAATTCGTATACACCTGATACCCCCATGGCTTCAGCGAAACCGTCATTTGGGGTTTTAACTCGGCGGGCTGGCGGGTAAAGATTTCCATGTAGCGGCCCTCGTAGCCTTCGCCGTTCAGGCGGACGGTCAGGGGCTGTTCGCTGAGGTTCAGGATTACAGTTATCCAGTCGTTGTCTCTGCGCCGGTAAAAGGCGTATACCTTATCGTCGTGGTTCGTCGGGATTTTTACGGTGGGGCCGCCGGCCGGGCCATTCCACAGGGCCTGGTTGCGGTGCTTCAGGGTAAATAAGGTTTTAAAGAAGCGGCTTTTAGAGTAAGTATCCCAGGGAATGGTGTCTTTGTCGTAGAACGATAACTGCTTGTTCAGATTAGACTCCATGCCGTTGTAGATCAGCGGCATCCCGTCAATCGTACACGTCAGCACGGTGAAGACGTCGGCGGCTGGCCCGAAGGTTTCCTGCAGGGTGCCCCGGTAGGCATTTTCGTCATGGTTGTGGGTGAAATGCATCTGGTAGTACCAGCCCGGAAAATTAGTCTGGTTATAGTCCAGCAGGGTATCAATGGCCGAAGCCGGGCGGTTACCGGCCACAATATCCTGCAGCAGCCGGTACAGGCTCCAGCCGTAGTTGGCGTTGAACCATTTGAAATGCTCGGGATCATCTTCCCACTCGGAGAGCAGAAACACCGGTTTTATCTTATCCAGCGCCGGACGGACTTCCTGCCAGAAATTGTTGGGAACCATGCCCGCCACCTCAATGCGGAAGCCGTCGATGTCATACTCTTTTATCCAGAACTGCATGGCCTGAATCATGGCCTGTCGCATATCGGGGTTATCGTAATTTAATTGTGCCACGTCGGTCCATCCGGTCGGCTTGCCTTCTTTGGTGACGGGCGATATGATCTTGCCGTTCACCGAGGTATACCAGTCAGGATGGGCTTTGACCCACGGATGGTCCCAGCCGGTATGGTTAGGGACCCAGTCGATAATCACGCGCAGACCGACATCGTGCGCCCGCTGAACCAGGGCTTTAAAATCGGCAGGAGTGCCGTAGTCGGGGTTGACCGTGAGGTAATCGGCCACGGCGTAAGGGTTGCCGAGGGTTCCCTGCCGTTTCTCCTGACTGATGGGATGAATCGGCATCAGCCACACAATATCGACGCCTAGTTCTTTAAGCCGGGGCAGGTGCTCTTCCACAGCTTTAAACGTACCTCTGGGCGAAAACTGACGGACATTAACTTCGTAGATGGTAGCATTTTTTGCCCAGTCCGGTGCCGGCGGAGCAGCGGGTGCCTGCTGACCGGGTAAGGTCGACGCCAGGGCATCGGTTTGGGTGTTTTGGTCGTTACGGCAGGCCGATAGTGCCAGGCTCAGCCCGGCCACTACGGCCAGATATATTGTTTTCATAAAGTCAGGTAGCCCAACGGGCTAAAAAGTCAATAACAGCTCAGGCCAGCGCCGGTTTCGGATGCTCGCCCAGTTCGCGAATGGCCTGAATTGGGTCATCCGCTTTAAAAACCGATGTGCCGGCCACCAGTACATCGGCCCCGGCATCCAGCAACAGGCCGGCATTGTCCGGCCCCACGCCCCCGTCTATTTCGATCAGGGCCGGCAGGCGGTGCGTCGCCAGCAGGTGCTTCATCCGGGCAATTTTCCGGTAAGTATGCTCAATGAACGCCTGGCCACCGAAGCCGGGGTTAACCGACATCAGCAGCACCAGATCAATCTGCTCCAAGACATCTTCCAGCAGCGGCACCGGGGTATGCGGGTTCAGCGCAACCCCGGCCCGGCAGCCCAGTTCCCGGATCTGCGCCAGGGTCCGGTGCAGGTGCGTGCAGGCTTCGTAATGCACCGTGATGGTATCAGCCCCGGCTTTGGCAAATGCTTCCAGATACCGCTCGGGCTGCACAATCATCAGGTGAACGTCGAGGGGTTTTTGGGCGTGCCGGCGGACGGCTTCCACCACCGGCAGACCAAACGATATATTCGGTACAAAGACCCCATCCATGATGTCGACGTGAATCCACCCGGCATCACTCCGGTTAATCATCTCAATATCCCGCTGAAGATTCGCAAAATCGGCGGCCAGAATGGAGGGAGCAATAAAGGGTTTACTCATGATGCGGTCAGGTCATTATACTAATACTATCCTGTAAAACTAAGTTTTTTTGCCCGATAGTTGAAATAAAACCGTTTTACACCCTGTTTTGCATAACATTTTAGTACCCGATTCTATGTCTCCCCAGGAACGCATTCACGAGTTAACCGACAAAATCAACTACTATAATTATCAATACTATCAGAACAGTATGTCGGAAGTAGATGACTATACCTTCGATAAACTGCTGGAAGAATTACTCAGCCTGGAGCGCAAGTATCCGGAGTTCCGACGGCCCGACACGCCGACGCTACGGGTAGGAGGGACCATCAGCAAGGAATTTCCGACGGTCTACCACCGCTTTCCAATGCTGTCGCTGGGCAACACCTACTCGGAAGCCGAACTGGTGGAGTTTGATAATCGGATAAGACGGGGGCTCAATGACCAGCCGTATGAATATATCTGCGAACTTAAATTCGATGGCGTGGCCTTGAGCATGACCTACGAAAACGGCATGCTGGTACAGGGGGCCACGCGGGGCGACGGCGTCCGGGGCGACGATATTACGCATAACATCCGCACCATCCGGACATTGCCTTTACGTATTCACGGCGACACTATCCCCCCGCTGTTTGAGGTGCGTGGCGAGGGATTTCTGCCGCTGGTCGAGTTTGAGCGGATCAATAAAGAGCGTGAAGACATTGGCGAGCCCCTGCTGGCTAACCCGCGCAACGCGGCTTCGGGTACTTTTAAGCAACAGGATTCGGCCATTGTGGCCAAACGCCGGCTCGATTGCTACCTGTACAGCTTCCTGTCGGAGCCGGAAGTATTCCAAACCCATGAGGAAAGCCTGATGGCGATGAAACAATGGGGGTTCAACGTCTCGCAAACCTGGCGTAAGTGCAGCACCCTACAGGAGGTGATGGCGTACATTGCGGAATGGGATACCAAACGGTATTCGCTGCCGCTGGCTACCGACGGCATCGTCATCAAGATAAACCGCTACGACCAGCAGCGCGAACTGGGTTTTACGGCCAAAAGTCCCCGCTGGGCCATCGCTTATAAATACAAGGCGCAGGCGGCCAGCACCACCCTCAATTCCATCTCGTACCAGGTAGGCCGTACGGGCGCGGTTACGCCGGTGGCTCATCTGACGCCGGTATTGCTGGCCGGAACGGTCGTCAAGCGGGCATCGCTGCATAACGCCAACGAAATTCAGCGGCTGGGCGTAATGATGCACGATACCGTATTTATTGAGAAGGGCGGGGAAATTATCCCGAAGGTAACCGGTGTCGATCTTACCAAACGTACCCCAGCGAGTGTTCCCATTGTGTATCCGACGCAGTGCCCGGCCTGTGGCACTCCGCTGGCCAGGAAGGAAGGCGAAGCGCACTTCTACTGCCCCAACGAAAAGGGTTGTCCTCCGCAGCGCCAGGCCCGGTTGGAACACTTCATTCAGCGCCGGGCCATGAATATTGAAAGCCTGGGCGAGGGTAAAATTGAATTGCTCATCGACAAAGGGCTGATCGGGAACCCCGCCGATTTATACGACCTCACCACCGAAAAGCTTTTGGGGTTGGAGAAAGCCTATGTAGATGAGGAGACCGGCAAAATCCGTGTGGTCAGTTTCCGGGAGAAAACGGTGGAGAATATCCTGACCGCCATTGATCGCTCCAAACAGCAGCCATTTCCGAATGTGCTGTTTGGGCTGGGTATCCGGTATGTGGGTAATACTACCGCTGAAAAGATTGCTGACTACTTCGGCAACATGGATGAGTTGATGGCAGCCTCCTATGAAACGCTGGTGAATGTGCCGGAGGTGGGCCCCCGCATTGCACAGAGCATTGCCGCCTGGTTTGCCGATCCGGACAACCAGCGCTTTGTGGAGCGGCTGCGGCAGGCCGGCCTGCAATTTGCTTCGGAGCGACGAATTGTAGCATCCGAGAGCAGTAAGCTGGACGGTAAGACCTTCTTATATACCGGCACGTTCGCCAACTTCAGCCGGGACGAACTCGAAGACCGGATTCAGGCCAATGGCGGCAAGTTGCTCAGTGGCATATCCAAAAAACTCAGTTACCTAATCGTTGGTGAAAACGCTGGCCCGTCGAAAGTTGATAAAGCCCGGAAGTTGGGGGTGAATATGATTGGGGAGCAGGAGTTTATAGCAATGATTTCGTAACTTTGTCTTTACATAACCCAATTTTCATTTTTCATCCAATTTACATGGATACTCGTTTCCACGGCGTCGGGGTGGCTATTGTTACTCCGTTCAATGCCGACCATTCCATTGACTTCGACGGTTTCGGCCGGCTGGTGCAGCACATCTCAGATGGCGGAGTCAAATACATTGTGCTGCAGGGCACAACCGGTGAATCTCCAACGGTGACCAAGTCGGAGAAGAAACAGCTGCTGGATTTCCTCAAAGAAAAGAATTATAAACGGTTGCCTATCGTGTACGGCATCGGCGGGAACGTTACGTCGGATGTGGTAGCCACCATCAAGGATACGAACTTCGACGGTATCGACGCTATTCTGTCGGTATGTCCCTATTACAACAAACCAGGTAAGCGGGGGGTGATCGAGCACTTTACCCGCGTAGCCGATGCCAGCCCGGTGCCGGTGATCCTGTACAATATTCCGCCCCGGACGGGTATTAACATGTCGGCGGAGACCATCTGCACACTGGCCGAGCATCCGAACATTATGGGGGTGAAAGAGGCTTCCTGCATCATTGAACAGTGCATGGAGATTGGCCGCGATAAACCGGACGATTTTCTGCTCATCTCGGGCGACGATGTGCAGGCCGTACCCATCATTAGTATTGGTGGAGTAGGCGTGATGTCGGTTATCGCCAATGCGTTCCCGGCGAAGTTCTCGGGAATGATTGAGGCTGCCCTGCGCGGTGATTTTGCCTTTGCCCGCCAGGAACTGGGGCATTTCCTCCGCATTGATCCGCTGCTGTACGAAGAAGGTAATCCGGTCGGCATCAAGAAGATTCTGGAGATTATGGGCATTGCCAGTTCCGACGTTCGGTTGCCGCTGATGAAGGCATCCGACGACTTGGGCGAACGAATCAAAGCCGTGATTCAGCAGGACAAACTGGTTGAACTGGTGGCGTAACGCCCGTTGCGCTCTATAACCCCTATAACAAGGAAGCCCCGCTCAGTCGAGCGGGGCTTCCTTGTTATAGGGGTTTGCTTAAAGTCTTCGGCGGCCACCGAACAGACGGGAGCCCGCCCAGATGACCAGAAATACAACCAGAAGAACAACAATGATTCCTGTATATGCGCCTGCTTTGAAGATTCCGCCGACAACCTCACAACTGCTCATCAGAAAGAAGAGAATGAGCGACAGTAAATAGGGGATAAGGCATTTTGCAAAATTTTTCATAACGTTGAGTATTTGTTGTATTACTCTCTACCGGTCTCTTGATTTTACGCATTGGCCGGTAAGTTTGGTTCCTGTTTCGCTGCCCGGATTAGTAACCAGAGGGTTAGCGCATCGGCGGGCATCTGCTAACTAATAAGCAAAGCCTGTGCCAAACTCAAAAAATACTCAAACGAAGGGTTTAGCCTTACTCAGAACGGGCTGATTGCCGGTTAGTTAGGTTACACATTGGGAAAGGCGTTACCCAATTGGGGTTATACATTCCACCAATACGTGAATTTTAGCACGAGCGCCCGGTTCTTTACGGCAAATGTGCCGGGCAGGTAGTTGTCGGTATAAACGATAAACAGGTCTGAAGCTGGTTTGTAGCGCCACTGGAGCCGGGTGTTCAGGTTTACATTTCGGGCCTGCTCATTGTACTGCATAAAGGCCGTAAAGTACAGGGTGTTGGTCATGGTAACATCTACCCGTGGACCCACCAGCCAGAAGGTCCGGTTGCCCCAGGGCTGCGGCAACCGGATGTCGTTGTAGCTCGAACTGACCGCCACACTGACAAAGGGCTGAAACCGGTAGCCAACCTCCGTTGTCAGGTTCAGTCGGGTGCCTCCGGCATAATAGCCGCCGTAGCGGGTAGAGAACGCGTACGTAAATACGCTTTGGGGTTTAGAGATAAACTCGGTGCCCCAGGCGTTCCAGCGGTGTTCAGTACCACGCGCCAGGGTATCTAGGCCAATGTTGGTCGGGTCAAAAGGTTGCAGCAGTTTAACGTAGTCATGGGCCGCCCACGCCGTAAACGAACTGCGATTCCGGAAGCCAACATTGTAGGAGATAAAGCTTTCATTGTCCGTCTGCTGCATCGATTCGTTAAAGAAGTACGTAGAGCTGATCCGGGGGCCGTGGCTGAGCACAATGCCTCCTTTCGGAAACATCAGATAACCCGCCGTCGGATTTACCTTCACGTATCCCCGGCGTGGGACATAACCTACCTCAGCCGTGTAATTGCTGCCTACATACTCGTGCTGCCAGCCCAGAATGATTTTCCGGCTTGTATACAGCAGATTGCCCGCGTGAACATAATCGTTACCTGACCGGCCAGGGCTAAACGACCGCAGCAGCAGGGCTTTGCCGGTCCAGTGGTTGTTGGACGAAGCCAGGTTATATTCAAACCCGAAATTGCGATTGTATTGCGAATAACGGGGCTTATCGGGTTGTGGGATGTAATCCAGCGATTCTTTGTTGATGGCGATGATGCCGATATTGGACCGGGAGAAGATGCGCCGTTGCAACGAGAACACGGCGAAGTTCTGAGCGGGCAGACCGGTTTCGGCCACACTGCCTGTTTGCATGTCCATCAGCCCAATGCGCCAATCTTTGTTGAGCTTTCCGCT
Source organism: Nibrella saemangeumensis (assembly GCF_039541915.1). NCBI lineage: Bacteria > Pseudomonadati > Bacteroidota > Cytophagia > Cytophagales > Spirosomataceae > Nibrella > Nibrella saemangeumensis. Next base: position 363,729 of record NZ_BAABHD010000032.1, read on the forward strand.
GAGCCTGGCACCGAAGTGAATGGGCACCCCCAGACCGATCCGCCGGGAGAAGAACGGGCGGATTGACGCGTAGCCGAAGTTGGTGAACATATCCCCGTTTTCCAGAAAGAACTGCCGCCGTTCGGGGAAGAACAGCTCAAAGCGGTCGAGGTTGGTTACCTGCCGGTCAACGTCTACCTGGGAAAAATCGGGATTTACCGTCAGATCCAGGTTCAGCGAGGAGGTAATGGCTACCTTGGCATCGACACCCACATCCCGGCGGAATTCATTAGGGCGCTCTGTTCGGTACTCCCGCGATACGCCGGCCAGGGCGTATGGAATAATGGAGACGTTTGGGCCGGCGCTTGGCGGGGGCTGATCCCAGACCAGAATACCCGTGTACGCCAGTGAAGCTGTGGGGAACTGCCGGGGAACCGGTGCCCAGCTCGACTTCTCCGTGGTTTTCAGATCGAGCCGGCTGAAGTTGATGCCCCAGCGGGTAATGCCTTTTTTGTACCGGATGGTCTTGAATGGAATGGCTGCTTCAAAAATGTATTTGTCTTCGTAGTTCTTTACCACCGATGTCCACTTGTTATCCCAGTTCAGGTTGGCTGCTCCGCCTTCGTACAGCAGGCCGTCCCACTGCGCCCCGGCCGCGTTGGTCCCGAAGGTAAAGCCGTTCGTCTGGTCATCGAACGGATCAATAAAGAAGATAAAGTTGTCGTTCTTGCCGAAGTTCCAGTCGCGCCGGAGCGACTCGACCATGTAGGGGCCGGGCAGCGCATGGTAACAAATGGCGGTGATGTACACGTTCTGGTTATCGTAAGTCATCCGGACATCGGTGCGTACCTTAGCCGCACTGGTGTCCATAGGCAGCACCATGTGGAAGTCAGACGCCGACTCCGCATCCTGCCAGGCCTGTTCATCCAGCACGCCGTCGATTTTAATGGGCGAGGTGGCTTTACGGATGTGATATTGAAAGGATTCGTTTTTCTTTTGGGCAAGCAGCGACACGCTAATCAGTTGAAGAGCGAGCAGAACGCGAAAAAATTTCACCAGGGTAATGTGGTTAGGTTTTATTAGGAAAGCAAAGGTAAGGGAGTTTTTACGGTATACAGGCAAAAATTATAAGCCGGGGCTATGGTAGTCGCCCTTTTCATAAGACTGATCTGCGCAGACCGCTGTATAAGAATATACGTTTCGTTTCTGAATGGATTCCAAAACAACGTTTCTTTGCCCAGTAGACAACGTACGTTCGAAGACCGGAGACGGAAACCTGGTGCGTATCGCGAACGATAACGTATAAGACTTTCCTCTCGGTTTATTGGGATTGTTGGGTGTACAGCGACCTGACTCAGTAAGGTTGCAGAAAAATCGGTTTCATACTGATTAGTCTCAAGTTTTAATGCTGTCATCAATACGAAAGCCATATTTGCCGTTAAAAAAAATAGTTTGCTTTGCGCACGAAAACCGTATTTGAATTGCTTTACGAAGCCAGTAAAGTAATTACCTCCGAAATTGAGCTGCAAAACGTTGTTCAAAAAGTCACCGATATTGCTACCGAACTGACTGGTGCTCAGTTTGGGGCTTTCTTCTATAATGTTACCAACCAAAATGGTGAGTCCTTTGTACTTTATACCATTTCAGGCGTAGCTAAGGAAGCTTTTTCCAAGTTTCCCATGCCTCGCAATACTAAGATTTTTGAGCCTACGTTTACAGCCACCGGTACGGTGCGGTACGATGATGTAACCCAACAGCCCCACTACGGAAAAAATCCCCCGCATCATGGTATGCCCAGGGGCCATTTACCCGTAAGGAGCTATCTGGCCGTGCCGGTTGTATCGCCGTTTACCAAAGAAGCCATTGGGGGCCTGTTTTTTGGGCATCCACAACCCGGTCAGTTTACGGAAGAATCGGAAAAATTGGTGGAGGGTATTGCCGTGCAGGCTGCCATTGCGATTACGAACGCCCGGTTGTTTGAGCAACAACGATTTAGTGAAGCAAAACTGAAAGAACAGCGGGAGCAGTACAAAAGCATCTTCAATGCCATCACTGATTCGGCTATTATCTACGACGAAGATGGCACCATTGTGGAGGCCAACCCAACGGCCAGTCAGCTATACGGCTACCAGTACGAGGAGTTGATCGGACTGAATGCCAGCCTGTTTTTCAAAACACCAACCGATTTTCAGGCTTTAAAGGAGATTGCTCTATCAGGGCGAGAATATGCCGGGGTGCATGAGCGGATAAGGCAGGATGGCAGTCTGATTTGGGTGGAGTTCAAAGGGATACGATTTATTTACAAAGACAAACCTCATGTACTTTCCGTTTCCAGAGAAGCACTGCGGCAAGATCGTACCAAAGAAGCTATGCAAAACGCTGAATCGCTGGCCCACATCATCACCAGTGTTTCACCGGTAACCCTTTGGATGACCGACCGCGATGGGCAAATCATCTACATCAATCAAACCTGGGTAGACTGGGTAGGTGGGAGTATGAAATCACACCTGGGAGAGGGTTGGTTGAGCGCGGTACTGCCTGAAGACAAAGAACGGACGCAGCAGACGTTTGAACAGGACTTTCAGAACCGCCGGCTGTTTGCAATGGAGTTCCGCATCCGGCGAAAGAATGGTGAAATCCGCTGGTGTTTATCCAACGGCAGTCCCTATTATAATGAGGGTGGTAAATTTGGGGGCTATGCCGGGTCAATTTCGGATACCACCGAACGAAAAGCAGCTGAACAGAAGCTGGCCAGCCAGAATACGCTGATCAATACCATTACCAACAATACGCAGCAGGCTTTATTGCTGATGAATGAAAAGCAGGTTTGCACCTACATGAACCCGGCGGCCGAACAGATGACTGGTTTCAGGATGGAAGAAGTACGGGACAAGCCGCTCCATTATTACATTCATCACACCCACCCGGATGGAAGCCACTTTCCGATTGAAGACTGCCTGATAGACCGGGCCCTGCCGACAAAAGCCCAAACCAAAGGGGAGGAGGTTTTCGTTCACAAAGACGGTCATTTCTACCCCGTAGCCTTCACGGCCAGCCCCATTGTGGAAAATGGAGTGCCAATTGGCACGGTGATCGAAGTCAGGGACACGACCGAAGAAAAACGAATGGAGGAAGCCCTGCGAAGCAAGGAAAAGCAGGCTATGCTTCTGCTGGAGCAAAAAGTGGATGAGCGCACGCGGGCGCTGGAACAAAAAAACAAAGAACTCGAACAGTTTGCCTATGTATCGCACCATGATCTAAAGGAGCCTATCCGTAAAATCATGCTGTTTACTGAGATGATAAAGGACGATAGCTTTGAGCAACTGACTGAAGCATCCCGCCACCGGCTGGACCGGGTTATTGATGCGTCTCAGCGGATGAGCACGGCCCTGAAGGATATTCTGGACTATGCCAGCCTGGCCAAAGCCGAATCGTTCACGAGGGTAAACCTCAACGATGTCCTGAAAGCCGTTGAGCAGGATCTGGAGTTGCTGATAGCCGAAAAAGGGGCCACGCTATCCATCGGGTGGTTGCCCACGATTGAGGCTGCCCCTCAACAGATGCACCAGTTATTTTACAACCTGCTCAACAACGCGCTGAAATTTGCTAAGCCCGACCTGCCACCGGTGGTAACCATCTCCAGTCAGGACCTTTCCTGGGAGCAGATAAACCGACGGGATGGGCTGGATAGCCGCCGGCGGTATTGGCAGATTACGGTAGCCGACAATGGCATTGGCTTCTCAGAGGAAAATGCCGAAAAGATCTTTGTCATGTTCCAGCGGCTGCATACCCGCAAAGTGTATTCGGGTACGGGCATCGGTCTGTCCCTGGCCAGAAAGGTAGTTCTAAATCACGGGGGAACAATCTGGGCGGAAGGTAAGGAAGGGGAAGGTGCCTGTTTCCGGGTGCTGCTGCCGGCTGAGTAACTGGCATTGATGCCATAGAGCAGCAATGCACCCTGGATGGAGCCAACGGGTATGTTGGTTAACGGTGGTTTACAAAAAAAGCGGAGCGGTAGTAACCGCCCCACTTTTCCCCTATACAAACAGACTTAGCTTATTGCGCAAAAGATAGGTTTACTGCGCCCAATGGCTATTGGTTACCCGTCATAAATACAGCATTACCGAACAGCAGCTTGCCATTGTACCAGAATCCCCGGAAGAGCGGATCATTAGCCAGGTAGATAATGGAACCCCGACCTAGTGTCTGTTCACCCATAATCAGGGTGTTCTTCAGCTTTTCCTTCGCGTTCCGGCCGGCAAATCCCGCTACATAGTTGTCGTCTTTCAGGTAGCCCACGTTCCAGCCCGACTTCAGGAAGTCGAAATTGTAGGCATCCTGTATTAAGGCGTAGTAGCCGTTGGTCAGGCCAAACGCGAGTGGGTGGGTGGTATCCAGGTTTAAGCGGTAGATGCTGCCTGGCGTTTCGTCGGAAATGGCGCTACGTTCCCGATCGCCGTAGAGTTTAAGGCTATCGGCTGGGTTAGTTTTTCGACCGGTCGTACCCGCCAGTCTTCCTTTGCTCTTATCGTCGGCATCTTCCTTTTCTTTCAGGGCAAAATCGGGCTTGCCGGCCAGGAATGCGGCCGCCCGCTCCAGGGCAATCAGCTTGCCGCCGGAACGCACCCAATCCTTAATGGAAGTCAGCGTGCGATCCGTGAGAATGCGGGAGTAGCTGCCCGACGGCAGAATCAGGACATCCAGTTTGCGCCAGTCGACATTGGCCAGCGTCTGGCCGTCGATCAGCGTTACGGGGTAATTCAGCTCCTGGTCGAAGTAATACCAGACTTCACCGGCATCGGTTGGTGAGGTGCCATCACCCACGACCACGCCCACGCGGGGACTCTTTAGCGACAGGACCGAGCCCGAGCCCAGATCGGAACCTTTGGTAACAAAACCGGACGCAATAGGAGTTGCCCTAATACCGGCCTCCGTTGCTGCCTGTTGTACAATAGCATCCAGACGGTCGCCCAGCCGTTCGTTGCCGGATCGGGTAATGATCAGCGAACCGGACGGGTAGGTTTGGCCGTTTACCTCAAACTCTTTTTCGGCTGCCCGTACCCGCACCTTCTGCTTTAGTAAACCCGCCAGTAACTGAACCGAGGGCAATGACTGCCACCGGGCCACGTAGGCGTACGGCTTACTCACCGAAGGCGTAACGGTAACTGCCGCTTTGGGCGGGTTAGCGACCGGATCAATCCGGGAAGTAAGACCATAGGTGCCTACCCCAAAGGCATAGGGAATCGACCAGGCGGTAATGTCGTACGTCACCGAATCCTCCAGTTTGGAAGTAGGCTCAAACAGGATCTTGAGCAGGGTAGACTTGGGCTGGTAGGCGCTGATGACCAGGTCTGCCGGCGCTACCGAAATGTTCTTCTCGTTTTTCTGGCTGGCATAGTTGAAGCCCGGTGCCGTTACCGATTTGCCGGCGTAGCCGTACCGGATCTGGTTCCGGTCGAGCAACTGGCGCAGGGCCTTCATGCGTCCCTCGTCGCCGTTGGCTTTGATTACGTACGATTTATACGCCCCGATTGGATTGGAGCGGGATTTTTCAAAGTAGCTTACAAACTCTTTCACGACCTGATCGGGCCGGTCGGCTACGGATTCCAGGGTAGCCATACTGGCAGCTACATGGTGGTCGATACGTTCACGAAGCGTCAGGGTGTCACCATCGTTTTTTTCGAGAGCCAGACCGGCCCGGCCACCACCGCCCTGCTCAAACGTCATGCCTATAGCTCCGTTGTAGGTGGGCCAGGTATCGCCGTAGCTGGGGTAGAACAGGTCGAAGCGTTCCCGCGTGTAATAGAGCCAGTTGTTGCGGTCGAAATACCGGGTGTTGTACTGGCCGATGATGTCCTGAAACTGACGCTGCCAGGGCGTTATGTCTTCGTGGAAGGGCTTGGCCGATGGCGCAAAATAGTACGGACTCTCCGGGCCCATTTCGTGAAAATCGCCGTGCAACTGGGGCATCCACTGGTGGTACAGCGCCATGCGCTGCTGGGTAACCTCCTGCGTTTGCCAGGCCCAGTCGCGGTTCGGGTCGAAGATGTAATGGGTGAAGCGCCCTCCCGGCCAGGGCTCCTGATGCTCACGGGCAAACGGCGTAGGGTTAGGATTGCGGCCCACCATCTGGTTGTACCAGTTCACGTAGCGGTCGTGACCGTCGGGGTTAAGGCCAGGATCCAGAATCACCACGGTGTTCTTGAGAATCTTCTGCGCTACCGGATCGCTGCTTTGCAGGAGGCCGTACAGCACCTCCATGAACGCTTCGGAACTGACAGCCTCGTTACCGTGAACATTGTAGCTCAACCAGGCAATAGGCGGCTGCGGAGTCGTAGTCGGTTGCCCGTCCAGGAGGCCGATGCGTTTCAGGTTGTTGGTCCGGATTTCCTCCACGCGGCTCAGGTTCGCTTCGGAAGCCACGACCACCGCCACCAGCGGCCGGCCTTCGAACGTGGTGCCGTAGGGGAGGAACTTAACCTGGTTGGGAGCCTGCCGGGCTATGTGCTCGGCATAGGCAATAACCCGGTAGTGGGGAGTGAATTTACTGCCGACGGGGTAGCCTAAAAACTGAGCCGGTGAAGGCAGTCCAGACTGCGCCCAGGCAGAGCAGGTGATGAAGGAAAAAAGAAAAAACAAGGCGTTTTTTTTCATGCAGGGGGTTAATATGAACCTGTTAACAGTCAATCAGTTTTAGTTCGTCAAAAATAGTACAAAAGCAGTTTTTAAGGCTCATTAACGCAGTTTTTTTAGGGAGGTATTTGCATTTGAGGAAAATCACTGTACCTTTGCACCACGTTTGAAAAAACGGTCATAACCGGAATTAAAGGGCCCATTCGTCTAGCGGTTAGGACACGTCCCTTTCACGGATGAAACAGGGGTTCGATTCCCCTATGGGTCACCAAAATAGTTGGCGGTGTGCAGTAGGCAGCCAACTATTTGTAGCAAAGTTTTCTGCCTACTGCACACTCCAAAAAAGGGCCCATTCGTCTAGCGGTTAGGACACGTCCCTTTCACGGATGAAACAGGGGTTCGATTCCCCTATGGGTCACCAGGCCCCGGCACCCGCCGGGGCTTTTTTGTTTTGGGCGGTATACGCGCTAGTGCAAACCCATAGGAGACACGCGGCTCGCTGCTCGTCCGCGTTTATAACGCGAGACGGGCGAGGTTCGCGTCTGTGACGCGCATGACGAAAGTATCAGCCACCGCAGCACAAGCCGGGTTTTGGTATCTTCTAGCGGTTTACAGGCATAGAGGATACGTGGTTACGTATATATCAATAAATTTTCATGAAAAAGCTCCGCTGCTTATCGATCGGAGCTTTTTCTATTTACATTTGAATTCTATTGGTATTTCGTAAGACGCTGGCCATCGCTATCTTAATGTTGAAGAATGGAAACGCATTGAAGTCTAAATTTTGTGTTTTAGAATCTATAACCAGCTTACTAACAGTATCTTATGGTTATACGAAGTTGCGTACAATATCATGTTGGGTGGATGGTAAAAAGTGATTATTTTCCTCATATTTTAGCGACAACGGAAAAGTATCGGTAGGTAGAAAGATTTATGGAACAAAAAAAAATACTTGATTTTGGCTAAAGTAGCACAAGGAGACTGGAATGAACCCTCTAGTCTTGTGGAAGACTATTCTTTGGTTTTAGACTTTATAAATAGTGAATCAGAGCTTAGAGAGAGACTTGATTTTTACGATAAGTTGTACTATGAGAATTTGCCAAGGCATTTCTCTTTATCTTTTGAGCAGATTAGTTTAATTGGTGATTTGATAAATATTCCGCTTGAGAATTATCGAGAATTTTATAAGTATTGGCCAAATAAACTAGACAATAAGTTGTTCATTGCACTTAGAGATAAATTAAAGTTAAGATTTGCATCCGCCTTACAAATAGGCAATGAATTACATCATAATTACTATCTAATATATAATTATAATTTTTGGTTTAAATCTAGAGATATAGATTTTGCTAATGATTCAATTGATACTTTTGAGAGAAGCTTTCTAATGGAAGAAATGTGTTTTGAGAATTTAAAAGAAGCTGAAATATTCAGGACTTTAATTACTTCAAGATTATGGTCAACAAGAAGACCTGATAACCGCTATTATTTCAAAGAACGTCTATTAGAAGAACTCAACAATAGCCTGAGTTCGATTCAGACGATTTTTACCTCACCTAAAGATACCGTAAATACTCTTATCCCAAAAGATTTTTGGGATTTTAATATGAGATATTCTAATGAATATGCTTTAAGTTCAATTGAGCACAAAGATGAAAAGATTAAGCAGGTGAAGTTAGAGTATTGGAAAGTTTATGAGGAACATAAAAGTCAAATCGATGAATATATAAAAGTGTTTAACATAGTTCAGAACCCACCATTATTAATTCAAAGAGCTTCATAGTGGTTGGGTTAAACACCAGAGAAAAACAACGGGTTTCCCAGAGTCACGGGGAAGTTGTACGTCTCAAGAGGGAAACTCTTGAGCTTCCACGTTTAACTCGCCTGCGACAAGTCAAACGTCCTGGTGAGCCTGACCGGCTGGGCAGTGGGTTGAAATCGACTGCATTTGTATTGGATTAGCTCCACCTGTGCAGCTTACCAGTCGACAGGCAGCACGCCCCCGCAGGACAGCGGACAGCCCAACCCGACAGGTGTGTAAAGGCTGAAAGTATAGCAGTTTAGTCTGGTTTGTGAGCCAGCCATCAGCACCTGCGGGCGTTGGGTGCGATTCCAAAAGTCGCTTGCTTTTCCGGCTCCGTGCGACAGAGCAAACGCCCCAGTATGGCGGCTTTGGGCGTACGGGGCAGATTCCGGCTGACAAGCCAGAGGCCCCGCAAGGCGAGCTATTGAGTCTCTATTTCCGGGTTGTGTCCAACAAGAGGAACATTACAATAAGTTTACATTTCAATACAAAGTGAGTCACTACAGACATATTCTATGAAAAAACTTTTATTAATATTTGCTTCTACAACGCTCGCTTTCTCTGCAAGTGGGCAGGTTTACAAAGAATACGATGTTGACAAATCGGCCAGTTTTCCAGGTGGCGAAATGGCTTTGTACACCTTTTTGCAAGACAGCCTTCGCTATCCTAATGAAGCTATCCAAAATAATGTCAAAGGTTCCGTTTTCGTTGAATTAACTATTGACAAAACTGGGAATATAACCCAGGTTAAACCGATTAAAGGCATCGGTAATGGTTGTGATGAAGAAGCTGTTCGGTTAGTAAAAGCTATGCCTCGATGGCAACCCGCTCAAAAAGGTAACAAGTCTGTTGCTATGTTGTATAACCTTCGTATACTTTTCTTACCACCAGAAAAGAAGTAGTTTAGCGACCTACACGTTGTTGTCCGCTTCGCGTGGGGCAGTTTCCAGGCGACAGGACTCACATTATTAGGCAGATTTTTGCTTCTGTACCTAGATTCAGGTTGATGACCTTATTATCTTTTTAATGTTGAATAAAAATGAAGTTAGTGCAAAGTCATTTGGGTCGAAAAACGAGTACACTATATTGGCTGACAGATTATTTATAATCACAGCCAATTTTAACAAAAGCACTGAGTATTCAATTAAACTTGAGGAACTTGGGTTTGAATTGGTGCGGGAGAAAACCAAGTCGCTTATATAGGTTATTCCAATTTACCTTATCTTTACTGGCTTAGAACTCTATGTTTTAGAACGTGTTTAAAAATGGAGCGCTGGGGTTAGAAAAAGCGGAAATCAGCCTATCTTGAGGGTTAATCCGACCAAAGATGTACCCCTCCGACTTGACTGATT
>NZ_BAABHD010000033.1:0-506 GCF_039541915.1 Nibrella saemangeumensis
ATCGGCAAACTACCTTCTAACCAGATGGGCAGTTGAAGCCGGTAGAGAAAATCCAGCAGATGGGCGTTGTAAATACCGGTATGTTCCATGCAAAACACAACCCGTTCGGGGTTCCAACCTGACAGCTTTTTAAATAACCGCAAAGCAGTTTTGATGCCGTTAATTGAGTTAGCCGTACTGGTTTGTAGGGTAAGGCTTTTACCATCAAATACAGCCCAGTCCAGAGTGTTTTTGGCTATATCCACTCCTACGAAGTAGTGAATGTCCATAACAAATGGTAGTTTAGGGTGAAGTAACCTTGCTTTATTGTTCGATACCTTGCTATTGGGCCTTGCGTCCCGCATTTCTATACGAACCTTGGCAAGTCAGAACAGAGCGGGTCCTAAATCCACCCATTGGTCGTGAGCCAGGCCGGTATGCCATAGGCAAGCCCGCTCTGTTATTCTTCTAGTAAGCTACCTTATTTCTAAGAATCTTACTACACCACAAACCTAAAGGCCGGTGCC
>NZ_BAABHD010000034.1:0-537 GCF_039541915.1 Nibrella saemangeumensis
CTTGGCTACGCCCGGCCCCTGCCAGCTCACCTGCAGACCCAGACCACCCGCCCCCTGGATGTAGCGCACCCGGATGGGGTGCCAGCCCCTGGCCAGACAGATCTGTCCACTGCGCTCGGTCATGCCCTGCATGAAGTCGTTGTTGACCACCTCGGTGCTGCCGATCCACAGCCGGCTGGCATCATCACTGCTGGTATAGAAGCTGTACTGCCCATCGGCCGGTATGTTGATGTAGCCCGTGTACTCAAAACCAAAGTAGTCCGGCTTCTGGCGGGGGGCCAACGAGAACTGACCCACCACGGCCTGGGCCACCGGCGTCTTGCCTTCAATCTCACTCACACTGCGGCTCCACATGTGTTCATAGTAGCTGTAGCGCAGACCCGCCACCGGACTGCTCAGGCTCTCGGCCACCCGAACACCATCCCCACAAGGGCCACCCCCGCAGTTGCCCACCGTCACACTCACCTGGGCCGTGCGCACCGCACAGCCACTGCGGCTCAAACTCACCGTATAGGTGTAGGTGCCACTCACCGCAGG
>NZ_BAABHD010000035.1:0-759 GCF_039541915.1 Nibrella saemangeumensis
AAGCGAGCCGGTGGTCTGCAACGGGGGAAAACTGACACTATTGATGCGCAGCGGATTGCTGAGTACGCCTTTCGCTTTCGGGATCGCATGCGATTATGGCAACCACCTCGACCCGTTCTTCAACAGTTGGCTTTTTTAAGTGCGACCCGACAGCGCTTGATCCAGGTCTATAACCAGTTAGCTAATCCCTTAGCTGAGCAGCAAAGCTTTATAAATCCTACGCTCCAGAAACAACTACAGAAAAGCTGCAAAGCTTCTTTAGTAGCCCTTGAGAAGGATCGGAAAGCCATTGATCAGGCCATTGAAAAGCTCATTGAGGAGGATGACTATCTCCCTCAACTCTTTGAACTGATTACTTCCGTACCGGGTATCGGTGTTGCAACGGCCACAGAGGTGGTGGTTGCTACCAATGAGCTAAAGACCATCACTGATCCTAAAAAGATGGCCTGCCATGCGGGCGTTGCTCCCTTTGAATATAGATCTGGGGTAAGCATCCGAAGCCGACCTGGGGTGAGCCAGCATGCCCGCAAACGGCTGAAAAGCTTGTTTCATTTAGGCGCTATTTCAGCCGTTCGCGTCAAAGGAGAGCTGCGAGATTACTACTTACGAAAAGTAGGAGAAGGCAAAAGCAAGATGTCAGTGATCAATGCCATCCGTAATAAGCTAATTCATCGAATCTATGCCGTAGTAAAGCGGGGCAAAAAATATGACAAATTTTATGCCTCAACTCTTGCATAGATCATAGAAATCCGCCCGGCT
>NZ_BAABHD010000036.1:0-821 GCF_039541915.1 Nibrella saemangeumensis
GGTAGTCCTAAAGTTGTAATGATAGGTTGTAGTGAGTCACTACAAACCGAATGGAGTTGATATGTCGGTTCAGCTTTTTAGAAAAGGACAAGCTCAACCGCACTAAACGCGAAGCCCGCTGACGAAGCGTACAAAAGAAGCGCTCGACATGGTTGGTATGCTGCTTGTATTGACTACAGCGGTGTTGGTGAACTGGAATGATCTGCTTGTAAGCGTCCCAATCATCGGTGTGAAAACTGGCCTGCTGACGGTATGGCTCTGGCAGGGCTTGCCACAGGCCTAGCGCCCCTGTGGCTCCGCGATCACCAATGTGGAGAGCCACTACCTGTCGGCTGGCTCGGTCCAGAGCTAACCAGAGCCATTGTTTGTTGGTTTTGCGCAGCACAAAGCTCCAGAGTTCATCGGTCTCGCAATCAATACAACGTAGCTCAATATCAGCAGCTTCAGCGGCTGAACAAGCTAAATCAGCCGGTATGTCGGCATAGAGTTCGTCCATATAGGCGTAGAGTTGGTGGGCCTTAATCTCCATAACTCGACAGATACCCTCCAGCGAAATACGTTCGGCTAACAGCAGTTCAATGCGTCGTTTTTGCTCGTCGGACAAAGCAGGGTGCTGGCGAACAAAGACGAACTGACGGTGACACTGTTTGCACTTACCACGTGCTTTGCCATAGTAGGTATAACCGTTTTTGACTATGTTTGAGGAGCCACAGTTCGGGCAGTGATGTTGAACAGACATGACAGGTAATTCAAGTTTGGCGACTTAAAATTACCGCCCGACTGGGCTTTTCACTTCATATCATTACTTTTTCAGGACTACC
>NZ_BAABHD010000037.1:0-842 GCF_039541915.1 Nibrella saemangeumensis
AGAACCTGTTTAAATTTTACGGCTAATGCGATAAATGTTCGCCAGATACACAAAGGATTCGGCCGATGAACAGTCACATTCATAATCTTTGCTGAGTCGGCGACTCCAGTTCAGCCAGGAAAATGTCCGCTCTACTTTCCAGCGCATCGGTACTACTTGAAAGCCAGCCAACTCGCTAACCTTGATTGCGGTTATCACCAGCTTTAGGGTCTTTTTAGCCCATTTGGCTAACTCCTTACCGTAGGCGCTGTCGCCCAGAATCAAACTAAGCCGTTCATACCCTTGTTTGGCTAATCGTTCCAGCACCTTACGGGCTCCTTTACTATCATGGCGATTGGCCGCATGGACCACAACTATCAGGATTAACCCTAACGTGTCTACTACAATATGGCGTTTACGTCCGTTTACCTTCTTATGGCCATCAAAGCCTTTATGAGGTACACCCCATTCACTACTCTTGACGCTTTGGGAGTCGATTACTCCTACACTGGGAGAAGCCTCCCGTTTAGCTTTGACTCGACGGCGTTTGACTAACTTCTGATTGATTTTCAGCCAAGTACCATCATCGCGCCATTTGCTAAAGTAATAATAACAGAGTTGCCAGGGTGGTAAGTCATTGGGCATTTGCCGCCACTGGCAACCCGTTTTGGTGACATACAACAGTGCGTTGAGGATTACGCGTAAAGAATGTTTGCGTTTTCGCTTGTCAGCTAGGATTTCTTCAATAACTTTCCAAGCGGAATCAGTCAAGTCGGAGGGGTACATCTTTGGTCGGATTAACCCTCAAGATAGGCTGATTTCCGCTTTTTCTAACCCCAGCGCTCCATTTTTAAACACGTTCT
>NZ_BAABHD010000038.1:0-877 GCF_039541915.1 Nibrella saemangeumensis
GATGGAGCCTTCCTTGGGCGTCGGCCCCTGGGGAGTCCAGTTGTCGATGATGAGCTGGTTGTTGACCCACACGCGGGTGCCGTCATCATTGTTGGTGCGGAAGCTGTAGCTACCACTCACCGGGGCCTCTACCTGACCGGTCCATCGGACGGAGAACTCATCGGCATTGACCACACCGGGCTGGGGCGAATCCGTATTCCAGAAGAAATTGATAGTCGGGTCAAGCCGGGAAAGCACCGGTGTTCCCGATAATGAAGTGTTGTTGTAGTAGTTGCCTGTCAGACCTGTACCGCTGCCTCCGCCTACGGGCGTTGCGCTGATGGTAAGCGTGAAGGTGGTAGTAGCGTTGAGCCCAGCGGGGTCACTGGCTTTCACCGTCACGGTAGTTGTGCCGGCCGTGGTGGGCGTGCCCGATATACTCAGGCCGTTGGCCGACAGCCCAGCGGGCAGGCCCGTAATCTGGTAGGCCAGCACATCCCCATCGGGATCGCTGAAGGTGTTAGTGGGCACGGTATAGCTGAAGGCCGTACCGGCGGTGCCGCTCTGGTTAGGTATAGCGTTCTGCACCACCGGAGCGCGGTTAGCTACCGGGGCCGCAGCTACCGATAGGCTGAAGGTGGCGCTGACGTTGAGCCCAGCGGGGTCAGTGGCTCTCACCGTCACGGTAGCTGTGCCGGCTGTGGTGGGTGTGCCCGAGATGCTCAGGCCATTGGCTGTCAGCCCGGCGGGCAGGCCCGTAATCTGGTAGGCGAGCACATCGCCATCCGGATCGCTGAAGGTGTTAGTAGGCACGGTGTAGCTGAAGGCCGTACCGGCAGTGCCACTCTGATTAGGTATGGTGTTCTGCACCACCGGCGCGCGGTTAGCCACCGGGGCA
>NZ_BAABHD010000039.1:0-980 GCF_039541915.1 Nibrella saemangeumensis
TAGCTTTGGTCAGCCGGTAACGGTCAGTGTACTGAGTAATGATCTGGCGGGTAACGGTCAGCCGGCCACGCTGGCTAATGTGACCGCACCAACGATTGTGGATCAACCCAACAATGGCACGGCGGTGATCAATCCTGATGGCACCATCACCTACACGCCGGCCCCTGGCTTTGCCGGCTCTGATACCTTGACGTATCAGATCTGCTCGATCATCAGCCCCAGTGTATGTGCCACGGCACAGGTGATTTTCACGGTACCGTCAGCACCGCCGGTGGCTAACCGCGATGATGCCAACACGGCCTTTGCCCAGCCGGTGACCATCCCTGTGCTGATCAATGATGCCGCTCGTGGTGGACTGACGGCCAGCCTGACCAATGTGACCGCTCCGCTGATTGTGGAAGGCCCTGACAATGGTACGGCGGTGGTGAACTCAACCGGCAGCATCACCTACACGCCGAACGCAGGCTTTGCCGGTAGCGACACGCTGATCTACCGCATCTGCGATCAGGTCAATCCGCTCTTATGCGATTCAGCCCTGGTGGTCATCAATGTAGGCACGGTGGTACCGGAGGCTAACCGCGACAACTATGTGACGGCTCTTAACACAGCGGTTCAGATCCCGGTGCTGCTCAACGATGAAGCCCGTGGCAACCAGCCGGCCAGCCTGACCAACGTGACGGCACCGGTGATTGTGGATGCACCCAATAACGGTACGGTAACGCTCAACGCCGATGGCTCCATCACCTACACGCCGGCCCCTGGCTTTGCCGGGCAGGACAGCTTCATCTACCGCATCTGTGATGTAGCCAACACCAGTTTGTGTGACACCGCTCTGGTGGTGGTCAACATAGGCAGTGCCGCACCAGTGGCCAACCCGGATGTAGCAACGGTAGCGTTTAACCAGCCCACCACGGTCAATGTGCTGGCCAATGATGCCGACCGCAACGGTACCGTACCGGCCAGTCTGGCCACGGTGACCA
>NZ_BAABHD010000040.1:0-1071 GCF_039541915.1 Nibrella saemangeumensis
CGGAGCCACCACCACAATGGCGGTGGAGCTGCACCCGCCAGGGCCGGTGGCCGTGACGGTGTAGCTGCCCGGCAGGTTCACTGTGGCGATGGCACTGCCGTTCTGAGTAATGACCGCCCCCAATGGACCCGCAAAGCTGTAGCTGATCACGCCCGTCGTGGAGGTAGTCGCTGTCAAGGTAGCCGTCAAAGCCGTGCAGCTCAGGGCCGCACTCACCGTTAGGGAGAGATTAGCTGGCGGAGTGGTCTGATCTACCACCTCGACGGTTGCTAAGGCCGTACAGCCCGTGGGCTCCGTGATCACTACCGAGAAGATACCCGGCTCGGTGACCGTTAGGCTGCCCACACTGCTCAGCAGGCCCTCCAAAGGCAGACCCGGTCCTGTAAAGAGAAAGCCCGTCAAGCCCGTTGTGTTCGAGCCTACCGTAATAGTAGCATTAGGCAGAATGCATGTCAGGGGATTGCTGACGGTCAAACTAACATTCTGTGGGGGCGTGGTGTCTAGAATAACATTCACTAATGCAACCCCAATACAATTGGGATTATTTCCTGTAGCAAGCACCGTATACGTACCCGGCTGGTTGACCACCGCCGTGTTTGATCCGGTAGCGGTTATGCCCGGCCCGACAAAAGTGTAAACTACCCCCAGCGTAGCGCTAGATGCCGTTAATGTAACTGACTCAACCAGACAAGTCAACACACCGCTCGCCGTTAAGGAAAGCCCTTCAGGAACGGTCCCTCCTCCGGGCACAGTAACGGTAGCGATTGATGTACATCCACTTGGAGCAGTAGCCACCACTGTATAACTGCCCGCCTGGTTAACAATTGCCGCATTGGGCCCATCCAGAAGCGTTATACCAGCACCAATAAAGGTGTAGATTACTCCAGTAGTAGAACTGGTAGCTGTTAAAGTAACGGTTGGAATATCACAGCTAATCGGCCCACTTACAGTCAAACTGACATTCTGCGGTGGGGTAGTCTGATCCACCACCTCCACGGTGGCTAAGGCCGTGCAGCCGGTAGGACCCGTGACGACCACCGAGAACAGGCCTGGTTCAGTCACCGTCAAAGA
>NZ_BAABHD010000042.1:0-1228 GCF_039541915.1 Nibrella saemangeumensis
CTCAGTGCTGGACACTGAAGAAAAAGATGCGGATGGGAATCTTCAGCGGCTTGGCCAACTGCTTCATCAGCCAATCTATGAAATGTTCTATTGTGCTCACTTGATTGCTTACGGCTGAATACCCCTTGCGGAATACCGATTCCCGTGGCTCAAACTTGCCTAACTCCCTCTTTTTGGGACGAATCCGATGGAACTGCCGAAAGCCTTCGGCCACACACAGCACATACACCACCACTACGATGACCACCAACAGCCGGATTTTGGCATAGTGTTGAACGCCCAGTTCTTCTATATGGAAGCCATTGCTCTTCAGATGTTTAAAGAGACATTCGGTCGTCCACCGTATCCGGTAGCGCTCCACAATGACCTGTTTGGGCCACTTTAGATTGCTCACCAGCAGCACCAACGGGTCCGCGCTCTGGGCACCATCCTGATGAGCGCGAGCCACAAACTGATAGCGGTGACCATCCAACTCAAACCACTGGCTGCCACAGCGGCCCCTTAAAGCTCGCTTGAGCAAGCCACTGTAGGCCTTGCCGCCCCGGCTAATGGCCGCCTTGTAAGCATCCTTAGGCAAACGAATGATAAAGTTGAGCCCATTCTCGGTCAGAAACGCAAACCAGGCCTTTCCTTCGTACTCGCGATCGCCTAACAGGCAGAAGCCCTTCAGGGGGTAGAGTTTCATGGCTTGCTGCAGCAAGCGTTTACGCTGTTGCTGAGAAGAATGGCCTTTCTTGGCCAAATCGACCCAGAATAAGGGTAAGCTCACCTGTCGGTAGACCAGCGACAAGACCAATAACTGAATGGGTTGTTTGCCCAACTGCCAGCAGGTAGCGTCTAGGGTCAGGTAAAGGCTCATGGAGCGGCCATCCCAACGTTTGATGTAGCCTAAAATCCACACCAACAGCCACTTCCAGAGTTTGCGCTGAGCCAGGGGATTATCAAAGAAGCGAGTCAGCCGTCGGTAATGAGAATCGGTCTGAGTTTGCGGATTGCCCAGCAGGTGGCTCATGTGGTTCTTGAGCTTGTTGAGATTGACGGTTTCTTTGACCAGCATGGCGCAGCCGATGGCAATAAGATTTTTCAGCAGGGCGGGTGAGAGATCTTGGCCAAAATCCTTAGCTTTGTCCAAAAGCGAGGAGTGAAATCTTGTTAAGTTGGTCACGCTACAAAACAAGCATTTGCCCTCGCTTTTTCCTATTCTACCCCCTCAATGTCCAGCACTGAG
>NZ_BAABHD010000043.1:0-1273 GCF_039541915.1 Nibrella saemangeumensis
CCCAACACGCCTTTAGTTTTGAGCGGTGGTAAAATTTCAAGAATTTCACTTGTGGTAATGCTACTCTCAGTCAGGCACTTTAGCAAACACGTAAGGACAAAAGACCTATTTAGAGTTTGAATCCTGGCTGAGCCTTTCAAATCATACACTGTATAGAAAATGAGGCTTGAAAGCCTACTAGTAAGGCTTAAGTGCTGATTTGAAAGCGTAGTGTAAAGCAGTTTTCACCTAAATCCTTCTTGTTATGCCGTTTGATTTCTTTCTGGGTATCGATGTCGCTAAGCAAACCCTGGACTATGCTTGTGTGGATCTGCAAGGTAATCTAAAAGCGCAAGGCCAGATCCCCAACGCCCATAAACCCATTGAGCACCTGCTGGAGGAACTCCGTCAGCGTTTTAACCTGGAGCCAGCCAACATGCTGATCTGCCTCGAACACACAGGTATCTATAATAATCATCTGCTGGAGGTATTTACTCGACCAGACTACTGTGTCTGGTTAGAATCCGGTAAGCAGATCCGCTATTCGATGGGCGTCCACCGGGCAAAGACCGATAGCGCCGATGCGCTCAACATTGCTCGCTATGCTCAACGACACCAGGCTCAGGCAAGGCTGTGGAAGCCTGAGACCAAGCTCCTGACCAGTCTAAAAGCCCTTACCTCGCTTCGCAGTCGACTTCTACTGGCGGCCAACACCCTTAAGCAACCCCTCAAGGAAGCCAAGCCGTTTATGGACAAAGGCATCGTTAGATCGCTGGAAAAGGCCTCTGCCCATTCCTTGAAAGCCTTGGAAAAAGATCTGGAAGCGGTCAATAGCCAGATTGAAACTTTGATTAAGGGAGATCCGGAACTCAATCGTCTGTTTCACCTACTAACCTCTATTGTAGGGATTGGCACCGTCACCGCAACGAGCCTTATTTTGGCTACCAATGCCTTCACTGATGGCAAAACCGCCAAGCAGTTTGCCTGTTATGCCGGCGTAGCACCGTTCCCGTATCAATCCGGCAGCAGCATCCGTGGCCGAACGCGAGTCTCGCCCATGGCGGACAAGCAGATGAAAACCCTGCTCCACTTATCGGCCATGACGGCAATCCGAGCAAAGGGGGAGTTGCAGGACTATTATCAGCGGAAAGTCAAAGAGGGCAAGAACAAAATGGCCGTCCTCAACGCGGTTCGCAATAAGTTAATCTTACGGGCCTATGCCGTGGTGGGTAAAAACCAGGAATATGATAAAACTTATACATACACACTTGCTTAAACCATAGAAAACTCTAAA
>NZ_BAABHD010000044.1:0-1324 GCF_039541915.1 Nibrella saemangeumensis
GCTGAAGCTGATGCTGCCATCGGCATTCACCACCGCCGTGCCGTTGTCTGGCTGGGCCAGAATCACCGGTGCACTGACCGTGGCCAGCGTGGCCGGTATGTTGCCCGTGCGATCGGCATCATTAGCCAGTACATTCACCGTGGTGGGCTGGTTGAAGACGACAGTGGCCACATCGGCATTGGCCCGTGGAGCCTGACTACCCACATTCACCACGACCAGGGCCGTATCACACAAGGATTGATTGACCACATCACAGATGCGGTAGATGAACTGATCGGCTCCGGCAAAGCCTGTGTTGGGTGTGTAGGTGAAGGTGCCATCGGCATTCACCACCACATTGCCACTGGTGGGCTGGCTTACCAGCACGGGAGCGGTGACATTGGTCAGCGAAGCTGGCAGACCTCCTCTGGCATCATCATTGAGCAGCACCGGGATCTGCACCGGGGTGTTGAAGGCCGTGGTGTAGTTATCCCGGTCAGCTACGGGGGCAACACTGCCCACGTTGAAGACCACCAGGGCGGAGTCGCACAAGAGCGGATTCACCGGATCACAAATACGATAAAATAAGGTATCACTACCGGCAAAGCCTGCGTTGGGCGTATAGGTCAGCGTACCGGTGCTGTTGATAACGGCGGTACCATTATCCGGCCCTTCAACAATGATGGGTGCTGTGACATTGGTTAGATTAGCCGGCTGGCCGGCCCGATCTGTGTCGTTAAATAAAATAGGTACCGTTACCGGCTGCTGGAACGACGTCGATACGTTATCCCGATTCGCTGTAGGCGGAGCAGACGGCACATTAAAAATAACTTGTGCGGTAGCACATACGTTGGGGCTAATCGTTGAACAGATCTGGTAGGTCAGCGTATCACTGCCAGCGAAACCAAAGGCCGGCGTGTAGGTAATTGTGCCATCAGGATTGATGACGGCCGTGCCATTGTTGGGCTGATCCACAATCACCGGGGCGGTCACGTTGGTGAGGCTGGCTGGCTGGCCGTTACCGGCCAGGTCATTGTTGAGGATACTCACCGTCACCGGCTGACCGAAGCTACCCGTCACCACATCCTGAACAGGGCTCGGGGCCGGCGCATTGCCGATGTTGATTCGAACCAGGGCGGTATCACACAAACTGGTGTTGACCACATCACAGATGCGATAGATAAATTGATCCACGCCCGTGAAGGTGTCATTGGGATTATAGGTAATCGTACCATCGGCGTTCACCGTCACCACGCCCCCTGTGGGTTGGGTGATGATGGTGGGCAGAGTGACATTGGTCAGGTCAGCCGCAGCACCCGTGCGATCGGTGTCGTTGTTGAGCACA
>NZ_BAABHD010000045.1:0-1440 GCF_039541915.1 Nibrella saemangeumensis
CTACCGTCTGGACACAAGTAGTCATTTTGGTATCTTTGATACTAAAAAGTGCAGACCAGACATCTAACCGGATTAAAAGACAAGCGATTGACACAGCGAGGCAACTTGCTGCTCAATCGCTTGTTTGCTATTGGTGGCCAGTCCATCCGCCAACTCGCCACCAGCGATTCTCAAGCTAAAGCCTTTTACCGCTTTCTGGCCAATGAAAACGTCACCGAGCAGGACCTCATCCGCAATATGGCGGCTAACTGTCAGGCCTGTGTAGCCGACAGGCCCCTGCTCTGCATCCAGGACAGCAGCGAAATCAACCTGGCCAATCATCGCAACCGACTCAAAAAGAATGACTCCATTGGCTTGACCGACGGCTCCCAGCTAGGGCTAGGCTTTTTCATCCATCCCAGTTTGGTGATCGATGCCCAGACATTCATGCCCTACGGGTTTGCTGCTCTCAAGGTCTGGAATCGCGGCCAGCAGTGGGTGGCGAAGGCCTCCTCTTACCAGCGCCACACCACCCCCATTGAGCAGAAAGAGTCTTATAAATGGATCGAAACCTCGCTCCACACCAAACAAGCTCTGACCACAGCTCAACACCTGGTCATCATTCAAGATCGGGAAGGAGATATTTATGAACAGTTCTGTCTGGTACCCGATGCCCGTACGCATCTGTTGATCCGGGCTAAGACCAATCGCACCCTCAGGGGTAAAACCAAGCTCTTCGAGCATCTGGCCAGCCAGGCTCAACAGGGTAGTTACACCATCGAAGTAGCAGGCGACAAACGCCGTAAAACCACCAGGCGGACTGCTACCCTGGCGGTTCGCTTCTGTCGGGTTAGCCTTAAGCGTAACCAGTTCACGGCCAAAACAGTAGCTGATACGGTGAGTCTGTATGCGATTGAAGCGCAAGAGGTGGCTCCGCAGGTGGACCAGCCCATTCACTGGCGGTTGTTAACCACCTGGCCAGTGAACACTCTGGCCGATGCCCTGCAGTGTCTAGACTGGTACAGTTGCCGCTGGCTGCTGGAGGAGGTGTTTCGCATTGTCAAGAAAGAAGGCTTTGATATTGAAGCCAGCGAACTCACCCAGGGCAAAGCCGTACGCAAGTTATGTCTGTTGATTCTGGAGACCATTATCAAGCTTTTCATCATGCAGGCGGCCTATGACTCTGAGCAGGAACTACCGGCTGGTAGTTGTTTTTCAGCGGAGGAACAGGCTTGTATGGAGATACAGATGCCGCAGTTGGAAGGCAAGACCCAGAAGTTAAAAAACCCATATACACCGTCTACCCTGAAACGGTATATATGGGTAATTGCCCGCTTAGGAGGCTGGAACGGGTATCAATCCGGACGAAAGCCGGGCATCACCACGTTTTGGTTAGGCCTCAAAAAGTTTGATGCCATCGTTATCGGCTTCACCTTATCAAAAGATGTGTCCAGACGGTAG
>NZ_BAABHD010000046.1:0-1459 GCF_039541915.1 Nibrella saemangeumensis
GAATACCAGTCTGTGTGACACGGCCCGGGTGGTGTTCAACGTGGGCAGTGCACCGGCCGTGGCCAATCCTGACAGCTACACACTGGGCTTCAACCAGACGCTGGCCCTGACGGTGCTGGTCAACGATGCCGATCGCAATGGTGCTCCAGCCAGTTTAACGAGTGTGACCTTGCCCACCATCATCAGCCAGCCCACAGGGGGCGTGGTGACGGTGAATGCCGACGGGACCATAACTTACAACGCGAACAATACCTTCACGGGAGCTGATCAGTTTGTCTACCGTATCTGTGATGTGGTCAACACGGCTCTCTGTGATACCGCCCTGGTGCGAATCAACGTGGGTAATGCCCCGGCCCCGAACCCTGTTCAGGATGTGGTGACGGGTGTGTTTGGTCAGCCGCTTACCGTCAGTGTACTGGGGAATGATCTGGCCGGGAACGGGCAGCCCGCCAGCCTGACGAATGTGACGGCTCCGACCATTGTGGATCAGCCCAACAACGGCTCAGCCGTGGTCAACCCGGATGGCACGATTACTTTCACGCCGGCACCTGGTTTTGCCGGCAATGATACCTTGACGTATCAGATCTGCTCGACGGTGAGTCCGAATGTGTGTGCCACGGCACAGGTGATCTACACAGTACCGTCAGTGCCGCCGGTGGCCAATCGCGATGATGCCAATACGACCTTTGCCCAGCCGGTGACCATCCCTGTGCTGGTCAATGATCAGGGCCGGGGTGGACTGCCCGCCAGCCTGACCAATGTGACGGCTCCGCTGATTGTGGAAGGACCGGATAATGGCACGGCGGTGGTGAACTCAACGGGCAGCATCACCTACACGCCGAACGCAGGCTTTGCCGGTAGCGATACGCTGATCTACCGCATCTGCGATCAGGTCAATCCGCTCTTATGCGATTCAGCCCTGGTGGTCATCAATGTCGGCACGGTGGTACCGGAGGCTAACCGCGATAACTACGTGACGGCCCTCAACACGGCCGTGCAGATCCCGGTCCTGCTCAATGATGAGGCTAGAGGTAATCAGCCCGCCAGCCTGACCAATGTCACCGCACCGGTGATAGTGGATCAGCCGGACAGTGGCAGCCTGACGCTCAACGCCGATGGCTCCATCACCTACACGCCCAACAGCGGCTTTGCCGGGCAGGATAGCTTCATCTACCGCATCTGTGATGTAGCCAACACCAGTTTGTGTGACACCGCTTTGGTGGTGGTCAACATAGGCAGTGCCGCACCAGTGGCTAATGCGGATGTGGCAACGGTAGCGTTTAACCAGCCCACCACGGTCAATGTACTGGCCAATGATGCCGACCGCAACGGTACCGTACCGGCTAGTCTGGCTACGGTGACCCTGCCCCAGATCCTCTCGCAGCCTGCCAACGGCACGGCGGTGATCAACCCGGATGGGACGCTGACGTTTACGCCAGCTGCAGGCTTTGCCGGATCA
>NZ_BAABHD010000047.1:0-1478 GCF_039541915.1 Nibrella saemangeumensis
ACTGCAGGGATGCAGTGGGGCTAGTAGAATACGCAAATGAAGGGCGCCTGGGGAATGCCTGGGCTTCTGGCGGCGAGGAAGGACGCGGCAAGCGGCGAAACGCGACGGGGACTGGCTGGCACAGGCTGATCCGTCGGTGTCCGAATGGGGCAACCCACCAGCTTGAAGAGCTGGTATCTCTTCGGAGAGGCAAACGCGGAGAACTGAAACATCTAAGTACCCGCAGGAAAAGAAAACAAGTAGTGATTCCCTTAGTAGTGGCGAGCGAGGGGGGAAGAGCCTAAACCAGCTGAGTTACGGCTCAGGTGGGGTTGTAGGACCTGACAAAAGCATACAACGTGAACTGAAATGCCTTGGGAAAGGCAACCATAGAGGGTGAGAGTCCCGTACAGGCAGTGGCGTATGTGGGTTGGGCATCCTGAGTAGGCGGGGACCGGAGGAATCCCCGTTGAATCTGCCGGCACCATCCGGTAAGGCTAAATACGACCAGAAGACCGATAGCGAAGAGTACCGTGAGGGAACGGTGAAAAGAACCGGGAGTACCGGGGTGAAATAGAACCTGAAACCAGGCGCCTACAAGCGGTCGGAGCCCCCCGTGTGGGGGTGACGGCGTGCCTTTTGCATAATGAGCCTACGAGTGACTCTTCCTGGCCAGATTAACCACCTTGAGGTGGGGAGTCGAAGCGAAAGCGAGTCTGAACAGGGCGGCTTAAGTCAGGGGGAGTCGACGCGAAACTTGGTGATCTACCCATGGTCAGGTTGAAGTGGCGGTAACACGCCATGAAGGACCGAACCAGTAAACGTTGAAAAGTTTTTGGATGAACTGTGGGTAGGGGTGAAAGGCCAATCAAACTGAGAAATAGCTCGTACTCTCCGAAATGTTTTTAGGAACAGCGTCACGGTTTGTCACGGCTGAGGTAGAGCGACCAACAGGATGCGGGGGAGTCACATCCTACCAACTTCTGATGAACTCCGAATGCAGCCGTGGTTAAGTGGCAGTGAGGGGCAGGGTGCTAAGGTCCTGCTCCGAGAGGGGAACAACCCAGACCATCATCTAAGGTCCCCAAGTGTGTGCTAAGTTGAACAAAGGAGGTCCGGCTGCCGAGACAGCCAGGAGGTTAGCTTGGAAGCAGCTATTCCTTTAAAGAGTGCGTAACAGCTCACTGGTCGAGCGGGGCGGGCATCGATAATAAACGGGCATCAAGCACAGCACCGAAGATGTGGATCACACGCACTAGCGTGTTGATGGTAGGAGAGCATTCCAGCGGGGGCGAAGTTGTGGCGTGAGCCATGGTGGACCGGCTGGAAAAGCAAATGTAGGCATAAGTAACGATAATGCGGGCGAGAACCCCGCACACCGAAAGACTAAGGGTTCCCCGGCTATGGCAGTCATCCGGGGGTTAGTCGGGGCCTAAGGCGTAGGCGAGAGCCGGAGCTGATGGACAGCAGGTTAATAGTCCTGCACTAGAGCAGATTTG
>NZ_BAABHD010000048.1:0-1490 GCF_039541915.1 Nibrella saemangeumensis
ATCAAGTGAGCACAATAGAACATTTCATAGATTGGCTGATGAAGCAGTTGGCCAAGCCGCTGAAGATTCCCATCCGCATCTTTTTCTTCAGTGTCCAGCACTGAGATACTGCGACAGCTTGTCGCAGTTTTGTATCGGCCTGATGATACCGCTCATAAAAGCGTTTCATGTCCCACAAGTTACGGGGAGACAGCCCCATATCCGGAAACTCGTTTTTCAGATCTATGGATAATTGGTTTATCACACCGCTGCCATAGCCCTCTTCCAGTTGTTTTTCGGAAAGCAACTTTCCCAGATTCCAGTAAACCGATTGCGTACTGCTGTTTACCTGTCGGGCAATCAACATACGGGCCGTGCGGATTTGGCTAATCGCCTGGTTTACTATCTCTGCATACGCGGCTTCGTTCAGTTGCGGTGGTGTTGGCTTGGTTTTACTCATAAGCAGCTAATCCGGCAATGTCACGCCCCTGGGCCATTTTTTTCAATTGGGGCACCAGGTCTTCCATCAGGGCCAGTTCCTTTACCCGGCGTTCCTTCCAGCTTAGCGCCAGCGGCTCCAACAGGTCGGTGAGTTTTTCGCCATCAAAAATCATCCGGCTCATAATACCATCGACAAAGGCTTTCAGGTCCGCCGTTTGTAAGCCGTGTTTGTGGGCCAGATTGGTCAGCTCCTTTTGGTTTTTCTCTGCCTTAAACTGGTCGTAGCCTTTGGTTAAGGTCGTCGTATCCTGTCCGCTGTTCCAGTCAAGCCCGTTGATATAGTCCGTCAAATCCTCCTGCTCGTCCATCAGGTTGGCGTTGGCGCTCAGCAGGCTTATCACCTGTTCTTTGGTCATCTTTTGCCGGGCAGGTTTCGTTTGGGTACTGTCGGCAATCAGGTTCATGATATAATCGTAATCGATCACGGCCGACGCAAAAAGCACAAACTCAAAATCCAGTTGCTGAATGTCGGGTGGTGCCTGCTCCCCTTCTTTTTGCTGTAGTTCCTTTAACTGTTTAGCCGTTTCTAAATATGAGCTTCTGAACACCTGCAAGGTTTGCTCCGGCAAAATGGCCTCAATCTGGGCTTGTTGTGCGTCGTCTAAATCGGTGTATTGGTCGAGCTGAGTTTTTAGTCGTTGTACCTCCTTGAAATTTTTGACAAAGGCAATTCGGGCGGCATCCCCTTTCAGGTTATAGACTTCCTCCGGTTCGCTAACCAGATTGTGTTGGTGCATAAATACACCTAAGGCTTCAACGGCCTTCTGGTATTTGTCAATCACCACGGGCGCGGGGTCAACCAGCCAAATTTCTTTGGCTCGTCCGTTGTCCTCGCCCGAGAAGAGCGCAATCGCCTGATTTACGGCATCCTGTTGCGAGCGAAAGTCCAGGATATTGCCGTATGGTTTAGAACCTGTTTAAATTTTACGGCTAATGCGATAAATGTTCGCCAGATACACAAAGGATTCGGCCGATGAACAGTCACATTCATAATCTTTGCTGAGTCGGCG
>NZ_BAABHD010000050.1:0-2100 GCF_039541915.1 Nibrella saemangeumensis
ACCGGATCAGGAGCAAACAGGACAGTTCAACTGGGCACGGCTACAGCAAGCAACTGACAGTTAATTTCACCCCCATCTGTCAGACTAAGTCTTGACTACTACAATTATATTCATATATAAAAATACAGTTTATGCCCACTATTATTTTACCGCAACATCACCACCTGCTTATTGAGGGTCTCCGCATTCATCTAATTGAAAAACTTGGCGATGGCCCAACGATTGTGTTTCTACATGGTCGTTGCCTTTCTGTAAAGATGTGGGAGAAACAGTTTACTAGCGAGCAACTTGCCTCTTACCGACTCATAGCTTTTGATTTACCTGGCCACGGTGAATCTGAGTATTCTTCTGAGCCGAAGCGACATTACAGCGTTATGGGACTGGTTAATATTCTCAAACAATTACTAGATCAGGTAGCGGTCACAAATTATATATTGGTAGGCCATTCATTCGGAGCACACTTGGTTTATCAGGCTATCCCGCATCTAATTGGTTGTCGAGGTATTGTAGGTATGGCAATGCCATTGGTAAAACCGGCGCGGTTTGATCTGATGTATAACCACCTAGACATACTCGGGCAAGCTTGGCAGGCGAATCCAGCTGCCGAAATAATTACTGAATACAGCCGAATCTCATTGCGCCTTAATGCTCCTGATATACCCGAATTAGTAAAAGAAGGGCTGTTAAATAATGACCCAAAAGTTCACGAAATTATCAATTCAATATTAGTGGAAGGAGCATATGCTGATGAAACTGAGTTAATAAACCAATGCCCGTTCCTAGTAGCAATAGTCCTAGGAGCTGAAGAGCAAATATTCAATTTTGACTATATTCACAACTTACAGCTTCGGCTATGGCATAATGGCCCGCATTTAATTCAAAACGCGGGCCATCTTTTGCCTTGGGAAAATTCAACGGCAGTTGATCAGATGTTAGCCGAATTTATGAACGCTGCTTTGTAAGTTTGATCATACAAGTGAATTTACTTTTTATAACCATATAAATGCAAGTTGTATAATATAGTCATCATATCCATTGTTATGCCCATTCTCATAATTAACGCGTTGCAAAACCCCATATCTATAATAGGTTTTCTCAACGATTAATCCCCCATAGTTCCAGCGCCATTGTCCATCTTGATGATACCTACCACCAAAATAATAGGAGTATGGAGAGTATCTCGCTGGATAAGCACGCCAGGGAGTTTCTGTTGCCCAACTACCTCCGAACTGGTCTAACCTTGTGCCAGGAAACGATTGACCTGCTGGTGGAGGAGCAGCATTTAATTGGTTAATAAGCAATAGCTGCCAGTAGTTAGGAGCTGCTAACCTGCCCCCTTCAACACGCACATACAATTGATGTGGCGATTGTGTATACGGAACCCAAATGTTTGTTGGTCTTGGATAAACCTGTGATGTTGTGTTGCCTATCTGATTACCTAAGGGCGGGTCTGTAGCTATAGCTGACGCTTCGATAGGTGTAGTTGTTTCGTTTAACGGCTGAAAATAAATTAACTCTGGATCGGTCAAAGCTAGATTTTCCATGTCCGCTAAAATTTAAGGCTCAAAGCTAAACTTGTTGTTTTATTTGTCTGGTCATACTTGGGAGAAAGGCTTAACTTCATCCGCTCCAGTGTTGATGTCTGATCCTTGAGGGACTTGACCTCTCGTCTTAACCTGCCGGCGTTTCTAAAGGATTTTGTTGCCCAAGATGTAGAGAGCGCAAAGAATAAACCACCACCACCTGAAGCTGCTATCCCTGACGCATACTGTTCATTACTTAAAAGTAATCCTCCAGCAAATGCACCGATTACAAAAGCCCCAATCCCTGTAACTCGGCCGATAAACCCTTTTATTTCTTTACCACTAGCACGACTGCTTTTGCGTCGAATCTGTATATTAAGGTCATTAACTTTGGCCATACGCTCCTTCTCAAAAGTATCTGCGAATTGTGGATTAGCGAGTGCTCTTTCTTGTTTAATTTTAAATTCGCTCTTTAAGAACCTGTTTAAATTTTACGGCTAATGCGATAAATGTTCGCCAGATACACAAAGGATTCGGCCGATGAACAGTCACATTCATAATCTTTGCTGAGTCGGCG
>NZ_BAABHD010000051.1:0-2467 GCF_039541915.1 Nibrella saemangeumensis
TTGCCCCCGCCAATCTTGGCGATTCTCACAATAGCAAAGGCCATAGCTTTCTTCTTTTCTTGTGCGGTAACATGGCCGCAGCGTTGGGGGTCTCGGGGGTATACCCCTGAGCTTACGGAACAATTTTTGAGCCTGCTCGCAGAGAGGCGAAAAAAATTGCGTAGTAAGTACACCCCTTCCCGCTACCACAGCTCGCAACCTACGCATTCCCCGCCAATTGAGCAAATTTAGGGCGAAAAGGTTATTTACAGGGAGATAAGCGTTAATTAACGGTTGTAGTGGGAAAGGGGATAAAAGAGAAAAACGTTAATTTTGGCCTATTAAGCGTTAATTTACGGATATGGCACTCATCGAATGTGAATACTGTGGCCGCTCGGCCAACGTGCGGGCTGGTGCCCGCTTCTGCTCGCCTTCCTGTCGGGTCCGCAGCCACCAGAAAGAAAAGCTCTCGGTGATGCGGGGCGATCTGGAATACTTAGCCAGGAAGGTAGAAGGCTACGAAGCTAAAGGGGGTAACAGTGTGGCTGAAAAATACCTGAGCCGGGAGGAGATTCAGGAGATTCAGAAACGTGGCCAGCAACGTTAGCCGAATAGCCGTTGCCAGAAGGTTTTCTTGCCCTGCTCGGGCATTCGGCTGGCGATGCCTTCCACAATGCGCGTCAGGTGTTCAATCTGGTCCTGCATATCTTTGGGGCTGGCCGGCAGGTGAGTTTGGGTGAGCTGGCTTTGGGCTAAGCTGCGCACATCCTCATTAACGTACTGGCCGATGGTCTTGCCGGCTCGGGTTGCGGCCTTCTCAATCACCAGGCGAGTGTCGCGGTCAACCCCACGAATCGACCAGGTGACAGGGCCGCTCTTAGTAGCGGGTGCAGACTCGGCGGTGGGTAGGTCTTCAGGCGTGTTCATGGCGTGTCTTACAGCTTGTAAGACACATAAATAGCAAAAAAGCGGTAAAATATCGGTGTGTAAGACAAAATCGTTATTTTGTCTTACACACCAAAAAAGTGAAAGAATCAGTCTCTTACAAATACAATTACTGTAAAAACATTACCCAAATCAGCAATGCAACCGTTCAATAAATACAAGTACTAATCTATAGAATATGTCACTAATAGTTACTAATTTAAACTAACCAATCCATCTTAGAACATTTTAAACACTAAATTGTATGAAACGATTTAAAGTGCTTATTGCTGGTACAGCATGCTTAACCCTAATTACTTTTAAAGTGATGGCATTATGCGGTTGCACTTACCATCTAGGAAATGGGTTCTACTTTGTTTACCAGTATTACGTTGTAGGGTCTAGTTGCTGTATAGGCTCTCCTAGTCAGACTGCCAGTCGAGAAACTTGGTACAATTATCAATATGGATGGACTGATTACGTTGATGGCTGTGAAGCAATGCAACGATGCTGCGAGCCAGACCCAATTAACTGTTGAAATATTATTCAAAACTGCTAAACTGTAGCCTATTATGAAAAGATTATCAATTTTTATATTTATAGCATTTTTGAGCTGTAATCAATACAGAACTATCGATAGTGATGATAAGAAGGTTATTGTAACTTCAAATGCTAGAGAGAGTTATGAAGCTGAACTAAGTAAAATAGCTTACACTATAAGCGTTGAAAAAATAGCAATAGGGCGCGAAGCTATCTCTGCGGCTCAAGCGAAGCTGAATCCAATGGGAATACCTTTCCTCTTTACGGACGTAGACAAATTACGACAAGCCAAAAGCTGGATGTACATAGACAGTATATTCGTCAATAATCAACATATAATAGAATCTGATCCACTATCTTTAGTTATTAAGGAACATACAGCACAAATCATCCTCAGAGACTTCAATTTGATTTCCCAAACTGACGAAAAAGCTTTAGATCGAATAGAATATTATGTTAAATGTTTGGCTAATTCTGATAGCCCTCATCCTGGATTAGTTTACTTAGGTCTTAATCGGCTAGGTAGCAAACTTACTATTTCTGAACGTCGTGAGCTTGCCCAGAAACAATACAACCGTTCCGATTTATTTATGCAAAGAGACGCTGAAAACTTCCGAAAAATGAAAGCTTCTTTGGAGGAAATGACTGAGGAAGAAAGAGCTAAAAAAGTTGGCGTCAAGAAAATTCTAGGCATTTATGATGAAGTAGAATACTTTATGCCTAGACTAAAGGAATTTATTCAATAATCGGTGTTCGCTACGCTCACAGCGTATATATACAGGTTTTCTTTCATAGACCCACGCTCAAAGTGTCACGGTTTTTTACTCCCTTAGGCTAATTAAAAAAAGTTAGCTTTCCCAAGAGTACCCCCGACTCTTTGAGCGTGGGCCTATGAAAGAAAACCTATAAACAATAACGCCCCGACCGAAGGGAGGACCGCATAAAAAAGCCCCGGATGGCTTAGAGCTATCAATCCGAGGCTGGGGCGACTCTCGTCGCGTGGGTGGCCTATCCTCGCGGTTGC
>NZ_BAABHD010000052.1:0-2667 GCF_039541915.1 Nibrella saemangeumensis
CGCAATCGAAGCTTCGCTGGGCGCTGCGGGGGCGCTGGCCTTGCAGACATTGCCCATGGCACCACCCGGCAGCGCGGCTCCCTGATTCAGCGTCGGAGCCTGCGTGTCCTCCACTATAATGGTCTGGGTGAAATTCGTCTCTGACACATTGCCACAATTATCAGTCACTACCCAGGTGTTGGTAATAGTTCTCGATTCCGGACATGAAGAACTATAAATAATATCTGTCGTCTTTTGAAGGGGCTGAAATCCGCAGTTATCCTGAGCGGCAGGAGCCAAGGCCTGTGCGTCTGTCAGACCGGCTGCATCCGAGCACTGCACAGTGCGGTTCAGACTGCCCGCTGCCGTTACCCAGGTTGGTCGCGTCCTGTCTATGATCAAGAAGGATCGCACGCAGGTAGCCGAGCTTTCTCCATCATCCAGGCGTTGATTATTATTCAAATCATCAATAAGCGTGTAGGTTCTGGTTACCGAGATACCATTGGGGCAAACTGTGCCTGATTGGGCATCACTATGTATAAGGACCAAAGTACCACAAGGCTGAGTAGTGATATTTGAGAATATCGCAGCGGGATTAGTCTCTGCTGGAGGCAACGCATTGATATCACATCCGTTTACTTCGGTAACAGTGTTGTTTACTATACAGGTTGCAGCGAATTGGCAGCAGGACCCGACTTCCACCGGATTAACCTGCGTATCTATAATTCCATTTGCATCTCTTACAGTAAGCGTAACACTCTTGGTACCGGTGGTGGTATACTGATGAGTTACTAATGTGCTGCTGGTTACTTCTGTTGTTCCATCTCCATAGCTATAAGTAAACGAGTAAGGAGTTGTACCACCAGTAGTGATATTAGTAAACGTAACAGATTGGGTTTGGTTGCCGGCAATGCAGGATGTTGCTGACGTAAAATTGGCAACCAGTGGACCATCAACAACATAAGTTGCTATTTGAGTATCACATTTAGGATTTCCGGCACCTGTGCAGGAAAGCACCCCACCTGGGCAAAGATTATCGCTTGAGTTTATACCCCACACTAAAGAGGGGTTTTTGATGGTAACTCTAGAGCCACAAGTCCATTGAATAGGGATAAAAAATTCTTTTGATCCGGAGATCGACGATGGACTACAGAGCTCCAGCGGAGCAGGCGCATTATTTCCTACCTGCAGGGTTGCAGTCAGGTATACACTATAACGAGTGGCCCCACCATTTACGCCGATTGTAATTCCTAAAGTGGCCGAGATGGGTTCACCGGGATCACATGATGTAACCCCATTAGGAAGTATTAAACGGGATGATTTGATACTTACCTCATTGGCAGTTTGATTGCAACCGGGACAGGTCTGTCCATAGCTATTCGTTACACTTCCCAGCAAACTAATTAGCAAACAACAGATTGTTAATAAAAACGAGGCCGGTAAAGAAGCTTGCCGGCCTCGGGAGACCAGGCGTTCATATAGGCGCATCGGAGGATACACCCTGAACCAAGGTGAGGGTAAAAATTTGGAGTGCATACGCGTTAGATGGTTATGTAAAATCTACCCTATACTAGTAAAATTTTACCATAAAGCGTTAGTAGTTTTTACTTAACGGCAATTAGCTCAAAACCAAAACGCTTTACCCCATAGCCTACTCAGCAACAATAACTTAACTTTGTAAACCTATGGTTACAAATAATGTATATATTCAGATAAGTAGTGTAGAGATTTCTAAAATTTGAGGAGGTATTATTGATAGAAATGCGGTATTAAATTTTTATTAGTATTTTTCTAATATCAATCAATAAATATCATATGCAGAAGGTAGGTTTTCTAAACAGTTCAACCTTTTGTTTGTTTCGCTCCTCGCATCAATGCTTCTTTGTTACCTTTGGTATCTATTACTCACTTATGCGTATATCCCTCCTTCCGGCGCTTCTCATTGGCGGCTTATTGGCTTGCTTTTCCTGCCGGCCTGTCAGTCCTGACCAGCCCGATCCCGGTTATCTCTTTTTTCCACTGGAAACCGGGCGCTACACGATTTACAACGTAACGGATAGTGTATATACGTTAACATCGCCCAAGGTTTGGCGCACGTATCAGATCAAGGAAGTCACTGGCCCGGTTTACACCGACGTTACCGGCCAGAAAGCCTACCAGTTGCAACGTTACCGGCGGCTAAATGAGCAGCAGCCCTGGCAGCCGGATTCCGTATGGACAGCGCGGCTTGTTAACGGCGAAGCCATCCGCAACGAAAACGGAAAAGATTACGTTAAACTGGTATTCCCAATCGGCAACCGGGTGCGATGGGATGGCAATAAGTGGAATGCGATGGGTGAGGATACGTATGAGATGCGCAATACCAGCCGACCGTTCCGCGTTCTGGATAAGCTGTTTGACGAAACTGTAACCGTTGTTCAACAAAACGATTCAACATTAGTTTCTCAGGATAAACGCATTGAGGTGTATGCCAAAGAAGTCGGTCTGATTTACAGAGAAAAAGCAATACTGCAGCTCTGTCAGTCGGGACCCTGTGTGGGCAAAGCCGAAATCAACTCGGGTATTCGTCAGACATACCGCATCTTAACCTATGGCAAAGAATAAATGGCTGCCCATTCTGATTGGGTTCTTCTTTTTCTCCGCCCTGTCACCAGACAGTCTGGCGCAGGCTACCGTTACCCCCGCCCG
>NZ_BAABHD010000053.1:0-2740 GCF_039541915.1 Nibrella saemangeumensis
TATACAACAGCGAACAGTGGATTCATTAAAGTCAGGAAGCCGGATAAGGGTAGCTATTCCGATGCTTGTAGGTATATTATGTATTTTCTGCTCTTACAAGATTTATCAAATAGGCGAGAGAGATACCTATATTCAAAAGCATAGTCCGTTGATCAAGATGCCAATAGTAGGCCGAGTAAATGGTCTTGGTACAGTTAAATCACCGAATAAAATCTATGTGAGTTACAAAGGAACAAGATACACGCTTGAAAGCTCCAATAGACACTTTAGAAAAACAGCGAGGCTTGACAGTATTGACGTACACTTTGATGAATTAACAGATAAGGCTGTTCTACCAAATGTTAAAGTTACAGGTCCTTATTCATTAATTATATTGATAGCTATGACGGGCGTTTTTCTGATTGGCTACACAATCGCCCATTTACGATAAGAAGTTAGTTAACATAATCAACCTTTTACAACTAAACAGCTATGAGAACTCTATTAGCAACTAGTGTAATACTTACTATCCTTGGTGGCTGCACCAACGATAAGAACGATTATCCTCCATTCACTTCTGAACGCCAGTATCGGCATGCTTTATACAAGGGAGGTTATGAGACAATTAAATTCAAACCCAATGGTCAGGTTTATGCCAAAATGCTAGTCAATGGAACAGAAGTGGAAGCAAACGGCAATTATAGGATAAGGAAGAAGCATTACATAGACGTTGCTTTAGCCTCTGGCCCTTACAGAAAAATACATTTTATCAATCCCATTGAAGAAGAGTTGATAGAATCAAACAGAAGCTTTAGGTGGACAAACTATTAAGTTATCAAGATGGTAGGTAAGTACCCTTGTGTTACAAGTATTAGGAAAGTCTCTTAACATAAAAACTGTTATGCAACTCACCTGGGGAAAATACAACAAGCTGGCTAGCAGCATAATTGCACCTTTTTATGAGTTGTTTGTGACGGTCCGGATCAGTTATGACTAAAGTATAACGAGTACTGGTTTATCCGTATTCACTCAGTTATGTTAAATTGAATGATCAAGTACTATTTGTAACAGCCCTAATTACCTAATAGCCTCAAAACAATAGGTATGGTAGCCGGTGCGGGTAAAGATGCGGCCTTTTTGCCCCGCTTTGCCTGGGGCACCTGTGATGAAGCCCCAGAAGTGACCATCGATTATCCCGTTTGTTGGTGATTTGATGCTCCAGAGCTTTTTACCACTAGGTATCTCTACTGCATTCAAGGTGGCCGTTAGGTAGTAGAAAATACCGCTATGGTAGTAAACCTGACTGGTCGTACTCAGCGTTTCTCGCTTTTCCCAGAAGGTCTGTCCCGTGTGAGCATCCAATAGAAACAGGCGGCTGTCGGTGCTGAATACGGCCAGATACTTATCCTCAATCGGTGTAGGTATGGCCGCAAAGCTGGGCAAGGGACGAAACCATATTAACTTGCCGGTGCGCCAGTAGGAGCAGGCTACCGCATTGTTGAGGATAGTGTACATCTTCTCACCCGACAGCGTTAACCACGATGTGTTGAAGGCTTCCGGAAAGTCTTCTTTCAGACGCTCCCGTTCATAAACCCAGTGTTTTTGCGTCAGGTTGTAAAGACCCGTGCAGGCCTGAAACTCGTTGCGGCCTGGCCCCGTCTCGTTATAAATTACCACCAGCAGCGTATCACGGCCTTCTATCACTGGTTGTACATCGGCAATCAAACCGATGTACCGGCTCCAAGAAGCGGCAGCCCGGATGTTTTTACGGCTGTAGCGAGGCATAACTACTTCGACTTCCTTACCGGTTCGGATGTCGCCCTTATACACCCGATCTTCCAAAATGCCCTGTTCATTAAGCGTCAATGGCGTTCCTTTGGTAAAGTAAACGCTGCCCAGACTAGAGCAGTTGCCAAATGCAGAATAACCGGTTATCTGTTTCCAGATGGTATTTCCTGTGCGGGAATCAATACCGTAGTTACGGGGGCCATAATTGTAAAACAGGTACTCCTTGTAGAGGTGTATACTTCCCCTATCGATGAATACTGTTTCAAAATCGCGGATGACATCATTCCATTCCCATTTGCGTCGACCCGTATAGATGTCAAGCAAAGCCATTCTGTCCTTCCTTTCAACTGGGTCGTAGAAGTAAGTATCTAAAATACCATCCCCAATAACAGTTGAATAGCCTATGTTGCCACCCGCTTTGTTTGGATTAGTAGTGTTTGCTACCTGCCAGAGCGGCTTTTTCTTGACAACTAAACCTGTGTCATCTTTCGTCTCAAGCCCCTCTATTTCCTTCCGGCAGGAGAAGGTAGTCGTAACAATCCAGCAGATTGCCACGACTAAAAGTGATTTCCTCATCTGAAAGTAATAGTAAAATGGGGCGGCTAGCACAAAATCGACTTTTCCGCCACGTTACTTAGTTAAGCCAGTATGCATCAAAAGTTTACAAAGAAATACCACAAGTTCGATTCTAATAAGCGGAGTTCGCTACGCTCACAGCGTAAGCATACAGGTTTTCTTTCATAGACCCACGCTCAGAGTGTCACTTTTTCTTCTTCCCTTAGGCCAAACTAAAGACGTTAGTTTTCCTCCAATTCCCCCCGACTCTTTGAGCGTGGGCCTATGAAAGAAAACCTATAAATACTAACGTCCCGACCGAAGGGAGGACCGCATAAAAAAGCCCCGGATGGCTTAGAGCTATCAATCCGAGGCTGGGGCGACTCTCGTCGCGTGGGTGGCCTATCCTCGCGGTTGC
>NZ_BAABHD010000054.1:0-3149 GCF_039541915.1 Nibrella saemangeumensis
CCCGACCGAAGGGAGGACCGCATAAAAAAGCCCCGGATGGCTTAGAGCTATCAATCCGAGGCTGGGGCGACTCTCGTCGCGTGGGTGGCCTATCCTCGCGGTTGCCCCTCGGCAGAGCCGCTGACGTTCGGCCAAGTCTATTTCAAACGCTCCTGCAAAAGCTTCAGAATCGCTTCCTGCGTCTGCCGGATGCTGGTCATCTCATTTTGTAAGCTATCTACCTTGCCTTCCATCCGATTGGACTGCACCGTCAAGTTAGCCACGGCGCTGGCCACGCTTTCAACCTTACGCTCTACACTGCTCACGCGCGGGGCAAGGTCATCGAGCTTGACGTTGTGCAGGGATACCTGGTCAACGATGATACCGATCTGGCCGAGCATGCGATCCTGCTTACGGGCCATATCGGCAATGATGGGTTCTAACTGGTCAAGGCGTTGCTCAGGAGTCATGCTTGCAAAAGTAGTTGAAGTTCGGATAAGGAGAAGTATCTACGTGGCAGTCTATCCGGTATCAATCTTTCCAAACGAGGAATCCGGTTTTAACAACTACTTCCGGAATGTCATCAAATGCGGCTTTAAGCCGATCCACAATATCACCTAAAGGATAAAAACGGCCATTAATCTCATAACCCTCCTGCTCCATTAGCTGTTTCCGCTGTGCGGGCGTAATCCGAGGATCTGTGATTAGTCTAGGCATACTCGTGTAAGCTAAGATATCAACCTTTAGCTGCTTACCTTGAGTAAGTTTAACCTTAATCGTCCCTGACTTCCTAATTAGGCGTTTACCTGTTGGAGTAGCTTCAACTTCTTCAGCGTCTGCATCTTGAATATTGTCCATAGAAGAATGTTTAGGTATGGTTACCGCCCGTTACCAGCGCGTAAGATTTGTAAGATCATCTCCACGTTCTGATTAATACCATCCATCCTTTGGCTGAGACTATTAACTTTTTGACTCAGATCAGTTTGGCCTTCTTCTAACTTGGATTGACTGGTTTTCAGATCGGCTACTTCCTTCAGGAGGAATTGAACGTTATCACTTTGCTTAGTTACTGCATCAGCAACCTGGCTTATAGCCACAACCACTTGGCGGTTTTGGGCAGCTACCCGATCTAACTGAGCCGATACCTCGGCTACTAAAGGCTCTAACTGATCAAGGCGTTTCTCTGGGGTCATGGAAGCAAATGTATCAATATTTGAGTTGGATTGATTGGGGCTTCTCAGCAGGATTGTCGAAGTAATAACCGTCAATAGCATCTGCGATCATGGCTTTTAGCTCCTCAAAGGTGTCGCCTTGAGTGATGATCGTGCCGTTCTCCAGGCGGCTCTTGGCCACATAACCCCCGTTCTTGTCAGGTTCTATAGTAAACGCTAGCTCCTTCACTACTCAAGTTTTAAAGGTTCTGACTGAAACAAATCTAGCTGGTTAGGCGACCCCTTGTCTTTCTCTTTCTTTTTTTTCACATACATCTTTGTGAAAGCTACTCGATCACCATTAAATACAACAAGAGGATTTATAAAATACTTGTAGTGGCGGTTGCTTCTGGCAATAATACCCGCTTCTATGAGTGCTGTCAATCCTAGAAATACACTTTGTTCAGAGGCATATCCGGTGTACTTAAGGCACTCGTCCATTTCAAAAAGGAAAGTGTCTTGCTTTGGCTTTATGACAGTTAATATATAGCTAAATACCCGCATAGCTTGTTTGTTTAATTCCCAAAACGCGGTTAATTGGCTGATGTATAGCTTGGCAAACTTTTCTTCATCTACCTCGATATAGCGCATGAAAGCACTATATCCAGTTACCTCTCCATCACTTGAGGTTATCATCTGAATTTCATCCCTGTTCTTTGGATGTATGATTTGCTGACGTTGGATGATTTTAACGTCTTTAACGGCTTTATCAATAAATGGATTCTCATCATGAGCAGGTAAATCAGTTATTTTTTTGTACTTAGTAGGCATATTAGTACAAGTATTATTTTAAAATCTTTGCTGCAAGGTACAAAAAAAAGTTTACCCTTTCACAACCAAAATTTGTACTTTTTTCCCCGAAAGTACAAATAGAACTTGTACAGGGTACAAGTTCTATTTGTACAGGGTACAAATGACCCCCCTTGATAATCAATGTGTTACAAAGGCTTATTTCTTAGGTTCTTAAATAAGTTTTAGCTACATCCTTGGTCTAAAGCCCCTCTTTGGCCTTTGCTGCTGCTGTTTTTTCTCTTCTGGCTGGGCCTTCACCAACTGACCGTTCTTGTACTCCACGCCCTGCTGTTTGAGGGCTGCTTTCAGGGCTTTCAGCTCCTGCTCGGCCTGGCTCTGCCGTTTCTGACCCCGGGCCTCCAGCATGGTCTGGATCTGACGCGCTTTTTTAGCTTGCTCCTGCTTCGCTACGTCTCGGGCGTACTTCTCGGCGGCCTGCCGGGTGATCGTCGCCTGACGGGCAAGTTCGGCGCTAATACGGGCCTCTTCGGCCTGCTTCCACTGCTCCCGGTTGAACAGCGGTGGGTTTTCCAGTTGGATGGGCTGGCCAGCTTCCACCGTGAAGCTCGGACTACTAGCCGGCGTGAGCTCCTGCAGGGCGCTGTAGAACTGCTTGCGCTCGATATGCTGGGCCTTACTCCCCCTTAACCCCCTTTCCAACCCTAACCCTTCTACGGCCTGGGCAAAGCTGTCCTGAAGCTGCGACAGCTTCTCCCGGCCCCCGAAGTACGCCCGCGCATTCAGCTTGCCTTTGGCGTCGATGGGAACGATTACCGCGTGGATGTGGGGGGTCTGCTCGTCCTGGTGGACGTGAAAGCTCACGATGTTCTGTTTGCCGTACCGCTCGGTGAGCCATTGCAGGGTCTGCTCCTGAAAAGCTTTCCAGCGGTCCCAGTGCTGCCAGAGCTGGGCCTGCCCCTGCTCAGAATAGCGTTTATACTCGCTCTGGCGAAAGAACTCGGGGCTAGCCGTAATCAGATGCTCCACGGCATAGACGGCGTTGCTGCGGGGCGTTATGCCCGCTTCCTGAATGCGCTGCTGAATGTCCTTCCACAGGTCACCCGTGCCGATCACCCGCTGGTTGTACCTGGCCAGCTCCGGATCGGCGTTGGGTACCTTCATGGTCCGCTCCAGGTGGTGGCCCAATCCGCCGGCATTGCCGCCCGG
>NZ_BAABHD010000055.1:0-3175 GCF_039541915.1 Nibrella saemangeumensis
TGCCCCCACCAAAGTGGCTTTGCCGGCAGTGAAGAACAAGCGCTGGGTGCGCAACGCCATCGACCATTTTGTGCTGAAGAAGCTGGAAGAAAAAGGCCTCACTCCCGCTGCCGAAGCCGACAAGGCTACGCTGCTGCGCCGGGTGAGCCTGGACCTGACGGGCCTGCCCCCCACACCCGCCGAAGTAGATGCGTTTCTGGCCGACAACTCTCCCAATGCCTACGAGAAAGTAGTAGACCGGCTGCTGGCCTCCCCGCACTACGGCGAACGGCAGGCTACAGAGTGGCTGGATGTAGCCCGCTATGCCGATACCCACGGCTACCAACTGGACGTGATGCGCACCGCCTGGCCTTACCGGGATTGGGTCATCAAGGCTTACAACCAGAATCTGCCCTACGACAAGTTTATCACCTGGCAACTCGCCGGTGACCTGCTGCCTGACGCGGCCCGGCCTGACGCGGCCGGGCCCAAACCCGCAAACCGGGAAGTAACCCGTGATATGCTGGTGGCGACGGCGTTTAACCGCATGCACCCGCAGAATCAGGAAGGAGGCATTGTGGAAGAAGAGTACCTGGCTGAATACGCGGCCGACCGCACCAACACCTTTGGTAAAGCCATGCTGGGCCTGACGGTGGAATGCGCCCGCTGCCACGACCACAAATACGACCCTATCAGCCAGAAAGACTATTACCAGCTTTTTGCCTTTTTCAACAACATCAACGAAGCCGGGCAGGTGCCCTATAATGGTGAGTCCAGCCCGACCCTGCTGCTAACCACGCAGGAAGCCGAAGCTAAACTCAAATTCATCCGCGAGCAGCTAACCACGCTGGAACCCGCCCTTAACCCGGCAAACTCATCCTACACCAACAGCTTTCAGAATTGGTTGAGTACCGTTCGCCGGCAACCGGCACAGCTTATCGCCCGCCCCGGATTGGCTGGCCGCTACCGGTTTGAGGATAGCGACCCGAAGACCTTCTGCAACGAAGCCGACCCACATAACACCGCACGCTTGTCGGGCAATACCGACGAAGTACCGGAAATAGTGCCTGGGCGCTGGGGCAAAGCCCGGAAGGTGAACGGGGAAGGCCACATTGATCTGGGCAAGCAAATTGCTTTTTATGACCGGTACCAGCCGTTCTCTGTCAGCCTCTGGGTCTATTTGTTAAAAGATGGTCTGCGCGGTCCGGTTTTCAGCCGGTCCAACGGCCTCGACAACGGTAACCGGGGTATCGAGTGCCTGCTGCTGAAAGACGGAACGCTGAGCCTTAACCTCAACCACAGCCATCCCGATAACGCCATCGACCTGCGGACGGTGCAAAAGTTTCCCGTCCGGCAGTGGACGCATCTGACCATTACGTACGATGGCTCCGGCTCGGCAAAGGGTACCAACCTGTACCTCAACGGCAAGCTGGTGCCGGTGCGGGTCTTTGCCGATAACCTGAAGAAAAGCATGCTCTACGGTCCCGGCCACACCAACGGTTTTGGCCTGTTTGAGAACTTCCGGCTGGGTGGCAAATTTCGGGACTCCATGGCCGACTTCCTAGTCGATGAGCTGGAGGTATACTGCCGGGCCATCACGCCCATTGAGATAGCCGGTCTGTACCAGCAAAAAGATTTGGTCAGGGAATGGCTGAAACAGCCCTCGCTCACCGCCGGGCAGCAAAACCTGTTGCGGACCTACTATGTCTCGGCCGTTGACCCGCAGTGCGCCAAAGCGGCCCAGGAGGCTTCTGCGCTGCGGGCACAGGAAACGGCGGTGTACGACGATTGTAATGAGGTAATGGTTATGAAGGAACGCCCGTATGCGCAGAAAACGTATTTGCTGAAGCGGGGCGTTTACGACGCTCCCGGCGAACCGGTGCAGCCGGATACCCCCACCGAACTGGGCACGCTGCCGGCTGGTCTGCCCCGGAACCGGTTAGGCTTGGCGCAGTGGCTGCTCCGCGCCGATAACCCGCTGTTCAGCCGGGTAATGGTCAACCGCTTCTGGCAGCAGTATTTCGGGCAGGGGCTGGTTAAGAGCAGTGACGATTTTGGCAATCAGGGTAACCTGCCCACCCATCCCGAACTGCTTGATTACATGGCGGTACAATTCAGAGAGTCTGGCTGGAATGTAAAGGCAATGCAAAAACTGATTGTGCTCTCGGCCACCTACCGGCAATCCTCGGTAGCGGATACTCACAAGCGGGAAGCCGACCCGGATAATTCGCTGCTCTCCCGTGGACCCAGCTACCGCATGTCTGCTGAAATCATCCGCGATGGCGCACTGGCCGCCAGCGGATTGTTGATGCGTAAAGTGGGTGGCCCTAGTGTTTATCCATACCAGCCCTCCGGAGTCTGGGAGTCCTTATCTACCCTTAAATACCAGCAGCAGCATGGCGATAGTTTGTACCGTCGCTCGATGTATACTATCTGGAAGCGGACCGCTCCACACCCGGCCATGCTAACGTTCGATGCGCCGGAGCGGCACTTCTGCACGGTTAAACGCCAGAAAACCTCTACCCCGCTACAGGCACTGGTTACCCTCAATGACCCGCAGTTTGTCGAAGCCGCCAGGGTGTTGGTGCAGGGAGCATTAAGCAAGGTTCCAGGAAACATGGGGAGTGAAGGGATAGTACAGCATATTTTTAAATCCATTGTCAGTCGTCCGGCGCGGCCGAAGGAACTGGAGCTGATCAGACAGCTTCATGCTAATGAGCTGGCTGATTTCCGGAAGAATCCGAAGCGGGCGGCCGACCTGCTGGGCGTAGGTGAATATCCGGTCGACAAGCGCATACCGCCGTCCGAGTTAGCTGCCTGGACAGTCGTTGCAAGCACCATTCTAAATTTCGACGAAGCCATTGTCAAACGATGACGTATATGCCAGTAGATTGTACATCCTCAGGAATTTTTAGCATGAAATTGTAGTTTTATAATTCACTAATGCCTTAACCCCTCTCGTATGCTCCTCTGGAACGACATACGTTTTCGATATATCGCCGGTAGTGCTGCTATTGCTGTGTTCAGCCTGGCCGTCTGGAGTTCCTGTGGCCGTAGCGTAGATAAACCGGCGGAGCTGGTAGCGGCCGAAAAGACCCTGCCTGAGACGGTCGACTACAACCTGCACATCAAGCCCATCCTCTCTGACCGCTGCTTTGCCTGCCACGGTCCCGATAAAGCCAAACAGCAGGCCGGC
>NZ_BAABHD010000056.1:0-3403 GCF_039541915.1 Nibrella saemangeumensis
CCCGACCGAAGGGAGGACCGCATAAAAAAGCCCCGGATGGCTTAGAGCTATCAATCCGAGGCTGGGGCGACTCTCGTCGCGTGGGTGGCCTATCCTCGCGGTTGCTCCTCAGCAGAGCCGCTGACGTTCGGCCAAGATTGAAGGTAGATATGACCAAAGCTAGGCCGTAGCTGTACGATTCTCTACCCAATTGATGATCCGCTCGGCCTCTTGTAAGCCAGCACTGGCTACGCTGGCCAGCGGGTTACCGTCATAGCTCATTGACAGATGTAGAGTGTCGTAGACTCCAACGAAGGAGTTCAGCACGCGTTTGTCCAACTTAGCTAGTTGCTGCTTGTACCACTCTACATCTTTGCGGCCTTTGCTCTTTTTACCTAACACCCCATCGAGCGCCAGCAGAACACCAGCATAGGCAGTGTGGCCGGCCATTTTCACATACTTAGAGTCCTGGTAGTAACCATCCTCTTTTTGGGCTTTGTCGCTAAGGATCTGGCGAGCATTGTCCAGGTAGCGTTTAGCTTCTTGTACGGTGTCCATCATTAATTATGAATCAAGTTTAAGGGGACTTTCACTTAGTCGGAGTGCCTCCTGTTGGAATAAATCAAGTTGATTTCTGTCTTGTTTCTCCTTGTCTTTCTTTTTCTTGACGTAGGTCTTAGCAAATGTTACACGATCTCCATTAAATACAACAAGTGGATTGATAAAATACTTAAAATGGCTATTGCTACGGGCAATAATACCACATTCAACAAGTACAGCCAAGCCACTTAGAACGCTATTGGCATGAGTGTACTTAGTATAAGCTAAGCATTTGTCCATCTCTAAGAAGAACTCGTCTTGTTTGGGTTTCAAAATACTAAGGATATACCCGAATACTCTTATTGCTGGTTTTGTCAACTCCCAGAAGGCAGTGAACTGAGATAAGTACACTTTGGCAAATCTTTCCTCATCCAACTCCACAAAACGCATAAAAGCTGTATATCCTGTTATCTCGCCGTCAGTAGAAGTAATCATCTGTATTTCATCCCTGTTCTCTGGGCGAACTACTTGGGTCTTCCTTACTACCTTAATGTCGTTAATAGCTTGCTCAACGAAAGGGTTCTCATTAAAAGTTGGTTGAGCTTTTAGCTTAGCATACTTCATAACGATAAATACTATTTATCACAAACGTAACAAAAAGCTAAATAGAAAAAACAAATGAGATAAAAAATATTTAGCTTTTTCTATACAAAAAAGCTAAAAAAAACTTAGCAGGTAGCTAAAATTGATTTAGCAGGTAGCTAAATAGGCCCTATTGATAATCAGACACTTATATCGTTTTGCTTCTTAGGTTCTTAATTACATACCTAGTCCACGCCCTCTTTTTCGGCTCTGTTCCTGCTGTTTTTTCTCCTCTGGCTGGGCTTTCACTAATTGACCGTTTTTGTACTCCACACCCTGCTGTTTAAGGGCTGCTTTCAGGGCCTTCAGCTCCTGCTCGGCCTGGCTCTGCCGTTTCTGGCCACGAGCCTCCAGCATGGTCTGTATCTGACGCGCCTTTTTAGCCTGCTCCTGCCTAGCCACCTCTTGAGCGTACTTCTCGGCGGCCTGCCGGGTGATCGTCGCCTGACGGGCAATTTCGGCGCTAATACGAGCCTCTTCGGACTGCTTCCACTGCTCCCGGTTGAACAGCGGGGGATTCTCTAACTGGATAGGCTGGCCAGCTTCTACCGTGAAGCGGGGACTAGTAGCCGGCGTGAGCTCCTGCAGAGCGCTGTAGAACTGCTTGCGCTCGATGTGCTGGGCCTTACTCCCCCTTAATCCCCTTTCCAACCCTAGCCCTTCTACGGCCTGGGCAAAGCTGTCTTGAAGCTGCGAGAGTTTCTCCCGCCCTCCGAAGTAGGCCCGTGCATTCAGTTTGCCTTTGGCGTCGATGGGAACAATCACCGCGTGGATGTGGGGGGTCTGCTCGTCCTGGTGTACGTGAAAGCTGACGATGTTGTGTTTGCCGTACCGCTCGGTCAGCCAGTGCAGGGTCTGTTCCTGAAAAGCCTTCCAGCGGTCCCAGTGCTGCCAGAGCTGGGCCTCTCCCTGCTCCGAATAGCGCTTATACTCGCTCTGACGAAAGAACTCAGGGCTGGCCGTAATCAGATGCTCCACGGCATAGACGGCGTTGCTACGGGGCGTTATGCCCGCTTCCTGAATGCGGTACTGGATATCCTTCCACAGAT
This sequence comes from Nibrella saemangeumensis, assembly GCF_039541915.1. Taxonomy (NCBI): domain Bacteria; kingdom Pseudomonadati; phylum Bacteroidota; class Cytophagia; order Cytophagales; family Spirosomataceae; genus Nibrella; species Nibrella saemangeumensis. The sequence continues at coordinate 2,211 of NZ_BAABHD010000056.1, forward strand.
CACCCGTCCCGATCACCCGCTGGTTGTACCTGGCCAGCTCCGGATCGGCGTTGGGTACCTTCATGGTCCGCTCCAGGTGGTGGCCCAATCCGCCGGCATTGCCGCCCGGATTACCCCCGCCGATCTTGGCGATTCTCACAATAGCAAAGGCCATAGCTTCTCCTCGGTTTATCCATCAACGTGGCCGCAGCGTCGGGGGTCTCGGGGGTGTGCCCCTGAGCTTACGGAACAATTTTTGAGCCTGCTCGCAGAGAGGCGAAAAAAATTGTGTAGTAAGTACACCCTTTCCCGCTGCCACCGGTCGCAACCTACGCATTCCCCGCCAATTGAGCAAATTTAAGGCGAAAAGGGCATTTACAGGGAAATAAGCGTTAATTAACGGTTGTAGTGGGAAAGGGGATAAAAGAGAAAAACGTTACTTTTGGCCTTGTAAGCGTTAATTTACGGATATGGCACTAATCGAATGCGAATACTGCGGCCGTTCGGCCAACGTGCGGACCGGTGCCCGCTTCTGCTCGCCTTCTTGTCGGGTCCGTAGCCACCAGAAAGAAAAGCTCTCGGTCATGCGGGGGGATCTGGAGTACCTGGCCAGGAAGGTGGAAGGCTACGAGGCTAAAGGGGGGAATAGTGTGGCCGAAAAATACCTCAGTCGGGAGGAGATTCAGGAGATCCAGAAACGTGGCCAGCAACGTTAACCGAACAGCCGTTGCCAGAAGGTTTTCCTGCCCTGCTCCGGCATCCGGCTGGCGATGCCTTCCACGATGCGCGTCAGGTGTTCAATCTGGTCCTGCATATCTTTGGGGCTGGCCGGCAGTTGGGTTTGGGTGAGCTGGCTTTGAGCCAGGCTGCGCACGTCCTCGTTGACGTACTGGCCGATGGTCTTGCCGGCTCGGGCTGCGGCCTTCTCGATCACCAGGCGAGTGTCGCGGTCAACCCCACGAATCGACCAGGTGACAGGGCTGCTCTTGGTAATGGGTGCAGACTCGGCAGGGGGTAGGTCTTCAGGCGTGTTCATGGCGTGTCTTACAGCTTGTAAGACACATAAATAGCAAAAAAGCGGTAAACTCTCGGTGTGTAAGACAAAATCACGAAAATGTCTTACAGCCGGGAAGGTGTGTCTTACATGGCTTAAACACTGTCTTACAAACTGGCTGATTTGTCTTACATTGGCTTGCGGTTATCATAATACCCGA
>NZ_BAABHD010000057.1:0-3928 GCF_039541915.1 Nibrella saemangeumensis
GGGTAGTTTTGCAGTTTCGTACAAAATCCGTCACTTGGCCTTGTCTTCCTCCACCGGCCGATATGATAAGTAGCGATACACGGTCGCTCGGCTAATCCCCAAAAGTTTCCCGATCTCTTCAGCCGTTTTGTCCTTTGCCTCATAAAGTGTCCGAGCCGCTTTAGCTTTTGCAACAGTCTCTTGACTTAATCCTTTGGGACGGCCCCCTAATCGACCCCGAGAGCGAGCAGCGGATAACCCGGCCTGCGTCCGTTCCCGAATTAAGTCCCGCTCAAACTCGGCTAGCGAAGCAAACAGGTTAAACACCAACCGCCCTTGCGCTGTCGTCGTGTCAATCGCATCATTGAGACTGCGAAAGCCAACGCCCTTTTTCTGGAAATCGTTTATGAGGGTAATCAGCTCCTTCAGAGAGCGACCTAATCGGTCCAGCTTCCACACCACCACTGTATCTCCGGTCCGCAGGGAGTCTAGCAGCAGTTGCAGCTGAGGACGAACCTTACCTGATGAGACCTTCTCCTGAAAAATCCGTTCACAGCCAATTTGTTTGAGGCCATCCAATTGAAGATGGAGTTGTTGGTCCTGGGTGGACACCCTGGCATAACCGATTAGCATAAAAAGTAGCGTAAGTCGCAGAGAACCCAACAAGCAAGCAGTACTTGCGACATTGTTTTTTGAGACAACAAAGTAAGACAGTTTTTTGTAGTTTTCTCCATCCAAAACGTCCGGTGTGTTACTGTCTCAAAAAACGGACGTTTTCCCAAGACATCACCGGCTACAAATCACCCTGTTTATGCCTCGCCGTGACTACCTTTCTCCCGAAGCTCGTATACGCTTTGATACACCCCCTCAACTCAATAGCAGTCATCGACTCATTCTACTGGACCTTCCTGTTTGGGCCGAAACTTATCTGGCAGCTATTCATACCCCAACGGCCAGAGCTGGATTTATCCTCCAGTTAGGCTACTTCCGGGTGATGACCCGTTTTTTTGTTCCGGATCGGTTTCCTCCGGAAGATGTCGAGTGGGTATGCGAACAACTCCGAATTGGACTCGAACAGGTTGATTTGCAGGCTTACATGGTCAGTAGAACTCTGTATCGACACCGTTCAGTGATTCTCAATCATCTGGGCTACCAATCTTTTACGCCGACCCATCGGGCTGATCTCCAGCGACAGGCTCATTTGCTGACTCACTTACAAACCCGACCGGCAGTAATGCTGGATATGCTGGTGGAGTACCTACGAAAAAATCGGGTCGAGATTCCAACCTATAGCCAACTGCGGGAAATCATCACCCAGGCGATGGATGATTTTGATGAGCATTTACAAGGGATTATCCGCCAGTATCTGACGCCGACCGATCAAACCCTCTTGGACGACTTACTCGATAATACTGAATCAGGCAGTGAGTCTGGCACAAAAAAGCGCTACCCGCTCACGGCTCTCAAGCATATCAGTCAGTCCATGAAGCCCCACGTCATTGCTGAGCGGGTAGCGTTATTTTGCCATCTCAAAACGCTATTCACCCAGTTGGCCCCTCTGATCGCCCGCCTGGAGCTGACCGATGATTCTACCCGATATTACGCTCAGTATGTACTCGATAACCGGACGGTGCTATTAGCGGAACGGATCCATGAACGCTATCTACGTCTGCTGGCTTTCATCACCTTTCAGTATCTGAGTGTGGGCGATGCCCTGATTCTAACCTTAAACAAGGCGGTGGCGGGTCTGTTGAATGACTGCGAGAATAATCTCAAAGAAGAGTATTATCAGAACCGTCACACTACCGCCAGCCTGGTCGGTCAGATGAGCCGTCGCGCCGATGTACACATTGACGCCCTGACCCAAATCGAACAAACCATTCATCAGCCAGAGTGGAATAACGATCAGAAGGTGGCACAGATTCAACAGATTCTGGAACGGAAACGGTTAGATAGTGAGCAATTGCTGGCTGATAAACAGCGCGTTGCCGAAATAAAAACGATCAACCAGCCTATCGATGAACGCACGGATTACTACCTGGCTTTAGAGAAAGTGTCGTTTCGGCTACAACTGCGGGTATCCGCTATTGTTCAACATCTATTCTTCGATGAGGAGAGTTCCCATCCACACTTGTTTAAAGCGATTACCTACTATCAGCAACATAAAGGTGAATTGGGTGCGGCTTCAGCCGTGCCGTTGGAGTTTTTGAGTATGGCTGAGCAACAGCACGTCTACACAGAAAAAGGCAGGCTACGGGTCTCGCTCTACAAGGTGCTGCTGTTTCGAGCCGTACGTGACGCTTTACGTGATGGAAGTCTGACCGTACTTTCCTCGTATGAATACCGGTCAGTGGATGAGTATCAGATTCCCCCGGCGCAATGGAAAGTACACCGGGAGGAGTATTTACGACGGGCCAACTTACTCCACCATAAACATCCAGCCAAGACCCTGCTCGCCCTCAACGAGCGGCTTAATTGTCAGTTCGCCCAAACTAACCAGGGACTGACCACTAATCCACAAGTATTTTTTGACGCGCATGGGGGTTGGCACCTGCACCGCTACCGGGCTGATGAAGAGCAGGAGCAAGGAGTTACCCGCCTGCTATATCCAGCCAGCCGGGTGGTCTCCCTACAGGACGTATTATTACAGGTCGAAAACCTGACGGGATTTTTAAGCAAGTTTCAGCATCAGGGTTTTGTGCAGAAACCTACCCGTCCAGACCTTCGCTTACTGCTGGCAGCCATTATTGGGTACGGCGAAAATATTGGCATTCGGAAGATGGCACTGGTTTCACGCAACATATCCGTACATGCCCTGGAGACGGTGGCCACCCAATATTTCTCGCCCGAAATGGTGGTGGAGGCCAATGACTGTATCCTTGCTCACAGCAATGCGCTACCCTTAACGGATTTGTTCCGTCGTCAGGAAGGACTGGTTGTTACCGGTAGTGATGGCCAGAAATTCGATGTATCCATTCCCACACTTCGCGCTACAGCCTCCTATAAATATTTTGGCAATGGCGAAGGTGTCGTCATTTACTCTGGCCTGGATGAAGCCGGCCAATTGGTTTATACCCTGGTTGTTAACGCCGGAGAGCGCGAATCAGGGTATGTGCTGGATGTAGTGCTGCACAATCAGGTGATTCAAACTCAGGCCCACTCAACGGATATGCACGGATTTTCCGAAATTAATTTTGCTGGTATGGGTTTGCTAGACATCGATTTCCGCCCCCGCTTTGTGCAGATTCATCGACAGCAGCTGTATAGTATTGATGCGGTTTCGACCTACAAAGCATTTGGTTATAAAATTTTGCCCGATAGTCGGATTGATTACGAACACCTGGTCGAGCAGTGGGACCCTGTGTTACGCTTTATGGCTTCGGCCATTTTGGGCTATTCGCGCCCTTCCATGTTGCTCAAACGGCTCAATTCGTATGCCCGGCAACATCCCCTTCATAAAGCGCTACGGGATCTGGGCCGACTCTACAAAACGGACTTCATTCTCCGGGTGGTTGCTGACCCTGAACTGCGAGCGAGTATTGAAGGAATCCTCACGCGTGTTGAACACGGCAACAAGTTTGGGAGTGCAGTCACATTGGGCAATGATAGTTCGTTTGACTGGCCCACTGATCAGGAACGCCAAATTGCTGCTGGCTGTCGGACATTGATTATGAATGTGATTAATTACTACAACCTGCTGTATCTGTCGGAAAAGCTACGACAGAGCAAAACGACTCTGGAACGCGAAGAATTGTTGCGGACGATTCTGAAATCTTCGACGCACACCTGGCATCACATCAATCTGGCTGGTGAGTATGACTTTTCGGACGAAACCATACCACCGGTCCAGTTTGACCTGAAAGCGTTGCTGAGTTTTCCGCTGGTTCGGCCACGGAACAAGGGCAATGGCCCCAAGTGACGGATTTTGTACGAAACTGCAAAACTACCC
>NZ_BAABHD010000058.1:0-4914 GCF_039541915.1 Nibrella saemangeumensis
CGTCTGGTTGAAGCCCAGCGTGTAGCTGTTGGGGTTGGCCACCGGCGGTGCACTACCTACATTGAAGGTGACCCGGGCCGTGTCGCACAGGCTGGTGTTCACCCGATCACAGATCTGGTAGACCAGCATATCGGTGCCGGCAAAACCGGTTGTCGGTGTGTAGGTAATGGATCCATTAGCATTTACCACGGCGGTGCCGTTGGCAGGCTGCATCAATATAGTCGGCGTTGTCACATTGGTGAGCGTAGCCAACTGACCATTCCGGTCCAGATCATTGGTCAGCACCGTGACGGTGGCGGGCTGGTTGAACCCTACCGTAGCGGCATCCGGATTAGCACTCGGAGCCGCACTGCCAACATTGACCACCACCAGCGCCGTATCACAAAGGGTTGTGTTCACCACATCACAGATGCGGTACACGAACTGGTCCGCCCCCGCAAAACCACTATTAGGGGTATAAGTGAAAACCCCATTAGCATTCAGCGTCAGTGAACCATTGGTTGGCTGGGTGACAATAACTGGGGCAGTAACATTGGTAGTATTGGCTGGCAGTCCTGCCCGGTTTAGGTCATTCAGCAGTACCGGGAGTTGGACCGCCGTGTTCAATGCGGTCGTATAATTATCCCGATTAGCCGTTGGCGCTGCACTACCAACATTTATAACGACCAGGGCTGAATCGCACAACAGCGTATTGACCGGATCACAAATACGATAAAATAAGGTATCACTACCGGCAAAGCCTGCGTTTGGTGTATAGGTCAGCGTACCGGTGCTGTTGATAACGGCAGTACCATTATCCGGCCCTTCAACAATGATGGGTGCCGTGACATTGGTGAGGGTCGCGGGGCGTCCCACCCGGTCGGTATCGTTTGTTAATATGGGTATGGTAACCGGTTGCTGAAAAGTGGTGGTGGCATTATCCCGGTTAGCGGTTGGCGGAGCAGACGGTATCGTAAACACCACCAGGGCCGTTGAACAAACCGTCGGGCTGATGGTAGAGCAAATCTGGTACGTTAGGGTGTCGCTGCCGGCAAAGCCAAAAGCCGGGGTATAGGTAATACTGCCGTCGGAATTAACGACGACCGTGCCATTGTTGGGCTGATCCACAATCGTTGGCACCGTCACATTGGTTAAGCTGGCTGGCTCACCATTGCCGCCTAAGTCATTGGCAAAAATAGTAACCGTTGTAGGCTGGCCCAATGTCCCGGTTACCTGATCGAGGGTAGCCACCGGGGGCGGGGGCGGCACCACGGTGATGCGGACCAGAGCGGTATCGCATAAAGTTGGTTCCGTATCGTAACAAATACGGTATACATAGCTGTCTGTTCCGGTGAAACCCGCATTGGCGGTATAGGTGATTGTTCCGTTAGCATTGATTACCGCCAGACCATTGATGGCCTGCTGCGTAATAACCGGAGCCGTGACGTTGGTGGTGTTGGCGGGCTGCCCGTTTCGGGTATCATTCGCTAACACTGACGTGGTGACCGCTATGGTTGCAATAGTGGTAGTACTCTCAGGATTTGCCACTACGCTCCGGCAATCAGCCGCCGGGCTGGCAATATTCACAAATTGCTCCAGTGGCACGACGTTCCCGCCCTCTGGTTGCCCGGAACGTGAGTAGAAGCTGTTCGCTACATTGAGTGCGTACAGGTCATCGGCTGCTGTGATAAAAGCATCACTGGGCGGCAGGGGGGTTATAGGGCCGAAACAGCCATTACCCCGAAAACTAAACAAAGCCACCGGCTGACCCGCCTGAAACGTTCCGTAATCTGTTTCATTTGAGCTTTTACCGATGACATAATAATTGAAAGCCGGATCAAGATTGAATCCGGTATAGTCCTGACCAGGTTGACCGGGTCCTAACTTTAAGGGGTTCTTTTCCCAGTTTCCCCGGATGTCCTGAATGTCCTGGATGAAAAACTGAGCCGGCACCTTTAAGGTATATTGAGCCGTACTTCCTTTCTCTGTAGGGCCAGGGTTGTTGCTGTTGGGTACGTTGTAGTTCGGTATCACAAAAGCCGTATACCGGTTAGTCACCGGATCATACGTAACCTGATAGTTAACGGTGTTGGGCGATATGAGCAGCTGACTATAGCTCAGGTGGCTCGCAAAAAAAATACCTACCCAAAGTGCCAGAGAGAAGAAGTGTTTCATTTGAAAACTTTTTTATTGTCAGCTAATATTCTCGGGGGAAATAAATTCAGTTGTACTCCGAGCCTGATTATTGGCAAGAAATGTACCAAGCAGGAAGGTCATGGACATTATCCAATTGAATGGTTGGCCAACCCACCGTAGCCTACCTGTAGATTATTTGTTTTATCCAACCGCAAAGGCTGATTAGAAAGCGTGACCTTTGTTATGTACAATTATGCATATAAGGAATTATTGCTTCTGACAGTCGTCTGGCGGGTAACTTTCCGGTAGGATCAGAGGATTCAGACAGGGGCTCGGACTAATTTTTTAAAGAATACCGGGAGCCTCTTTTCCTATCACAAAAGATGCCAAACTTTTTGAATCAGGCATACCAGACAGGTGTAAACTACAGCAGCGGGGAGTGATCCCCGCTGCTGAGTTCAAACAGAATCCTATCACGGTATTTGCTCGCGGATGATAAAGAACGGCTGCCGGAGCACATTACCAGGGTGGTTCTTGATGACGTTCTGGTAAATGAACTCGACATCGTTACCTGTACCTTGGAAGATCACCTCCCCGTTTAAGTTAATGTCACCCGTGTAGTACCCTCTCAACCGGAAGAACGGTGTCACAAAGATGTTGCCCGGTGCATTAATTACCTGCTGGTAAATCACGTTCACATCGTTGTTGGTACCCTGGTTGATTACGAAATTGTGCGGTATTCCCGGATCGTTGTCGTATAGCGCGTTACCTGCCCACAGTGCCCGTCCCTGTTCAACCACCACCTGAGCCTGATTGATGGCCGTGTTGGTGTAGGTATACGTTGGCGTCGACGGTCGGCGGAAGTCTACCACCGTACCGGTCGTACTCAGCGGGACAGCTGCCTGGGTCATTACACCCAGATGGTTGCGGTGCTTCACCACTACATAGTAGCTGGCTGCCGTTGCACTGTTGAACCGCACCGGCGATACCCCGTCCAAATCCACTATGTCTCCATCCCGCTGGATCAGCGCGGAACGACTGTCGACAATCTGCGTTGGGTCGGCCGGGTTACGCAATTCGACAAATACCCAGTCTACGATCGCGTTAGCGCCAGTGACACTGAATACAGCCGGGTTCACATTACCGGTAATCGTCAGCGCATTGAAACCAGCATACGGGCTGCCCGTCGGCAGTAGACCCTTAGTCCGTAGGTCATCGCGCATCAGCGTATCCGGCAAGAACACACCAAACAGCGCTCCCTGCAGATAAGCTCTGGCCACCAGCGATACCTGACCCTGTGCTACATTGATAACCACCCGAGCCGTATCACACAGACTGGTGTTCACCCGGTCACAGATCTGGTATACCAGCGTATCCGTTCCGCCAAAGCCCGCGTTCGGCGTGTAAGTGATGCTACCATCCGCGTTGACTACTACGGTACCACTGGCAGGCTGCCGTACTACCGCTGGTGCCGTCACGTTGGTCAGGCTGGCCGGCTGATTGTTCCGATCCTGATCGTTCAGCAATACCGGTATAGTTACTGGTGTCTGGAATCCGGTAGTCGCCACATCGGTGTTCGCATTCGGAGCCGAACTACCGGTGTTAATGACCACCAGGGCCGTGTCACACAGAGCCGTGTTGACCACATCACAGATGCGGTAGATCAGGCTGTCTGCTCCGGCGAATCCAAAGTTCGGCGTGTACGTCAGTGTTCCGTCCGCATTCACCGTTACCGTACCGTTTGTTGGCTGATCGACAATGACCGGTGCCGTCACGTTGGTTAATGACGCAGGCAAACCTCCCCGGCCCTGATCATTGAGCAGCAGGGGTATCTGAACTGGTGCATTAAAGGCTGTCGTGTAGTTATCCCGGTTAGCTACCGGAGCCTCACTGCCCACGGTAAAGACCACCAGGGCTGAGTCACACAAGAGCGTGTTGACCTGGTCACAGATGCGGTAGATCAAGGTGTCGCTACCGGCAAAACCGGCATTGGGCGTGTAGGTGATGCTGCCGGTTGAGTTCACCACCACCGTACCGTTATCGGGTGCATCCACAATCAGCGGAGCCGTCACCGTAGTCAGATTGGCCGGTAAACCTCCACGAGCGGCATCATTCAGCAGTACCGGTACCGTTACCGGCTGCTGGAAGGTGGTGGTAGCATCATCGCGGTTAGCCACCGGCGGCACTGACGGTACCGTGAAGATTACCTGGGCCGTGGCACACACATTCGGACTCACCGTCGAACAGATCTGATACGTCAGCGTGTCAGAGCCGGCAAAGCCAGGGGCCGGCGTGTAGGTGATAGTGCCATCAGGATTGATCACCGCCGTGCCGTTGGCAGGCGCATCGACAATCGTCGGTGCGGTCACATTAGCCAGCGTGGCCGGCTGACCGTTACCCGCCAGATCATTACCCAGTACACTCACCGTTACCGGCTGGCCAAAGCTGCCCGTCACCTGATCCGTCACCGGCTGCGGGGCCGGAGCATTACCGACGTTAATTCGCACCAGAGCGGTATCACACAAACTGGTGTTGACCACATCACAGATACGGTAGACAAACTGATCCACGCCCGTGAAGGTGTCATTGGCGTTGTAGGTAATGGTACCATCAGCGTTTACGGTTACTGCACCGCCTGTTGGCTGCGTCACAATCGTGGGCAAAGTGACACTGCTCAGCGAAGCCGGAGCGCCGGTGCGGTCGGTGTCATTGGTCAGCACTGTCAGCGCCAGCGTCTGGTTGAAGCCCAGTGTGTAGCTGTCAGGATTGGCCACGGCCGGTGCACTGCCTACGTTGAAC
>NZ_BAABHD010000059.1:0-11009 GCF_039541915.1 Nibrella saemangeumensis
ACCGGATCAGGAGCAAACAGGACAGTTCAACTGGGCACGGCTACAGCAAGCAACTGACAGTTAATTTCACCCCCATCTGTCAGACTAAGTCTTGACTACTACAATCAAAAGGCTCGCTACCTTACTATTTTAATTATAAAAATTATGAAGTGATTATACTTCTTTATTAACTACAAACAAAAAAGCCGATCCCCAATAGATCGGCTTTCCTTGTATTTAACAGCTTACCACAACTTCATCGGTTCTGGCCCTATCACCAAATCCGCCAATTGGTTTCTCCTCTAGCTCCGTAGCTAACAGGTGCAGACCGAAAGGGACAGTTCATTTATTGTCGCCTGAATTAGCATATTCAAACAGCCAGTCGGGTCGTTTATGGTACAGGTCCATTAAGTACGTGTGTATCCAACTGTTCTCTTTGGTATGGCCATCCCGCCCAAACAGCTTTATTTTCCCTCGTACTACGTTCTCCAAGCTCATTTGAAATCCAGAAGATGGTGCCACCAAACTCACTACTGAAGAACCTTTTATCCAACGTACCAATTCTGTAGCGCACTATCAATTCCCGAGCCCTATCCTCTCCGAAAAGGTGGTTTAATAAGCGGGCAAAATTATTCCTGAAGTAGGCACTAAGCGTAGGTTCATATACCTCTTCCGGTATTATCGGATATGCCGATTGGGGTGACAGCTCCTCAGCTTTTTTCGCCGGTCTTTCTCATCTTGCCGAATACATAATCAGCGACATATTCAGCTTGTTCGAAATTCGCTCCTTCATATTTTTGTAAATGCACGATTATCTCCGAAGCCCCTGAACCTTCCTGCTTCAACTGGTATGCTTTGGCAAAGAATTTCGTTGGGATTTTATTTTCCTCCCACACCTTCTCCGCGTAGCTTTTAACGGACGAGGTTTTAAAATAGGGGCTTAAGATGTAACCGCAATTGCAAAGACCGTATTCTTCAGGAAGTAGCTCTCCAGTGTAGGTATCTACATAATTGGTATATTCCCTATTTTGTCCGCATTTGGGACAAGAATGCTGGCTAACTCTTTTCTCTAACTGGTAGCGGAAATCCTTATTTTGTTTCATTGGAATGTAAATTGTAGGTTTCAAAAGTCTTTTTAGCACCATTGTCACTAATCTTCTTAATAATTCAGAAGATTAATCGTCCTTGTTGGCGGTTAGATGATTGGAAATTATGCCGTTTCTGGTTGTTCATGATTCTATTTGTTGACTTTCTTACAGTTGTACTTACGGTACCAGCAAAGCCAGTCAAAGTGATTTGAAGTTGGTAGCTATTTTACCGATATAACCAATCTGAATCTGGTAGCTCTGGGTTAAACAGTTGCTATCGGATGTTGCGATTTGCGAATTGGTGGAGGCTATATACAAAGGCGACCCGATCACAAGCAGCTTTGGTTCGAAAGATGAAAACACCAGTCTGGTATTGCTGGTGACCCCGGTAAAGGCTGGTAAACTGGTAGCCGAAAGAAGTATATCCAGCATACAAGCATGTAAAGCCAGGGAACATAATGCTTTTGTCTCTTGGCATTGCATAGGAGTACTTTACTATACTCAAACAACGGTATAGCACATACGTCCGATTTGACTCCCTTATGTGTTGAAGGGCGTTCATGCCTTCACGCCCTCCCCTGCGTTCAGGTACTCCAGTAATTCAACTTTGAAGAAATAAAGACGACCGAACCGCTTTCGGTGCGGAATTCTATCAATATTCTGATAAATGGTCTGTGGAGCTACCCCTAAAAAGTCAGCAGCCTCTTTTACCGGTAACGGCTGGTCTTCGTTGATACTGGTAGGTGTCGAATGGCTGGATATGCTTGCCATCAACTCCTTGAGTTCGCTTACCTCTTGACGAAGTTGGTATACAGCGACTGGCAGTTGGTCAAATGTGATTGATATTTCGTTCATCGTGTCAGTTATGATTTCTGACACGAAGATGATCAGAGGAATAGGGTGTTCTTAGGAATTTCTAGGAACCAGTTTTATTCCTGTTCGTCCTCTTCCTTTTTTTCCCTTGTTCTGAATGGCTATTGTATACTCCTTTTCTGCCTTTTTTATTGCTATGTCAGTAGTTAAATGCGGAATTGCACTCAAAATTTGCTTTGCAGCTCCTTTTCGTAATGTTCTTCCTTCAACTGATTCGAAAGGCAGGTAGTATTCATTTAACAATGTGAACCCGCTTGTTTTTGCTTTATGTCCAAATTTTGCCGCTATCTCGTTTTTATTAAGCTCATTTATTTTCATATTTTCATATTGGAATATATATGAAATTACTGCAAATGGTAATTTCTCTTGATTAATTACCGAAGGAGGGCTTGTTGAATTTTTAAATTCATCTAATATTTCTTCATCCATTTTCTTAACCTCAATTACATTCTGTAATCTTATCTGTCGTGCCCGCTTATAATAAGCTTTCCTTATAACTTCAGAAGAGATATTATCAAGGTTGTCGCAATAGATTAGAATGGCTTGGAAGAAGGCCTGTTCAAACTCATAATTGTAATATTCAATGGGCAAACCATCTAATAGACCTTTCAAATAATCGTTAAACATATGAAAAATATTTCCTCCAAGCTTCCATATTCTTCGAAGCTTTTGATCTTGTCGGAGAATATTGATAATCTTTTCGTACACTACGGGGTTTGTTTTTTTTAGTTCACTTGTTATGTTTATTAACTTTGTTATACCATTATCTTGCTCTACCATTAAAGAATGACCTTCTTGAAATCGTTTTTCAGCTTTAGCAAAACGGATCATCTTATCATGGATTCTTCTCAGCACAATACTGTATTGAGGTGAATCATTAAAAATCGTTATATTATTTTCCTTGAGGGACATCAAAGCTTCCGGATTAAATGGAACTCTTATAAAAACTTCATTATCCATTTGAACTCCTATGTTCGGAATTACTTTGAAGTTCATGGACTTTGCTATTCCAGCCATATGGTCTTCCGCTTTGACATATGCTTTTATGGCCGCTACAAGCGATTGATCTGCATAACTCTCCATATTATTTTACTAAGTAATAATTAAAGGGCGCTTAAAAACGCTTTGGCTTCCTCATCATCGAAGGAGCCTAAATAGCTTTCTGTCGTTTTCAGGTTCGTATGTCCTAGGGACTTAGAAATAAATGCCAAGGGAGCCTTGCTCTTCAGCAGACTGGTAGCAAACGAATGCCGGGCAGCGTAGGTGTTCACATCAGCATCAATCTCCAATTGCTTAGCTATTTTACCCATCCATTTGTTTGTCATCTTCACAAGCTGATGAATCGTCTGCTTCTTTTGCCGTTCCGTCATATTGGGGTTGAGGAATGGAAAAACGTAGTTATTAGGTCGTCTGTCTGTTATTCCCCATCGCTCAATTACCGCAATGGTTTCAGGCCTCAGATGGGCTACAATAGGAGTCAGGTTTTGCTTTTTGCTACGGGCAGTCTTTTGCCGGATGAATGTAATTTTGCTTTCCTTCAGATCTACCCGCCCCCATGTCAAGCGACATATATCCGTTAGGTTAGCCCCATTGCCAAAGTAAGAAAATAGCCACAAATCATGGCTCCGCTGCTCAGTGGTTCCCGGTATCGGCTGATACGCTTTTATCTTCTCAAGGTCGGCTTTAGGCAGTGCCTTCTTTGCATTGGCTCCGGCTGGTATGACGTACCTGTTACGGCCGAACGGGTAAGCCTCCCGGCTCATCAGTCCGGCTTCAATGGCATCGTTAACCACGGCCCGAACGTGCCGTAAGTATATACCTACGGTGGTCAGGCTAGCAGGTATTGGTTGCTTCTCCTTGCTTTGTGGTGCTTTACCGTAGTGGAGCATCCATTGTTCATAGGAGGTCAGAAACTCCGGCGTTAAGTGTTCAAACCGTAATGTAGCAGCCGGACGAGGTTGGTTGATTCTGCGGGGAACAGGAATATTTAAAAACTTTTTGCGATCGTCATCGGTAAAGGAGTTCACAAACCGGCGCAATGACTTTGCAGCCAGTCCGTAGTTTGTTGCATTGCCAATACGTCCGGCGCTGTCCATGTTAGCCGCTTTAGTAAGTAGAGCAGCAATGAGGTCCGTTTGTTCGGCTAGTTTCTTTTCTTCTTTGCCAAAATTAAATATGGCTTCAGCAAAACCTTCAAAGGTGAAGTTGTCACCTAACTGTCCAATGACGACATGAGCCCGTTTCAGGTAGCTGATTTGGGTCTTACCGGATAAGGTATCGTGAAACGTGTCGCCATACATCTCCCGCCAAAGCTGTATTTTTTCTTCGTCTTTATTACGATTGTCTAGCTTTTGCTTATTGTCCTGTAGGAACTTCCATTCGGCCGTTGTCACTTTACGGCCAGTGCTGAATAAGCGTGGCTTGCGCTCACTGATAACTGACCATTTGACCATGCCTGTTCCCTCAGCACATTTCCGAGTATCCAGATAAAGGTTGACCGTTGCTGTTGCCATTCGTTTATACCTGATGAATGTTTTGCAACCTGTCGCGAGTTGCAAAACAAGTTGCAAAACAAAAGTAGTAAATAAAAGCACAGCAGCAATAAAAGAGTCAAAAAATTTTTTAGATAAATATTTGTAAATCAATTAGTTAAATGACTAATATTAGAAAATAGACAAACACAATATAGAAGCAAAAAATAGCTAGTCTACGACTGTTAATCAGAGGGTCGCTGGTTCGAGCCCAGCTTCGGGAGCAAAAAGCCTCAAATCACTTGATTTGGGGCTTTTTTTATAAAGTTGTATCTATAATTGTATTCTTTATATTTGTTACAAAAAGAACAAGCGGTACTATATTCGAAAAATTAACAATTAACAAGTTTTCAGTAGTCAATAGGACTCCACAGTAGTCATAAAACAATAAATATAAACCTAAGGTACTAGGCTTAAGATGGTTTCCAACAAAGAGATATTCAGTTCTATTGAGGCCAGAATTAAAGCAGCTACAGTTATTATCTACGACCAAGAAGATATAAGTAACTTCGGCACTGGTTTCTTTGTTGCAAAAGATAAAATACTTACATGCAAACATGTTACTTCCTCAATGAAAAAAGTAGTTGTTGAGGATACAAATACTCCAAAGAAGTGGATCATCAAAAAACCAAGTATTAAATATAGTAAAAAGCACGACCTAGCATTAATTTCCCTTGTAAAGCCATCCACTGAAAACTCGATAATTTTGTTTGATCAAGGATATGAAGTCTTTGATCCTATTGTAGCCTGGGGGTTTTCATTGTTATTACAAGAAGATCCTGAAGGTAAGGGAGATGAAGACTCTTTTAATGGAAAAATTGAAGCTATTTTAAAACAAAGAACTCATATAAAATTTAAGGAAGGAGATCCTGTTGAAGGCTTTAGTGGATCAGCTTTAGTAAGCTTAAAAACAGGATTTGCTATTGGAATAATCCCTTATAAAATTGAAGGAGCTTCAGGAGGAATAGCATTGTCAGAAAAAGTAATATTCGATTCTTTTCCAGAGTTAATTACCATTCAAGAAGAACAAAAGAAAAAAACATCTTCGGAGGAACAAAAACAGATAAAAGAGTATGAAAATAGTCTATCAAAATACTATCAAAATACAAAAATTTTGAATGATGAGCATTTAACGTTAAAAGATATATATATAGATCCAGGTGTGAGTATTTTCAGACATTCTCTATATGAAATATATAATGATGAACTGCAAAACGTTGATGAAAGGTCATTAGTTAGAGATCTATTTATCAATAAGTATAATATTACATTAAATCAACTATTGAAACAGTGGGTAGAACTTCAAGGAGTTAATGACTTTTTTACAGAAACGAGTTCAAAAAACGTCCTTTTTGTTTTAGCTTACCCAGGTCAGGGAAAAACTTCAAGTTGTTACCGTTTGTTATACGAATTAATTGACTCGCATTATAATATAATTAGACCTATCTTTTTTATAAAATTTAGAGATATAATTGAATCTGACCTAATAATTACTGACCCAATAAAAGCGATTTATAATCATTTAAAAGAAAATGTAGTTTCACTGCTTACAGAAGAAACTTTCTATAATTCAATTTTAATATTAGATGGTTTAGATGAATTAGAAATATTTAGAAGTCCAATAAGAAGTTATACAGAATATGCTGATAAAATAGTTAGCAGATTAGCAGCTTACAATTATGAAGAAAAAACGATCAAAGTTATAGTAACCTCACGATATTATATTGATTTAGCTGAAGTTGGGAATAGATTTCCAATAGTGTCTATAAATGAGTTTACTGTAGATCAGCAAAAGAGTTGGTTAAACTCATATACAGAGTTTGCAAAACTATTTCCTCCTAAAATATCTCCTATTGATATAGATGAAATTAATTCTGACTCTTTAGTGTACAGTTCACTTAAAGAGCTAATTAGTCAGCCAATTTTATTACAAATAATAGCCATTGTTGGAGTCTATAAAGATGATAAAATAAATAAAAGCCAAATTTATAAAAGGTTGTTTACTGATATTGTAAATAAAGTTTGGGATAATCAAAAAAGACCCCCACTACTTACTGGTTTAACACCACACGATCTTAGAAGTGTGTTACAGAAGATAGCCTTCAAAATTTATTATTCTGGTTATCAGTATTTAAATAAACCAGAATTTATTGCGATACTTAATCAAGGTGAGCTTACAACTTTAAGGCTTGTACAAACAGATGAAGATCTCTTTAGAGCAATGATGATTGCCTTCTACTTCAAAAAGAGACATAAGTCTGATTCAGATGACGATTATAAAATAGAATTTCTCCACAAATCTTTATCTGAATATTTATCTGCAGAATATATATGGGAAGAAATTAAAAACAAATTAGGTAATTCAGGAGTTAAAGGGGCAATTTTTTCTGAAATCCTTTTTAAAGTATTTTCAAAGTTTATGCCTTTAGAGGTGATTAGCCACCTTAAAGAAATTATTAATGATGATAAAAGTGAGCAAAAGACATATTTAATAAAAAACATAAATAATTTTAGAGCTACTCTATATGAAAAAGAGTTCAGAGGGCCTAATGAAGAGCTAAACGACATTAAAAAAAGTGCAAATGTATTTTATGGCTACGGTAACTTATGTGCATCTTTAAAAATGGACATGAAAGCAGATTCAAATTTTGAGGTGAGCATTTATCTTCATATACTTGATCAGTACTTACAACCTCTTGACTTAAGCTATTGGAGCTTTTACGATTTAAACCTTCAAGGATTCCACGCTCCAAAGTCTATTATTAAATCAGCTACTTTTACTAACTGTGTTCTTGACAGAGCAAGTTTCAGGCAGAGTGATCTAAGTGAAACTAAGTTTATTAACTGTAAATTAAACTTTGTAGATTTCTATGCTTGTATTCTTTATAAAAATGATTTTACATCTTCAGAGATTAATAATTTTGCCCCTAGAGTAAACAATTTCATAAATGTCAACTTTTCAGAATGTACAATAACTGATGCTAATTTTCATGAAAGTACTCTTAAAAATGTAAGTTTTGACCGTTCTAAACTTTTTAAAGTTAGTTTTGAATATACAGCGTTAAAAAATGTTTCATTTTTTAACGCTACAGTAGAAAAGTACTCTTTTGTAAAAGTTAACAATTTCGAAGAAGTATATGGTTTATCGAAAGAATTCCTGCTTGAGCTTTCTAAGGAGTTTGACACAAGTAAATACAGCATTCCCATTAAGAAACAAATTTATGACCATGTTAAAGGTTCAGTTCCATCAGTAAAACTTAAAGATTTTTGAAATGGATAAGCAGAAAAAAGTATCTGAACTACAAAGTTCAGAGTCTAGCTCTTTACTTCAAAAAGTAAAACTATCAGACGGAACAACCGTCTTATTTGAAACCGCGTCGCCTATCGGTAAAAAGACTAAGGGGCTTCGTAAAGAAGTTTCAAACAAGGGCATACCTTCTATTGAAACTATAACTTCAACTATAAACTCGTTTTCAAAAGATCTTCATAAAGCATTTGATGACATTAAGCCTAATAAGGTATCAATTAAATTTGGGATTGAAGTTTCGGCTGAACCTGGTGATATTTTGTCATTAATCATTAAAGGCAGCGGCAAATCCAACCTTGAAATAACTCTTGAGTGGGAGTCACCAAAGTAAATCTGGTGCTTTATGTAGTCCTATTGATAACCAAAGTACTTAGTTTGCCTACAAACTAAGTACTTTGGTTATTATATTTAATTCAGCTTATTATAATGGTGTATGTAGTCAAGTGAAAGTGGACAAATAAGTTGGAAAGGGGAAAGAGAGTTAACTAACTTGTTTTACCCAAACTTCCTTGATTATGTCCAATCCTTCAAAAAGAGCGTATACCAAACGCTCTAGCTCAACCCCCTCCTCTGAGCAGCGTACACCAGCGCTATCGATTATCAAAGACATCAAACGGCAGACGCGACGGCAATATACGGCCGAAGAGAAGATTCGCATCGTGCTAGAAGGCCTGCAGGGTGAACACTCCGTAGCTGAAATCTGTCGCCGGGAAGGCCTGAACTCTAATGTTTACTACCGCTGGAGCAAGGAGCTCCTGGAAGCGGGTAAAAAGCGTTTAGCTGGTGATACTACCCGCGAAGCTACCGCCCCTGAAGTGCAGTCGATGAAGAACGAGAACGAAGCTCTCAAGCAACTGGTGGCTGAACTCAGCCTGGAGAACCGCCTGTTAAAAAAAAATCTCAGAGCCGACGAATAAGCCCTATCATCGTATGACTCAGTCTGAGAAGATGGAGATTATCACTCTGGTGGAACAATCCTCATTGAGTGTAAAAGCCACCCTACAGGAGTTGGACATCAATCGCTCCACCTTTTACAAGTGGTACAAGCAGTATGTGGAGAAAGGCTTCGATGGATTGGCACCGCAACCCAGCCGACGCAGCAGTGGCTGGAACCAGGTACCACCGGCCGAAAAGAATCGGATTGTGGAACTGGCCCTGGAGCGGCCTGATTTGTCCAGCCGGGAGTTGGCCTGGCACATCACGGATCATGAGGGCTGGTTCGTCTCCGAGTCGACCGTGTACCGCCTGCTGAAAAGTCATGGCTTAGTCACTACACCGGTGTACCGGCTCCAAGAGGCCGCCGATCACTTTGCCAATCCCACTACAGCTCCTAATCAGCTGTGGCAAACTGATTTCACGTATTTCAAGATTCAGGGTTGGGGCTGGTACTATCTCTCGACGGTGCTGGATGACTTCTCGCGCTACATCATTGCCTGGGAGCTTTGCTCGAGCATGCAGGCTACTGACGCGGAACGGACGATTCGCTTAGCCTTGGAGCAGGCCAAACTCAAACCAGAGCAAAGGCCTCGCATCCTAACCGATAATGGATCGGCTTACATCTCGCAGTACCTGAGAGACTACCTGAAAGGGGAACGAATCGACCACGTACGAGGAGCGCCCCTACATCCGATGACCCAGGGCAAAATCGAGCGCTATCACCGGTCGATGAAGAATGTGCTTTTGCTGGAGCACTATTATAGCCCTGAGGAATTACGAACACGGCTGGCTGAATGGGTGGCGTACTATAATGAGCAGCGTTACCATGAATCGCTGGAGAATGTCGCGCCCCTGGAAGCGTATCTGGGTCTGCAAAAACAGCGCCTGGCGGAACGGCAGAAAACCAAGCACCTTACAATGGTGAGACGCCGAAAAAATTATATTTGTCAGAAAGTACAGAGTACACAAAGTGTCTCTTAGCTTTTCCACTCAATTTGTCCACTTTCAGCTGACGATCTACAATGACCATTATGAATTTTTGTGTTCAGAAGATGAAGAAATTCCATGTATTATTAGGCCCATTACTCCAAAAGCACATAGATCAGCAGGTCTTTTTGATTTATGCTCATCAGAAATGACTCAAGAGAGATACAAACAGGGACTTCTTAACCGTAGACCACTTTCAACAGGAGATGAGCTTCTCATAAGTGAAATTATTAACTACAAAAAGAAGTAACCTTTCCTGACTTATATTAAGGACTTACTTCAAAGAGCTAAGCTAGTACTATGTCTTAGTTCATTAAATTAGTTACCTCCATTATTATGAATAACAATAGGAGAACCATCTTTTAAATACTCTATATGGAAATCCGAAAAAAGTGCCTTTGCGTCTTGTGTAACTACTTTCAACAATTCAGCAGATACACGTCTCATTTCTTCATCGCCTTGAATAGCCCCCCTTACTTTCAAAAAGTGTCTAATTGACCTTGCATTTGCTGTTACAAATATTTTTGTTTCAGTTGCATTTGGCAGAACGCTTCTGGCGGCAGTATATAATAGCCTATTAAGCTCTTTTTTAGAAAGCCCATCTATCTTAATTTCTTTAAGATACTCTAAAAGCTCTTTATAGCTTTCTCTATTATTTTTTGTAATCTCCTTCCATTTCTCCATTGCTCGTTTTGAATGCTTAATTATATCTGGTAAGACAAATTCAGCATAACTTTCGTCATAATATTGTTGTGAGAGTTGACTATAGGAGAACCCTATTCGGTGTCTGACTAATTGGTGACTAAACCCTCTTGAGATTCCAGTTAATATAAATGACCAAGTTACATGCTCTAAAACACTTTCATGACCTTGGACAATAAGGTTCTTAATATAATCAGTGTTTGATCTTGGTGATTGTAAATTGCCGAAGGACATATAACAAATTCTTCCAGCAAGTTCAATTATCTCATCTGATTCAGATGTACCTTCAGTTCTCCTCCAAGAGACATTTTCGTCATTTAAAAATCTCACTACTTCATTAATATCTAATGTTGGTCGGCTTACTACGTATAACCTCATGGTCGTTTTCTTGTTAAAGAGTCTAAACTTCTCTTAAGGTTCTTATTTTCTGAAAGTAACCTTAAGCTTTCTTTGCTGACAGCGTCAATATTATCCTTTGATTTAAGTTTTTCTTCAAGAATACTTAGAACCTGTTTAAATTTTACGGCTAATGCGATAAATGTTCGCCAGATACACAAAGGATTCGGCCGATGAACAGTCACATTCATAATCTTTGCTGAGTCGGCG